>NZ_JBNNML010000001.1:0-564409 GCF_050272735.1 Peribacillus sp. NPDC046944
AATTATGTTTCGAAAGCATCCTCATCACTCCAAGTTTTAATACTTCTATTTTAAAACAAAAAAAACTGTAGGCAAAGTCGATTTTCATCGAGTTTATCTACAGTCTGGGCACTCTTATGGAGTGCTTTTTACATGTATAAAAAAAGCTTGTGGGACACAGTCTTTGCCTACAAGCCCATCCTTTATCTCTTAATAGGGATCCATATCTCGGAGTAATAATCTGCGGCTGAAGCATCATCTTCAACGTACACTTCCATTTCCGGTGTTCCTGCATGTTCATGTCCGCTTGCCGGAAACCATTCGGAAAAGATGTGTTTCCAAACCTTTTGCATCGCCTCGGGCATCGGTCCACTGACCTCGAACACAACCCACTTGGATGCAGGTATCGTCAAGCCAGAATAATCTTTTGGGACGCTTCCGTCATACTCCGTGGCCACCCAATAATCGATTGAATTCCGCTCATCTTCAGGGGAATCGACACATATCCCTAGCAACCCTTTGATTCGGCCGTTATTCAATTTTCCTAACCGATTGCTGGTACCATCCGAGTTCACTTCGTCCCAAAGCTTCGGGATTCCTATCAGATTTTCTTCGTTCTCTAGTGAAAACTCCCGCTTGATACCGACCACTCGAAAAGAATCTCTTTCCACGATATTATACTTCATCGGTTCCGCCCCTTTTAGAAGCACCTGGATAACCAGGCGTTCATAGAATGTCAGCTTTCCCATATACTTTCGGGCTTCGCTAGGAGGTACTCCATGCTGCCGCCGAAAAGCTTTTGAAAAAGCCTCGGGAGTGTCATAGCCATATTTATAGGCTACATCAATGACCTTGCCATTGGTGCTTACAAGTTCCTGGGCAGCCAATGTCAATCTACGGCGCCTGATGTATTCTCCAACGGAAATGTCCGTCAAGATGGTGAACGTCCGCTGAAAATGAAAGGCTGATGCATTCGCCTGACTAGAAATGTTCTCGATGGTCAAGTCGTCGATTAAATGCTCCTCTATATAGTCAAGGGCCTTCTGAATGGATTCTACCCACCCCATATGGCTTTCCCCTCCCTTGTTTTCTATATTATCAGCACCGATATCCTAAATCCTGTCTGTTTCTGCTTTGTTCTGACAGTCTCTTTTATTGATGGTTTTTCTTATATTCATACTGCCCCGCAAGCATTTCCATGATATTTCCGAACATATCGGCACGGGTAATCCGTTCATTCGTAAATACCCCGATAGCCCCTTCTTTCTTGCGGATATTCGCTTTCTTGGTGAAATCGTCCATAATCGGACCGAGCTCTTCCCCGTTTTCCAAGCGATCCGCAATCATTCCGGGGAGGGGAATTCTCGCGCCTCCGGCAATGAAGATATCGCCATCCTTCGTGGCCATTGCCCCCCAGTTGCATACGAATAAGCCGCGTTCCATTTTAACCACGCCACCTTCGAGACCGATTCCGATATCGGCCCCCTTTTCAAGCAAGCAATTTCTGGCCCGGTTCACAGCCCCGTTCATGGTCTCTTCATCTGAAAATGGTTGTTCCGAAACCCCACTTTCCACCTGTAGCGAGATGACTTCTGCTTCTTTATAGATGTTAATCACGGCCTGCACTTTCGCCGGGTTTGTACTGCCTACTACAATTTTCATATGTATGCCCTTCCCTCTATGCAAAAAAAGCTGATGGAAGGGTGTCCCCTCCATTTCAGCTTTCATTATCATCCGTTATTCTTCAATGTCTCAAATGTCGTTTTATCGCAAGCGCGGACCAACTTCCCAATCAATTCACGGGCAGCCGCATAATCATCAATATGGATCATCGATGCATGGGTATGAATGTAACGTGAGCAAATCCCAATCACGCCGCTTGGAATCCCATCATTGGCAATGTGGACCTTTCCTGCATCCGTTCCGCCTTGAGAAACAAAATATTGATAAGGAATATCATTGGATTCGGCCGTATCGAGGATGAATTCCCTCATTCCGCGATGTGTGACCATCGTCCGGTCTAAAATACGCAATAATGCACCTTTACCCAGCTGTCCAAATTCACTTTTATTGCCGGACATATCATTTGCCGGGCTTGCATCCAAGGCGAAGAAGATATCCGGTTTGATCATATGTGCAGCCGTTTGGGCACCCCGTAATCCCACTTCTTCCTGAACCGTCGCACCCGAATATAAAATATTCTGTAATTTTTCATCCTTCAAATCCTTCAATAGTTCAATCGCAAGACCGCAACCATAGCGATTATCCCATGCTTTAGCAAGGATTTTCTTTTCGTTGGCCATCGGCGTGAAAGGGCAAATCGGAACAATCTGCTGACCAGGCTTAACCCCGATCCGCTTCACATCCTCCTGGTCATCCGCACCGATATCTATCAACATATTCTTGATATCCATAGGTTTCGAACGCTGCGATTCATCAAGCAAATGCGGAGGTATGGAACCAATGACCCCGATTACCGGCCCGTTGTCCGTAATAATTTCCACTCGTTGTGCCAAAAGAACCTGACTCCACCAACCTCCAAGTGTTTGGAAGCGGATCATGCCATTTTCCGTAACAGAAGTGACCATGAAGCCCACTTCGTCCATATGTCCAGCCACCATTACAGTTGGGCCTTCTTCATTTCCTCTTTTTACGCCAAAGATACTTCCAAGGCGGTCCTGAACGATTTCATCTGAATATTTTTCAAGCTCACTTCTCATAAAATTACGCACGGCATGCTCATTTCCTGAAGCCCCTGGTAATTCCGTCAATGTTTTAAATAGTGTTAAAGTCTCTTGATCCATATCTCTACCCCTTAACTACTTTGATTTCCTATCTATTTTACCTAACTTAGACGATAGTTACCACCTAGCATGTTTTAATTTATCAGCAAATGGGTAAAATTTCAAATCGTTAGTCAAAGAAAGACTTCTTATGTATACTAGATAGAGTGAGTAATAAAAAGCAATGGAGGAGAAATTCATGAATTGGAAAACGTTTCTATTGGGGGCAGCAGCCGGCTTCGCTACAGGCTATGCTACAAAACAAATTTTGAATCAAACAAATACGCCTTCTCCTGACAAAGTATTGGCGCAGGTGAAGGAAACAGTCAGAAAAGATGGAAGTATATATGGATCTTGGATTTTAATGAAACCCGAAACCTATCAAAAAAATGATTTGGACTACCAAGTATATAAAGGCGGCATCACTAGAAATACCGATGGTAACCGCGAACAATTTGAATTCATTGCAGATGCTACTACCGGGACGATATTGGAATTGAATGCACAACATGATTGAACAAAAAAAGGAGGCGACCCAAATCGCCTCCTTTTTCTATGACTTACCGTTTCCGTTTCACTTCATCCTTTACCTCTTTACCCGTTTCATCCCACTTGATGGCACAATACTGGGCATCATGATAAAAGCTGTACCAGGCCCCGTTCTCCAGACCATATTTCATCCACTTTTCCTTTGCCGAGATCGAAGTCATTGGGTAGTCGTCATAAGCCAGTACCCACAGGACATTCGCATGGGCGTGCGTTGGCATGATATCGGCTAAATGGATCAGCTTGTCCTTACCGTCTTCAACCAGGATGATGGCATGTCCATCACTATGTCCGCCGGTATGAATCATTTTAATGCCTTCCGTGATTTCACGTTCTCCTTCAAAAGGACGGACAAGGTGGGCAATCGCCTCCCAGTTTTCCTTCCAGTATGTACTTTTTGAGCGGATATTGGGTTGCTGCATTTCATCCCATTCGATTTGGGTCGTGATGATTTCGGCACGTTCGAAAACCGGGACCAGTGAATCTCCTTCAGGCTTAGTCAACCCACAGGCATGGTCGAAATGTAGGTGGGTCATTAGAATGTAATCGATTTCATTTGGTTTGATCCCGAGCCGACCTAAATCCTCTATGAGCCCGGACTCATCCGTCACGCCAAAATTCCGTTTCTGTTTGTCGTTCAGCTTTCCATTCCCGATCCCGGAGTCTATCAACATATTTAATCCGTTCACTTGAACGAGTATCGGATCTGTCCGCAATTCAATCTGGTTATTTTCATTGACCGGATATTTCTTGGACCACAGTGGTTTCGGTACGACACCGAACATCGCTCCACCATCCAGGTGGGTCACGCCACCATTCAGCCATGTTAATTTGATTTCCCCTATTTGTAAAGTTTCCATTTTATCCCCTCCTCACCCTTCAGTTTAACATCTGCTCCCATTTATTGAAATTGATAACATGTAACTCTTTCCCAGAAAAAAACAAGACACCTAAAAGGTGCCCCTACTTTCCAGCAGGTAATGCTTGCGGAAGGTGGCACTCTCTTGCTTGATGAGATTGGTGAAATGCCGCTATCCCTTCAGGTAAAGCTTCTACGCGTATTACAGGAAAAAGAGTATGAGCGCGTCGGCGGCACTAAAACACGCAAATCCGATGTTCGGATTCTCGCATCGACCAACCGGAACCTCCTCCAACTCATTAAAGAAGGGAAATTTCGGGAAGATCTCTATTACCGGCTCAATGTCATCCAACTTGAAATCCCTCCACTCCGAAAAAGACTGGAAGACATACCGATTTTATGTGAGCATTTCATGCAAAAATTTCAGCGCTATAATCCTAAAGGCGTCATCGGTGTAACGACGGATGCCTTTCAGAAGCTACAAAAATATAATTGGCCAGGCAATGTGCACAGCTTGAAAATGTGTTAGAACGTGCCTATCACTTTTGTTCAGAAAACTGGATAACCGACTACCATATCCAATTAGAAACCACTACCCCGCAGCCAAACCAAAACACACTAAACCCATCTTATCCAACCAAGACCCTTTTCCCAAAGAAACAAATTGAAGATACCGAAAAAGAAATTTTACTTGAAGCTCTCGCACAAACAAAAGGAAATAAGACAGAAGCTGCACAATTACTTGGCATCAGCCGATCGAACATCTATCAAAAGTTGAAAAGATACGGAGTGATCACTACTTTCCAATAAAGGCTACTCCAAACAAAAAAACCAGACGCCCATCGCCTGGTTTTTTTTGCACGTTACCGGTATTTTGCTTCTAAACGGTAGATCACATTGCCTTTACTTGAGAACTTCTCTTCGTATTCCGTCATGATATTGCCTTCGAAATCACTGTTATGCAAATCAAGACTCACATATTTCAACAGCATGCCATACTCGGAAATGCTCTTCAAGGATGACTCGAACAGACCTTGGTTATCCGTTTTAAAGTGGATTTCCCCTTGATCCGGAAGAATGCTTTCATACGTTTCAAGGAAGGTCTTATACGTTAACCGGCGCTTCGCGTGACGCGATTTCGGCCATGGATCGGAGAAGTTCAAATAAACGCGGTCCACGTCACCTTTTGCAAAGTAATCTGCTAAATTGGCTGCATCCACGTTCAACAGCTTTAAGTTTGGCACATCCGCTTCAATAAGCAAATCGAGTGCCGCAACGATTACACTTCTATATACTTCAATTCCAATGAAATTCACATCAGGATGGGCTTTTGCCATTTCTGTAATAAAACGGCCTTTTCCCGTACCTACTTCAATATATAACGGATTATCGTTACCGAATACTTCATGCCATTTACCTTTATGGCTCACTGGCTGCTGAATCACATATTGCGGATATTCATTCAAACGGTCTTCAGCCCAAGGTTTATTTCTTAAACGCATGATGACACCCCTATTTATAATATAATCGTTCAAACCATAACACGAGATTATGGATTCCTGCAAGTTCATTTTCTCGTAATCGGACTGCTCCATTCCCTCATTAAACAAAAAAACTGCCGGCCATCCAGGCGGCAGTCTCTGCGATTATCATGTATAAAACTTTTTGCAACACACACCATAATCAAGAGAACAGCAAAAAAATCTTTAGGGATCCAGTTGATTTCATAATTAGAAAGGAGCGATAATATGCCGCTTTCCCATGAAAACCAATTACATCTGTTAAAAGACATTTTATACAACCAAAACACGGACTGCTGCGGTTCCGTCGCCGAATATGAACAAGTTGAAAGGCTTGTCAAATCATTGATGGTCAATGCCGATATCGATCAAAATGTAAAAACGATACTAAAAGAAATTTACGAATATAGCCAGACAGGCATCGGAGCCTCGGATTTAGAGGCACATATCAATTCCCATCAGGACGATTTGTCCCAATGGATTGATGACATCGATCAATTTAATTAACCGTCCATTAATAGGGATTCTAGTTTCATCAGTAAATCATTTCTTTCCTCGTACCGCTCTCTACTATGATGCCACTGGATGGAAAGCACGAGTTGGGAAACTGTGTGCCATTTCATCCTCATTTCCAATCCCGCATCCAGCTTTTTACCGTAACGGGCTAACCATTGTTCCCATTCACCGCGTGGCACATAAGAATACAATAGCATGCCAAGATCGATGGCTGGATCACCAATGACCGGAGCATCCCAATCAATTAAAAACAATCCGTCGGTTTCGGTCATAAGCCAATTATTATGGTTCACGTCGCAATGGCACACGACATTCTCATCGCATTCAATCAACAGTAGATTGTTCTCTAGAAATTGAATGGCCTGCTTGATGATCATTAGGTTATTCACCTCTAAAGATAAACCGTTTTCTATGTCTGTAAGTATACTTTCAGGCCGTAAAGGACTTTTACCAAGCCTTTTAAGCATGCTTAATAAAGGGTCGGATTGATGTATTTTCTGAAGCAGTTTGGCAACCCTCTCTTTGGCCATTTCTGCTTGAGTTAGCTCCCTACCTTCCATCCAATGCTGGGCCGTAATCACATCCCCATTTGCGAGGCGTTTTGTCCACACTAATTTTGGAACAATGCCCTCGGCCGAAAGAACAGCTAAAAATGGCGATGAATTTCGTTTCAGGAACAGCTTTTGCCCATCTTTCTCGGCAATGAACGCTTCTCCCGTAGCTCCTCCAGCAGGGGATATATCCCACTCCTGACCTATTAAATGTTCCAACTGGCTCACCTTCGATTTCCTCGCTTAATCATACAAATGTAAGTACGTTCACCTAGTGTATGTAATACCACTACCTAATGTTTATTAAAGAACCCGCCTGTTGGCGTAGCTGCATGTATACGTGCATCGGAACTAATCCCGCAATAAAACATCATTATGATAAGAAAATAAAAAATAGCTATTGAGCAATCTAACAATAGCCATAAATTAAATTTTAGTTGAAATATGGTTTCTTCGTCAAGTACTATAAAACGATTATACCCATAAAACAAGTACAAAGGAATCATTTCGAAAAGGATAAGCATTGACTACCCTTGAACATGACCCGAAATTTCTCCTTCAGGACCCCTACTTCTACCTCATTCATCCCGACATTTTCTCCATCTGCCTGACCTTTGGAGGATCGAAAATTCTAAACGGCTCTCACTTTACCTTGAAATAGAGTCCACGTTCTTCATTTACACCTTTCCATCATGCAGTCAGGAAGTACGGTCGATGCTTTAAAAGATTGAGATGTCATCGACTCCCGTAGCTCAAGGGAGCTCTTTCCCATCAGTTCCTTAGGCCCTTGAAGGTATGTAAAAATAATTTTTCAATAAAATGAATAGATAAATTAATTTACCCGCTTATAAAAAATTCAATCATTTATTTAAGGAGAGCGGTTCACTTGATAGGTGATTGCAGACATCATACAAAAAAATAAGAAAGCAATTCATTCGATTAGCCGTTTCTGAACACCTCTTACATAGTCATTTCCGAACCACCTGGAATGAGGGGCCAGTGGTTGCATAAGGGAATGCATCCGCTCCGTTTATGAGGCTAACGATCCCCTCCAACGATTATGAATCCTGTTGTTGATTGGCATCCCATTCCGGACGTATGCTTGAAGTCGTTTGGCAATAATCCAAGAGAGCCTGTGCCCCTTTTAGCTGCTGCGCCTTAAGCGGGGAAGATATCGACCGCATCCTGTCAAACCATTCCGGAAAAGTCCGCTTATCCAATAAATCAATGTCGTATGGAGTCTCCGGGTAATCCATATAGCCACTCCGCGAAAGGACCACTTTTTTTATCGGTAGATTCACTTCATACAGTTCAAATAACTGGGAAACAATACTTCCCATCCGGTTAACGGCCAAGAAAGGATTGAGAACTTTTTTGTCCGGATACTTATGATGCCGCCGTAGCCAAAACCGATCGCTCGATCCAATAAAGGCTGCATCCTCTTCCGCTTCCAGAAAGGTGATGCACCACACATCCACCGGCGTAAGCAAAATGACATCGACTTCGATCGGAGCATTTTTCAATAGAAAGATAGGTTTATATAAAACAAGAAATGTATCAGGAAAACGCTGCAGGAAAAAGCGGAGTTTTTCTTCTAGAAAGAATGATTGGTCCACATAAGACCTTTCACGAAGCGTCGAGCTGCCCCATTTCATCTGGAAACGAAGTAACTGGTTTAAGAAATTCTGCTTAAGCTCATCCAAGTTTGCTGGATTTGCAGGAACCCTTAACGAAAAGACATTATGATTGATCACGGTGTTCGGTATATGAATTTCTTCGGCCTCTTTCTCTTGACCGTCCGACCTTTGGAACAATCCTTTTACTTTACGGAAGAGCCCCTTTGGCTCTTCCTCCGTCGTCGTGCCTTTGAACAGGGTTTGTTCTTCATCCGGTTGGCTGTACAGCTGTTCTAGCTCACCTGCGTGATAGGCGGCCTGCAGTTTATCCCACTGTTGTTTTTTTAACTTTGCAAATTGTGACGGATATCGATAAATATCCTGCTCATACCGGGAAATGTAATCCTGTATTTTTATGAGCTGTGCCATTCGACCACCACCCATCTTCCTCTATTATTGAAGGTTTATTGTATATACTGGTTCGTATGAAGGGGATGCCCCAAGATGTGTCTGATAAAGGGCTATTTGGGAAGCTTGAAATGCTTTCGCTTCCGGATTTGCCAGCTGACGGGCCTCATTGATGGAAAAAGGGGTCTCACCCTCGAATTTCCTGGCCAGAGTAATATGCGGTTTGAACGGTTTTTTGTCCAATTCAAAACCTGCCTCTACGCATGATGCATAGATTTTCTTTTGGATGGAAGTCAGCCTTTCTTCCTGTTTGACGCCTGCCCACAAAATACGCGGGCTCTCTTTTTTACCAAAAACATCGATCCCCTCTACCTCGAGCTCAAACGACTGTTCATTGGAGAGTGCACGTTTTATTTTTTCCAGCGCTTCTTCTTTCATTGTATCTTCGGCATTTCCCAGAAATGCCATCGTAATATGATAATCGGCTGGATGTAACCATTTCTTAAATGGAAACGCCGATTTCACTTCATCTGTCTGGTTATGTAAATGACGCTTTATATCATCTGGCAGTACTAAAGCAAAGAAAAAATGAGTATTCATCGGACACTAACATCCCTTCCCGTTTTCTATATAATTTTACCATAATTCCCACGCAAAAACTTCCCTAGTAGCATCAAACGCGGAGCCCTTCTCAGTCTCCCCTTTTCCCCATTATTCATGCCACCTTATGACTACAACAATTCGTATATCCATCGCTCTTCCATTAGGCTACCCCCGCTTCTTACACCTTCCTTAGGAAAGGAAAGCAAAAGAGAAGGACCATCAGCTGGTCCTCCCCTTTGCTTTATCCGATTTTAATGGTATTACCCAAGTAGCGTCTCATATAGCAAAAACAGGTTCAGTCCGATAATGAGGACAGCGATGATCCAGGCACAGCCCGACGTCACTTTGTGATTGACTAGATTGCCCATGATCTTCTTATCACTTGTAAACCATATGAGTGGAATGAGCGCAAATGCAATCCCAAACGATAGTACGACTTGACTCATTACGAGTGCTTTGGACGGATTCACTCCCATCAAAATGATCACTAATGGAGGAATCGTCGTGATCAGCCTTCTCAAATAGATGGGGATATGTTTTTTTATGAACCCCTGCATGACGACATCCCCTGTGAGCATACCGACGGACGAGCTTGATAGACCGGCAAACAATAAGCCGATTCCAAAAAACATGGCAACAGATGGCCCTAGCATCAAGGCAAATTGGTCATAGGCCACATCCAAATCTTCTACAAGCACCCCACTTTTATGAAACAATGCAGCCGAAACCACTAGCATGGCAGCATTGATGGCACCCGCTATGAGCATGGCAATGACGATATCGATAAACTCGAAACGAAAAATCCGTTTCCTTTCCATTTCGTCCTTCCCAACGATTCGCTTTTGCGTCAGAGAAGAATGTAGATATATCGCATGTGGCATGACAGTCGCCCCAAGCATCCCAGCTGATAGTAAAATGCTATCGACTCCTTCGAACTTGGGTGTAAGAAGCCCCATAAGGAGTGCTGAGGTATCCGGTTTTGCATAAAAAACTTGGGCGCCAAAAGCAAGCACCACCACGAATATCATCCCTGTGATCAACGCTTCAAATGTACGGTATCCCCTGCGCTGAAACTCTAAAATGGCAAATGACCCGATTGCCGCAATAAGCGCAGAAGTGATAAGCGGAAGATCGAACAGTAAATAAATCCCGAGTGCCGCTCCGATAAACTCGGCTAAATCCGTCGCCATTATGACGATTTCAGCTTGAATCCATAATAAGAACGAAGACTTTTTGGAAAATGTCTCACGGCATAGTTCAGGAAGGTTTTTCCCTGTTGCTATTCCTAATTTTGCAGACAAGGACTGTATCAAGACCGCCATTAAATTGGACGCAAGAATAACCCATAATAACGTATAGCCATATTTTGAACCCGCGGCAATGTTCGTTGCGTAATTCCCTGGATCAATGTAAGCAACGGCGGCTATAAAAGCTGGCCCTAAAAAGGGGAGCAGCTTTTTAAAGCCTCTCGTATCTCCATGTAAAGAAGACATGCACTCCAACTCCTTTTTAAACGCGGCTTAAAAAGTTGCGCAAGGTAAACTTTTGATATGAAAAAGTATATGCCTGTAGTTTGAAAATGTCAAAATGGATGCTTACTAAAAAAGGACCGTATAGAGAACGGGTTCATGAGCATGTTGCGTTTCGAAAAATGTACACATAGAAATCCCCCTGCCTCCATTCAGACAGGGGGATTGGGAATCTATTCAGTTAAACTACCACATTGCCACTCGATTTCCTGTGTAAATAACTTTTGTAGTTGGAGTGTGATGCTTCCGGCCTTTCCATCCCCAATCAATTGCCCATCGATTGCGGTGATTGGCGTGATTTCAACGCCTGTGCTTGTATACAGGACTTCATCCGCATCCATCATGTCCGAGAGGGTGAAAGGTTCTTCAACATAAGAAATGCCCTTATCGTTGCACAGCTTAAGTAGGATCTGGCGGGTAATCCCATTCAGGATCAGATTCGTTGCCGGGTGCGTCTTCAGCGTACCCTTCACGATGATTGCCACATTGGATGAACTTCCCTCCGTAACCGTTCCATCCCGATGTTGGATCGCTTCGTCACAGCCTGCTTCAACGGCTTGCTGCTTAGCCAATATATTACCTAGTAAATTCAAGCTCTTGATGTTGCAACGTAACCAGCGGATATCCTCAACCGTGACAGCTTTAACCCCAGGCTTACTTCCTGTATATGGCATGTCCTTGGTATAAGCGACAAAAACAGGGTCTACTTCACCTATTGGAAATGCGTGATTACGGGGCGAAGTGCCTCTCGTCAATTGCATGTAGACAATACCATAGTCCAGATTCTCTGCAGTAATCAGTTCTATTGTCTTCTCCTTGATCTCCGCCACTGTAAAAGGAACCTTCAGTTGAATCAGTTTCGCGCTGTCCATGAGTCGGTTTAGATGCATGTCGGCTGCAAATAGTTTTCCGTTATAAACACGGATGACTTCATAAACACCATCGCCGAACTGGTATCCTCGATCCTCGACATCTATCTGGATGGCAGACCGGTCTTTCAATTCACCGTTATAAATGATCTTCCCCATGTCTTACTCCTTCTTACCCTCTTATTTGGCTAGTTCATGAATGGCACGGGCATAAATGGCCGTTGCCTTCAGCATATCTTCTATATCGATATACTCATCCTTTTGGTGCGCGATATCCTCACTACCTGGGAATAGAGGGCCGAATGCGACGCCTTCCTTCAATGAGCGGGCATATGTTCCGCCGCCGATGGAAAGGAGCTCCGCTTGTTCACCCGTTTCCGCTTCATACACTTCTTGGAGCGTCTTGATCAAGAAGCTATCACTGTTCACATAGTGAGGAGTCGAAAGCGAATTGGATTCCACACGTAGATTATATGTGGAAAGCTTTTGTTCTAACGCTTCTTTTTGCTTTTCCCATTCATATGTGACCGGGTAACGCATACTGAATCCGATGGAGCTATCGCCTTGTTTCGAATAATTGAATGTGCCCGCATTGATCGTCAATTCACCTGTTTGTTCATCCGTATAGGCGACACCCAACTTAGTTCCACGGGAATCTTCAAATAGATAATCCTTGATGAAAGTGAAATAGGATTTTGCATGGGGATCTAGTGATAAGTCCGCCAAGAACACAGCTAAATGCAGACCCGCATTGACTCCATTTTTCGGTTCCATCGCATGGGCTGAAACCCCATTCAGTTCTAGTAGGACTTGATTTTTTTGTGGCACAGCCTGTCCTTTCAGCGAATATCTTTGTAAATAGTTCTGGTAGCCTGCAACGATTTCAGCAGGGTTGGCCGCTTCCACAATGGCCGTTGCGAAGTCGGGTACCATATTCGTTCTTCGTCCTGAAGAAAATTCCAAAACATTCACTTCTGAATTCGTTCCGGGACCTGCATCCGCTGGCTGAATGATGGAATAATCCCAGATTCCTTTTTCCGCACTGATGATAGGGAAATCTGCATCCGGGGCAAAGCCCATCGTCGGCATTTCCTCCACTTCGAAATAACGATCGACACAACGCCAATCTGATTCCTCATCCGTACCAATGATCATTCGAACACGCTTGTTCAATGGCTTGCCAAGCTCCCGGACAAGTTTCATGGCATGATAAGCCGCCATCGTCGGCCCTTTATCGTCGATTGCCCCACGCGCGTAAATCCGCCCGTTGCGTATCTCGGCGCCAAATGGATCAGAGCTCCAGCCATCTCCTTCAGGAACTACATCGACATGACATAAAATCCCGATTAACTCCTCACCCTCGCCCATTTCAATATGCCCGGCAACATTATCGACATTTTTCACGGTAAATCCGTCTTTTTCCGCTAACTGGAGCATATAATCCAATGCTTCCTTGACTCCTTTGCCAAATGGAGCCTCCTCTGTTGCTTGGCTTTCATCCAATACACTCTTTATCTTCAATAGGTTCTGTGTATCGACCAAAAGGTCCATTTTTCTTTTTTCTACTTCTTCGCGCCAATTCAATTCACTCAAATCATGACAACTCCCTTTTTCATATATTTCTCATTTTATCACTATTTCTATATGTATCGCCAAGTGTTGAGACCATTCTTTCTTATTCCCGTAATTTGACGCTCATAAAACAGGTACATGATTCAATCACAATCCACTCATAAAAAATAGACCCGCTTCCACGAACAGAACGGATCTCCATCATATATAAAGGAACCAGTCTTTGTTGCCAGGCAAGCCCCATTATCCTTTAAGTCAAAACACCAATGAAATAGCCAACAGCAGTAAACACCAAGCACCAACTGAATGCCCCTACACCAGCAAAGATACAATATTTGCGTTTACCCATTCCATTCATTCCAGAAAAATAACTGGCAAAATGGCGGATTCCCGGAATGAAATAGGCGATGATAAGGGTCCACGGTCCGTATTTATTAAACCATCTCTCAAGACTCTCCAACCGTGTCGGAGTCATCCGAATCCACCTTCCATGTTTCCTTAGGAAAGGCTTGCCAATTTTTTTCCCGATGAAATAACTGACCAACATCCCCGAAACCGAACCTAGAAAGCTGACAAAGAATGCACCTTGTACATTCAAAACAGAAATAGAAGCCAAATAGCCGACAAACGTCATCATGAACTCATCGGGAACAGGCAACCCGATGATCCCTAATGCTAAAAGTCCATATATCGCAAAATAACCATAGTTTGAAATTAACTCTTTTACCATGTCCATTCTTCGTACTCCATCTCAGACACCCTATGTAAGAAGTAATCCAATTTCGGTACGGGTCTGGTTAACGTGATTACTTCTATCTTATAGAATAACCCAATTTAACCCAAATGAGTGGTTTTTCTAAAAAAAACTTCAAAATTTGCAGTTAAATTTCCTTTTGGCGCTTATCCAGCCGAATTATTTTATAATGGAAGAAATAAGGAAAAGGGGTGTGAAGTTATGCTGATCAACAAAGTAAACCTCGCTTCAAATTCTCTAGCAAAAACAAAAGCTTTTTATCTGAACCGGCTTGGCGCCAAATTACTCGGAGAGACACCTAATAGCTTTTCGATAAAGATAGGGGCAAGTGAATTGATTTTCACTGAAGCCAATAGCGGTAGCAAGCCATTCTATCATTTGGCCTTCAACATCCCTTCCAATCAATTCAATGAGGCGAAGAAATGGATCACCGCACGCACTCCTTTAAATAGGGAAGAGGGGGTTGATGAAGTGTACTTCAGCCATATCCATGCCCATTCGCTTTATTTCACCGACCCTAGCCATAATGTTGTCGAGTTCATTGCAAGGCATTCCATCGCATCCGAGAGCAATGAGCCTTTTTCAATGAACTCTTTATTAAACATCGGGGAAATCAATCTGACGACTCCGGATGTCGAGGGGGTTGGCCAACAGCTGATCAACAAGGATATCCCAATCCGGGATGATGAATCCTTGAATCCCGATGGTCTTACTTTCATGGGTAGCGAAGGGGCATTTCTATTGTTGGGCAAACCAGGACGACGGTGGATTTTTTCAGAGCAATATGCAGAAATCCATCCTCTCATGATAGAAGTCGATTTCAAAACACGCATCATCCAAGATGGTGCAGGCGAAACGCGGATTTCTAAAACATAACGAAAGAACGGACTCGATTGTCGAGTCCGTTCCTTTTATTTCACGATTTTAAATTCCTTGATCGGCCAATACACCAAATTCGCCTTACCGACTATTTCCTCTATGGAAACGGGTCCGATTTCACGGCTGTCCAGACTATTCTGGCGGTTGTCCCCCATCACGAACAGGTGATCATCCGGTACGGTCATGCTGCCTGACACTTCCTCAAGCTTGAAAGAACCAGTCAATGGCTCCCCGCCCATTTCTTCTTTATATTCATCTAAATAGGGTTCATCATATTTCTTGCCATTAATATAAAGCGTGTCATCCTTATATTCAATATGATCACCCGGTAGGCCAATCACCCGTTTTATGTAATCTTTATCTTCCGTTGCATGGAAGACGACAATATCAAATCGGTCAATGCTACCAATACTCGTGCCAAACTTAGTGAGCACAATTCTTTCATGATCTTGTAAAGTCGGCATCATAGATTCCCCATCCACGACTATAGGGGCAAATATATATGTTCGAATCAGAAAAGCCAATACGACCGCAATCCCAATCGCTTTAACCCACGAAAAAACCTCTTTGCTTTTTTCCAATCGAAGTCCCTCTCTCTTGTGTTTTAGTCTAGTCATTATATCACAGTAAGGACATAATCACTTCATACAAATGCCCACATTTCCCCCTAACTTTGGCATATTATTGAATTATTCGTTATAGCGGTTGAATTATCCTTTCAGATGGTAGAATGAGGCAACAGATAATAAACAGACAAAGGAACAATTGGTTCGATTCCTCCGTTCAGTTTGGTACTTTATGCAACCTAGCAAGAAGCGCATTCGATAAAGTAAATCGAATGCGCCCCTTCATTTGATGTAAACAACTAGACATGGAGAATGATACTTAATACTGGTTATATTCAATCTCTTCATTTTGGATTCCATCTTTCCTTACTAGGCACATAATTCCCGGCACGATGAAGAAGATCAGTGGCCATATATGGAATAGGGTAAGAATGCCGATAATGATGAATACAATACCGGCCGCTTTCACTCTGCCTTTTTTCAAGAGAATGATGGCAATCAGTCCACCTAGCAGAGCAAACGCCAACGATACAATTCCTCCCCACAATAGTACATGGAACAGTTGGAGTGTCATCTCCATTTCGGAAGCCGCCATCTCCACGTCGGAACCTAATGAGTATTCAACCAGTTCCGTTAGGTCGACCGTGCTGGTGTAGACAGCCGTAATGATTCCCACAAGTAAGGAAATGGCTGCGATCGATACTCCAATAATGCTTAACACAAATTCACCGGTACGTTTCATATATACTTCCCCCCCAAGAAAAAGTTACTTAGGTACTCTACCCCATTTAGGAAGGAAGTAAAGATTGTATGTAATATAACCGGGTCCTCTTCACTTTTTGTCTTTATTGATGCGTCCCTCAAGTTCTTTCGTCTTCTTTTCCACGCTGGAAACGCCTTTCGTATGTTTTTGAAAAAAACGAATGATTTTCACGATCATCACAACCAGTAATACAAGAAGTCCCAGGAAAAATAATTGCCACAATACATCACCAATAGTCCATTCCATATAAGGCTTCCCCCCTGTCATCGATCGGCGGCTTACTGAATGAAAGATTAGAAGACTAACGCTTTACGATAGATTTCATTTAACTCGTATAAAACTTCACCAGCTCGACCATCGCACTGCCCATCCGTTGATCTTCTGGATAGATGACCCGGTCGATCCCTGCCTCGATGATGACTTGCGCCGTCACTTTACCGACAGCCAGGGCCACGACATCCGTTGCAAAGCGGTCAATTAAGCGTTTTTCCACACCTAGTTCACGGGCAAATCTCATCAAATTTCGAGGCTGGGGCGCACTCGTGAACACAACGGCATCTATTTTCCCATCGAGGATTTCCCCAATTAAGAGATGCATCGTTTCGGTTTCCGGGGCAATATGTTCATAGGGCAATATCTCTTTATGTTCGACTTTTTGTTCATCCAACCAGTTCATCAAAAGCGGTGCCGGATCTCCATGCAGTTGCAAGGCGACTTTCACACCGCCGAGCAAATGTCCATCAAGATTGCGAACCAATCCTGCCGTACTGCCATCATCATCACGGACGTCAGGCTCCAGGCCAAGCTTCTTAAGCAGGTTTTTCGTTTTATACCCACGAACGGCAATCTTCATTTTTTGCAAAGCTTCTATAAAACGGTCCCCCGCTTCCATTCTTACAGCGGTATTATATAAGAGTTCCGTGCCCACTCCCGTCGTAAGAATGATCCAATCGAACTCTCCTTCTATTAAACGGGTAACATCCTCCTCCAGATGGGAATCATCCAGATATACCGTGCCTTGTGCTGACCGGACAAGCGGGACGCCCCCTAGATTATCAACGATTTTACTGAGTTCTTCCATTTTCCTTGCTCCCAAAAGAGCAACTGTCCTGCCGTTAAGCTTACTCATTCATGACCCTCCATATGTATGCTTCATCTATAGTCTTATCCCCATTATACAAATTTTCAGTCTATCAAACTATAAAAAAGAAGCTTCTTTCCGTATCCCCGGGATCCTTTACATAAAAAAAGAGACTCAGAACATGTCCAAGTCTCCATTCGTAGCGTTTACTTTTCCGGTACGCTACAAGAACCATCCGTGCAAGCATCCCCTGTATCATTCACCATTTGCAACGGGTTTTCCTCTGCCCATACCTTCCTCAATGTATCTAAAAACGCTTCGGCAGGCTGAGCTCCTGAGACGCCGTACTTTCGGTTGATCACATAGAATGGAACTCCCGTAATCCCAAGCAAACTTCCTTCTTGTTCGTTGCCCCTTACTTCCGCCGTGAAGGCTGTGCCCGCTAACATCTTTTCCACTTCAGACTGATCAAGACCGACTTCTTCTGCCAAATCCGCCAATGTGGCATGGTCGCCGATATGCTTGCCTTCCGTGAAGTATGCTTTGAACAGACGTTCATTCATTTCTTTCCCTTTTCCTTTTGATTCGGCAAAATGCATCAAGCGGTGAGCATCAAAGGAATTCGTCAAGACGACTTTGTCTAAATGATAGTCAAGCCCCAACTCTGCAGCTTGTTGGGTCATATTTTGGCTGTTGGCTTCCACCTGAGCCTGTGACATGCCGTATTTCTTCGCCAACATCTCACTTTGGCTCATATTGATATCCCGTTCCGCTTCCGGATTCAACTCAAAACTACGGAATTCAACCTCGACCTGATCCTTATTTTCAAATTGATTCAACGCATCCTCGAAACGACGCTTTCCAATATAACAAAACGGACATTGATAATCCGACCAAATTTCCACCTTCATGTTAAGACCCTCCTTGAATTAATGCAATTACTTTAAGCACATTATATAGGGCAGAATATCCTTCTGCAAGGATATTAGCCTAGGTACCCACTTTCGGAAAAATCAATTTTGTCCATGAACTGTTCTAGCGTGTACCCTTTCAAGAGCTTCAGGGTTTCCTGTTCTGCCTCATTCATGATTTCTTCCAAAGCATGATCAAGCTGTTTCCCGACTTCCCCGCATTCACTCGTATCCAGGAAATCAAGACATTCCGGTCGCACTGCCAGATATACATCTGCCAAGGTCAGGATATCGGCGGGTACATGAAGACTATATCCACCTTCACGCCCTTCCTTGGTCTCGACGATTCCAGCTACCGCAAGCTGGGCCATCACCCTCCGTAAAAACGTAGCATGTGAATGGACCTTTGATGCAATCACGGAACTCGTCAGCAGCTTCCCACTTTGCGCCAGCCAAACCAGAGAGTGAATAGCAACGGCAAACCGAGCGGGACCGATTTGATTATTTTTAGTACTTGATGACATCACTATTTCCTCCTATATCTTCTATGAACTACTGTGAGACTAGTATACTATGTTCCTATCTCCCGAACAAATGGCCTTTCTCTTCGATTTCCACTCAAATAGTATGGTAATATTATCAGAATAATAAAATTATACCAATAGGAGAGAGTAAATGAGAGATAAGTCTGGGTATCTGTTCGTCATCATGGGTGCCATGCTGTGGGGAACGACGGGAACCGCCCAATCATTCGCCCCGGATGGCGCCCATCCCTTTGCAATTGGTGCGGTCCGCCTCGCTTTCGGAGGAATTGTTCTCGTACTTATCGCTTTCTTGCAAAGGAAAGTAACGGTCCATAATTGGCCAGTAAAGGAAACACTCTTGGCCACGCTAGGCATGGCTTGTTATCAACCGCTTTTTTTCATGGGTGTCAGCCTCACCGGAATCGCCATTGGTACCATCATTACACTGAGCAGCGCTCCGATCATTGCCGGTTTCCTTGAATGGGTGATTGAAAAAAAACAACCTTCCATGATTTGGTGGCTGGCGACAGGTTTGTCGATTGCGGGATGCTTACTTCTTTTTGCCAATGAAGGGCAAGGACCAATTGACCCAATTGGTATCCTACTTGCACTTGGTGCCGGGGCGTCCTTTAGCGTGTATACACTCGTAAGCAAGAAAATTCTGGGCAAACAGCCTCCAGAAGCAACGGCTGCGGTCATCTTTACTTTAAGTGCCTTGCTATTGTCGCCTATGCTATTCATCTTTGATAGTAGCTGGATCAGCTCCACTAATGGGTTGGCCATCAGCCTTCACCTTGGCCTTTTTGCGACAGCTTTGGCTTACTTGCTTTTTAACAAAGGCCTCCTATCCGTCCCATCATCAACTGCCGTATCGCTGTCACTCGCGGAACCATTGGTAGCGGCACTTCTTGGTGTCTTTCTTGTCGGCGAGAGCCTGAGCTTGCTTAACTGGTTTGGTGTTGGGCTGCTTTTATGTGGAATTGTTTCACTGACCTTTTCACCGAAGGCACCTGCTCCAATCGAGAAGACCTCCCTATCATAAATAGAAAGAGCACCGCTTTCGGCGCTCTTTCTATTTATTTTTCACCATATAATACAAAAACCACACGGCATGGTTTTGCTCATCTGCGGCAGCACGACGAAATGCCTTTCTTACCGACCGGTCTGCTGCACCATCTGCTGTTTCCAAATAAAAATCCACGGTTTTCTGTTCATCCACAAGGGCAAACTCCAAGCCTGCTTTATATGAATCCGGGCATGTTTCCGTCACTTTCGGTGTTGGCTGGTATCCTGTCAGATTGATGTAGATTTGTGAAAACACCTGAAAATGTTTCATCTCATCTTCCCTGATTTCAAGGATTTGCTTCCGCTCTGTTTCGTTAGGAGCCATCCTAGCTAGTTTCTCGTAACACAAGATGGCGCTATACTCCCCATTAATCGCCTGTTCTAACTTGTGTATCAAGTCCTGCTGACGATTCTCTTCCTGATCATTCGCTATATAATCATACATCTAAAAAGACCTCCCCATTCCATATACCCTTATCTTATGACAAGTGACGGAACATGTGCCTAGTATATTGACGACCAATCTCGCATTGAATCCTACAGATCCTACCGACAGCAGGCCGGTTTATTTTATGTTGCGTAAAAAATGAGTAGATACTTCGCTAAATATGTGTACGATTCGTGAGCCTTCCCTTTAAACAAAAACCATTTTCAATATTTGTACATATATTGTACAATGTTTGTATAGATATATTCATTTAGGGAGGTATCATATATACATGACATTGGATGAAGTCTTATATAAAGTATTCCTTTTTTGGTATGCATGCGGAATCATCCTTCTTAGCTTTGATTGGATAGCGCCGTGGCTAGAATGGGCCAATGCCATGTTTTTGGTGTTGGCCGGATTGTTAGGGGTGATCTTTTTCATCAAGAAGTTTAATTGGCAGTACGGGCTCTTGATTAGTAGTGTCATATTTTCGTCTTCCTTTCTTATTGAATACCTCGGCTCTGCCTACAGTATTTTGTTCGGACAATATGGCTACACAGAAAAATTCGCCCCCAATTTATTCGGAGTCCCCATTGCGATTGGGTTCGCATGGCTGATGGTGATGGGAACATCTCATGTATTGGCAAAAAAAATCGTTCCACATGGCGGGCTCTTATATGCCATTGTCGGAGGATGCATCGCGGTGGTCATCGATTTAATCATCGATCCGGTTTCCTATAAAGTGAAACAATATTGGCTATGGGAAGAAACAGGCGTGTACTATGGGATCCCTTTTAGTAATTTTGTCGGCTGGTTTCTGGTCGCCTTTGTCCTTCATTTGTTTCTTTTGTTCATTCTCAAATGGAAGAAAGACACAAATCAAAATATAAGATGGGAAAAACGCATGGTTCTTTTATTTGCGCTAATGATTGGGATGTTCATCTTATTAGGTCTACTCGGAAAACTTTGGCTAGCAAGCTCGCTCACTGCTCTATTAGCCAGCTTCATCCTATTACTCGCCTTAAGAAGGAGGGAAGCAACATGATCCGTGCCAATAAAAACCGACTATTCCACTCCATGTTTTCCCTTTATCATCAACGTTTATTACGACGGTCCTTTGATCAAATCCATTTATATTCCAAAGGAACCCTTCCAACAACGCCGGCAATTTATATCGCGAATCATAGTTCTTGGTGGGACGGACTCATCTTTTTTCATCTAAGCCGAACCGTCCTTCCTGGAGACCTCTATATCATGATGCATGAATCAGGGTTAAAGCAGTATCCGTATTTTAAAAGATTAGGAGCCTTTTCCATTAACCGCAATCATCCAAAAGATATCCTGCAATCCCTCCAATATGCGCAACAGTTATTAGAAGGTGGAAAGAGTGTCTGGATGTTTCCACAAGGAGATGAATTTCATTTAGAAATGCGTCCGCTAGGCTTTCAACCAGGCGTTACATATGTATTGGAACACTGTCCGCATACACCGGTCGTCCCGATTAGCTTTTATTATTCATTTGGCCAAAGGAAAAAGCCAGAAGTGTACATAGAAGCAGGAAATCCGCTATATCATCACGATTTACCCGGTAGGTCACGGAACGAAAAAACGGCTGGACTGGAACAAGTTTGCACCGAGCAGTTGGATGAATTAAAGCAGCTTGTCGTAACAAAACAATTCAACAAGTTTTCGATTTTACTATAGGGGAGTGTGCTACATGTTATTTTCTTTCATCATCTGCTTAACGATTTTCATCATCTGGACGATGCTGAATGCGCTATCCCTGCCTAGGCTGCCCAAACATGCAAACCTAGACAAGACACCGCTCGTTTCCATCATGGTTCCCATGAGAAATGAAGAACGGAATGCCGAATCCATGGTCCGGTGCTTACAGGCTTTGACCTATCCGAACATTGAATTCATTTTGTTGGACGATCAGTCCACAGATCAAACCTGTTCCATCCTGGAAAAGGCAACCGAAGGCGACAGCCGGTTTCGCATCCTTTCCGGGGAAAAGCTGCCTGAACAATGGGTAGGCAAGGTCCATGCATGTCATCAACTGCAACAAGAGGCGAACGGGGCATACTTCCTTTTTATCGATGCGGATGTGCGTTTGAAACCCCATTGTCTCGAAAAATCACTCTCACTAATGAAAACAAGCCGGGCGCACCTGTTAACTGGGTTCTCCGCGTTTGAAGTCCCATCTTTTCTAAGTAAGCTCCTTGTCCCCATGCAACACTTTGTCATCCTGTTCCATTTGCCGATCATGTTTGCCAACCGGACGAATATCCTAGCTACGACCGCTGCACATGGAGGGTTTATGCTATTTGAACGAATGGCTTATATGAAGATGGGCGGCCACGAGACGGTACGATTCTCATTGGTCGAGGATGTCCATATTGCACGTAAGATGAAAGAGCAAGGATTTAAGGTAATGCTTGCGAACATCACCGATGAAGTGTCCTGCCGGATGTATGAGACGAACCAGGAAGTATGGGATGGGTTTTTAAAAAACATTTACAATGGCCTAGGCCGTTCTTTTCCTCTGGTCGTATTATTGACGGTTTTTTATAGTTTCTTTTACATAGGCCCCCTTCTCTTGCTTGCATACGGGCTTATCGAGTTCCAGCCGGTTTGTTTCATTCCATATCTCCTCATTACATGCCAGCGTTACATTGTGGACCGTGTGACGAACCAAGGAGGGTATCTATCATTTTTGATGCCGTTATCCGCGGCTTCATTCATCGGCATCATGCATGCATCCATGTGGAAATCATGGTCCAGACAATCTTATGAATGGAAAGGACGGCACTATTCATGAAAAAAGTGATCATCATCGGGGGCGGTCTCGGCGGTCTATCGTCGGCCATCACCCTAGCACATGCAGGATTCCACGTCGAACTCTACGAAAAGAATCGTCATTTCGGCGGGAAAATGATGCCAATTCAACTTGGTGATTACTCGTTTGATTTCGGTCCCAATACCATCACGATGCCTTCGGTGTTTAAACAGGTGATCGAACAAACGGGAGAACGGGCCGATGATTATTTCGAGATGATCAAACTGGAGAATCATACACGCAACATCTTTCCGGATGGAACCCATTTCGACTTTTCCAGCAATCAGCAAACCGTCCTTTCTCAACTTCAGAAAGTTGATCCTGCCGGGGCTCGCCATTACGATTCTTTCATTAAGGAAATCACCAGGTTATTCAAGCTCTCGGAACGATATTTCCTCCCCAGAACGTTTCGTTCATGGCGTGATTATGCTTCGCCTTCATTGGGGGCGGCGATGATGCGCGTACGCCCCTTGCAGACATTGGATTCTTTTTTCCGTTCTTACTTTTCCAATCCTCGCATCATCGAAGCCTATAATCGATATGCCACATACATCGGCTCTTCCCCATTCCAAGCACCCGCCACGTTTGCGATGATTGCCTATTTGGAAATGGTCGAAGGGGTGTACTATGTAAAAGGGGGCAATGTAAAAATCGCGGAAGCCTTTGCTTCGCTTGCCAAGAAGATGGGTGTCAGCCTTCATAGTGAATCGCAAGTAAAGAAGGTGCTCGTGGCCGACAATAAAGCAACCGGAGTCGAGTTACAAAACGGGGAAAAGGTGATGGCTGACCATGTGATCATGAACGCCGATTTATTGAAAGCCTATCCTGAACTAGTTGCTGAAAAGGACCGTCCTTCTTTTAAAAACGATAAGGTGGATAAAATCGACCCCTCCATTTCGGCATTCGTTATACTGGCCGGGATCAACAAACGTTTTACCCAATTGAAGCATCATACCGTTTATTTTTCCGATGATTATCAACAGGAGTTCAATGACCTCTTCGTCAACAAAAAATACAGTGCCAAGCCGACCATCTACATTTGCAATTCGTCCCATACGGATCCTGGCCGCTCGCCAAAAGGGGATAACTTATTCATCCTGGTTAATGCCCCCGCCCTGCCTCCGAATGGAAAATTGCAAATAGAACCGGTTGCCTATAAGAAATTGATCTTTGAAACGTTATCTTCCCATGGCCTCGATCTCACTCAACATATCGTGGAAGAAAAAATCATAACCCCTTCCGATATCGCCGCACAATTCGGGGCCCATCGCGGGGCCTTATACGGAGTCTCTGCCAACCGAAAAAAAGACGCATTCCTGCGCCCACAAAATACCAGTAAAGATATCAAAAACCTGTACTTTGTCGGTGGTAGCACTCACCCTGGCGGCGGTTCACCGATGGTAACGATTAGCGGTCTAAACGTAGCCCGCTCTATCATAAAAATGGAACAATATAACAAAATCAATTGAAACGGAAGGTGCGAGACTCCTGCGGGAAAAGTGTCTTCGGGAGACCCCACAGGCGTAAGCCGAGGAGGCTCACGGACCGCCCGCGGAAAGCGAGTGCCTGGAGCGAAAATCACCCTCCATAATATAGACAGTCTCTATTTTTATCCGAGTGTGTCTACATACTGAAACAGGTCACTTCGCACAGGAAGTGACCTGTTTTTCTACATATTGACGAGTATCCGTTGCTTCATCTGATTGGTCACAAAATGCTTTTCATGAAAAACATGATACTTCTTCGAACGGACGGCCGTTAAAATCTCACGGTATAAATAGGCGGCACTTTTGACTGGTATCCTTGAATAGATTGGATATTCATTCAAGGTTTGAAAAGCTTCTTGGTAAAACCCTTCAGCCTCTTTCGCTAGATGCTCCCACACTTCCACAAAAGGGACATCCACCTTTCCAGACCATAGCGACTTTTCCGTCAAACCATGGGCCTTCATCACATCATGAGGCAAATAAATTCGATCACGACCCAAATCCTCTCCTATGTCACGCAGTATATTGGTCACCTGCATGGCCAAACCCAATGCAATGGCGCCGTCCTTTAAAGCAGCCACTTTCTTCGGTGCAAGGATCGGCAGGAGCATCAGACCCACTGTACTCGCTACATGATAACAATAGTTCAAGAGTTGATTCACCGTCTCATAGCGATTGATCGTGATATCCATTTCCTGGCCTTTGATCATTTCACGGAAATGCTGTTCATCCATCTCATAGCGTCGAAACACATCATGAAGAGCCACCCACATGGGGTTGGATGCATCGTATATTCCACTTAGGAAATGCTCGAACTCACTCGTGAAAACGGCAAGTTCAGTTGCAGGGTTCTCCCCCTCATCGACAATGTCATCGACCGTCCGGCAGAAAGCATAAACGGCGTATACCGCTTGTCGCTCATCCCTCGGCAGAATGGAAAAGGCTTTATAAAAGGTTTTGGAATGGTGGGCAATCACCTTTTCGCAATTCCGGTACGCCTCTTTCACATCATACATGGACACTCACTCCTTTCAGGGCTTGATCACGCTGGATTTGATCCGCAAGTAATTTTGCTCCTTGCATAACAAGCGGAATGCCGCCGCCTGGATGAACCGATGCTCCCACTGCGTACAGATTATCAATAGGATACGGTTTCACCTGCGGCCGGAAAACGCCAGATTGCAATAAGGTTGGTGCGACACCGAAGCTTCCGCCTCGATACAAGCCAGATTTCTCGGCATCCGTCGGTGTCCGTATTTCCATCCATTCAATGGCTTCGCGCAATCCTGGGAAAGATGATTTCTCCATACGGTTGATTATTCCATTTATCCATTCCGTTTCGTTGGACCAATCAATATCCGACTCGGACGGTACTGGAACCAGCGTGTACATCACACCTTTACCGGCCGGGGCCAGGCTATCATCGATGATGGATGGATGAAAGGCATATATGGAAGGGTTCACCGGAAGCTTTTTCCTGTCGAATACATCTTTCATATGCTCAGAAAAATTATCCCCCATGAAATACTGATGCACATTTGCTTCTTTGTATATGCGATTTAAACCGAAATACAGGAGAAGGCAGCCTGAAGATGGGGTGAATGTCCTTTCCTCTTTTCGTCCCAATACATGCTTGATATTTGGGAAATCCCCGTTAAACACGACAGAATCATAAGGGATGAATCCACCCTTCGTCTCAACCCCGGTTACTTTCTGGTGTTCCGTAGGGATATTCTCCACCCTGCTATTCAGGTGTATTGTCACATTGCGTCGTTTCAGTTCGTTTTCAAGGACGGGGATGAGGCTTGCGTACCCACCTTTTAGATAGTGGACTCCCTGCTCATGCTCAGCGAATGAAACTAACGAGTACATCGCGGGAACTTGAAAGGGATTACCGCCAACATATAAAGATTGAAGTGCATAGACCGATTGTAGCCTTTCATCTTTAAAGTATTGAGACATCAATTTCTGTACCGATTGATAGGGTTTTAGCTTCATCAATGTTTTGAGCTTGCTTGGTGTCCAAAAATCTTTGGGATTCACAAAGGATTCTTCCAAGAATGATTTTTTCCCCAGCTCAAGTCGATAGCTTCCCTCTTTCATAAAACGCTTGAAACCCTCTACTTCTGAAGGAAAGACCCTTCTGAATTCCTCCACTTGCCGCTCAAAGTCCGGATATTTCGTGAATGACACTCCATCGGGAAATTGGATTGAATAGAGGGGATCACATAGGAGGAGTTCATAGATTTTCCGGTCGATGCCCGCTTCATCTAAAAGTTGTTGAAACATCTCAGGTAACAGGACGATGGTCGGACCTTGGTCAATCCGAAAACCATCTCTTTCGACAAAATTCAGCCTCCCTCCAAGCTGCGCCTCTTTTTCATAAATCGTTACATCGATCCCCTGCTTCGATAAAAACAAGGCACCCATCAACCCTCCGACACCGCCACCAATAATCGCTGTCTTCATCAAAATCCCTCCACGACGGGAAGCGGTGATACAGGAATGATGTCCCGCTTATCCTGTTCCAATATGCCATTCGCCGTAATGCGTGCAGATTCCAGGATGGTCGGAAGCCCGCTTCCAGGATGCGTTCCACCACCAACGAGCCAGCAATGCTTGAGCTCTTCGAATTGGTTATGCGGTCTAAATACCATCATTTGTGAAAGCTGATGCCCAAGGTTGAAGGTCGCCCCTTTATAGACCAATTTGTCTTCTTCCCAATTACGGGGCGTGATCATTTTTTCAACTTCAATATACTGCTCCAGGTTTTTGAATCCCGTCTTCTCTTCGACCGTCTTTAAAATGAGTGCCCGGAATGCTTCTTGCTCTTCTTCCCAGTCAATCCCGCTAAAATTATTCGGTACAGGTGCCAAGATATACAGGGTGGACTTTCCTTCGGGAGCTAACGTTGGATCGGTGACACTCGCATTTTGAATATAGATCGAAGAATCTTCAGAAAGGATCTTCAAGTTCGTTATTTCCTCCACATTCTTTTGATAATCTTTCGAGAAAACGATGGTATGATGCGGCAAGTCGAACTTCTTATTCAACCCTAGATATAACATGAATGTGGAACAAGAATATTTCTTCTTCGCCAACTTTTCAGGTGTATATTTCTTTAACTGGCCTTTACTGACCAAGTGGGTCATGACGTGGGCAAAATCACCATTGATGATGACTTCATCCGCCTCCACCCTTTCTCCGTTTTCAAGGTCAACGCCTTTCACCGTTTTCCCCTCAATCCAAAGGCTTTTCACCCCGCTATTCGTATGGATTTTCCCACCATGCTCACGAACGACCTTCGCCATCGATTTAGATAACTCGTTCACGCCGCCAATCGGATGGAAGACACCATAAGCATGTTCCATATAAGAAAGGATTGAAAAGGCACCTGGACATTCCCACGGTGACATGCCTAAATATTTAGACTGAAACGTGAACGCGAGCTTCAATTCATCCACGGTAAAATAACGGGACAAGACATCATATAACGTCTTATTCAATTCAAGTTCAGGAAGCGCACGAAGAACTTTCGGCTGAAAATAGTGCATGAACCGATCCATCTTGGATTGCAAAATGGGTGAGAGGGCCTCCATTTTCTTTGCCGTTTCCTTCAAGAACCTTTCATATCCCTCGCCATTGCCTGGATACACCGACTCGATTTGCCGTTTCATCTGCTCTGTATCACGGGTCATGAGCAGTTTCCGATTCTCAAAAATCAGTTCATACATTGGATTGAGTTCCACTGCGTTCAAATAGGCATGCAAATTCCTCCCAGCGGCCGTAAATAATTCTTCGACGATATGAACCATCGATAAAAATGTCGGTCCCATATCAAACTTATAATCTCCCAACCTCACTTCGGCATTTCGACCACCGATATAGGATTGCTTTTCATATACGTTAACCTGATAACCTTTACTTGCTAGAATCATGGCTGCAGCAAGCCCTCCTGGACCTGCCCCCACAATCGCCATACGCTTTTTCATTCGGATACCTCCACTCTGCACAAATGTTATACAAACATTATACAACGGTTATATATCAAATACTACAATTTTTATTTAACCGAGAAGGTCATCTGGATAAAAAACGCTTTGGGAGGCTGGTATAAAGGCACTTTTCAAGATTATTTTTCTATGAAATTAGCTTTTTCATCCCTTTTCCCATCGAATACCCGGACTATCATTAGCTGTACAAATGTTAAACACTTTTATATAAGAAAATGAAAAAGACAGAAACGTTGACTCACCAACGTCTCTGCCTCACGACACCCTCCCACTCTAATCAACCAGCACCATCTGGTTTTTCGGAAAGACCAGAACGATTTCTTGACCTACATGATATGGTTCTGTCATCTCCCCATTCACGATAAAATCCCCGAATGGTGTCCCCACACTATATTGATAACTTCTTCCTAGATATGTACGAACCTTAATTCTTCCCGGTAAACAATTATGTTGCAGATTTCCCGAAGGACTTTTTGCTTGCACCATTAAAGCATCCGGCCTGATTGTACTTGTTTTCCCAGTCAAGTTAGACATATGCGCATCCTTTTGGAGAACAAATACGTACCCTGATTTAATCAGTACGATATGGTCTCCGTCATCATGCCGCTCATCGAAGGAAATGAAATTCTTATACCCGATAAAGTCTGCGACAAATTTGGTTCGAGGATAATTGTAAATCGCCGCCGGACTATTAAACTGCTCGATGGCACCTTGATTCATGATCGCCACCTGATCGGATATCGCTAAACATTCTTCCTGATCATGAGATACGTACACCGTGGTAATCCCTAACTTTTGTTGAATCCGCCGTATTTCCGTCCTCATGTTCACCCGTAAGTTTGCATCGAGGTTACTCAATGGTTCGTCAAATAAAAGGATATCCGGTTCGATGACGATGGCCCTTGCAATCGCAATGCGTTGCTTTTGTCCACCGGAAAGCTCATGCGAATACCTCATTTCAAACCCTGACATATTTACGATTTCCAGCACATCCATGACACGTTTTTCTATCTCCATCTTGGAACATTTCCTAAGCCTCAGTCCGAATGCAATATTATGAAAGATCGTCATATGCGGAAATAAGACATAGTTCTGAAACACAAAGCCAACATTCCGCTTCGTAACAGGGACTTTCGTATAATCTTTCTCGTTATATAGAATCTTCCCTTCACTAGCTTGTACAAGCCCCGCAATTAAACGCAATGTCGTTGTCTTCCCACATCCACTTGGACCCAGTAGGGAAACCAGCTGTCCTTCTTCAACTTTAAGTGTGAGATCTTTTAAAACCCTTTGTTTGTTATATGCTACCGCTATCTCTTGCAAAGCAAGTAAAGCCATTAGCTCTTCTCCTTTTTTATCGTTACCCGAAATTAAACTATCATTCCTAACGTAACAGCCATCCGACTATGTAGTAGTATGGACTTTTTTAATGAAACGCATGTAAAAAAAACCCATTTTACACTAACCACTTATTCGATTAGTGATTGTGACCAATAATAAAAAGAAATTTCAGACAATTCATCTAAAGAATTTCCGGTGAATCCATGATAATCTAATAGTATGTTATATAAACTTACATGAAAAGTTACTTAACAAAACATATATTGATAAAAATCGTCCATGAAAGGAATGAATTGATCATGAGCATAGAAACATTAACCAAACAAGTTAGAACTGATTTGTCCTACCTTTCGATCGGTAGCAACGATCGGGTGGATCCATCCAAGCAACCGGCAGGACATATCTATGATGCAATCATTGTCGGGGGCGGACAAAGTGGGTTAGGTACGGCTTTTGGACTTTTCCGTGAGAAAATATCCAACATCCTTGTCATCGATGAAAATGGCGAAGGGTTGGAAGGGCCCTGGAGAACCTATGCTCGCATGGTGACATTGCGGACACCCAAGCATTTGACGACCATCGATCTTGGCATCCCTTCCTTGACTTTCCGCGCATGGTGGGAAGCGCAATTCGGTCAAGAAAGCTGGGAAGCGATGGATAAGATACCCCGGCAGGAATGGATGAATTATCTTCAGTGGTATCGGGAAGTCCTCAACCTGCCTGTCATCAATAAGGTGAAATTAAAGCTGGTCGAGCCTACCGAAGAAGGAATCCATAAATTGCATATCGAAGGCCAAGGAGCCCACACGCCCCTACTGCTTGCTCGCAAGGTCATTTTAGCCACCGGGATTCAAGGTGGGGGCGAATGGCATATTCCACCCATGATAACAGAGAACTTGCCTCGCCACCTCTATGCACATACCTCGGAACCGATTGACTTTTCCACCCTCAAAGGGAAAAGGGTCGCTATTTTGGGCGGCGGAGCCTCTGCTTTTGATAATGCCCATTTCGCCCTCTCTGAAGACGTCGCAAAAGCCCATGTCTTCATCAGGCGCAAAGAGATTCCCCGCATCAATCCGATCCGGCATATGGAGGCTTCCGGCATAATCGAGCGTTTCCATACCCTACCGGATGCTGATAAGTATGCCGTGATGAGCCATTTCTTTAAGCATAATCAACCACCGACCACAGATATGTTTCAACGTGCCTCCTCATGGCCCGGATTCGACATGCACCTGGGCTCCCCATGGCTTCAAGTAAAGAACGTAAATGATCAAGCTGTCGTGACAACGCCTAAGGGAACATTCACTTTTGATTTTTTGATCATCAGTACCGGCCTTGTCACAGATCCTTCTTTACGGCCTGAATTACGGCTTGTGGAAAAGCACATTGTCCGCTGGAGCGACCGCTATCACGCCCCGGAAAATCTGGCTAATCCTACGATTGATGCACATCCTTACTTAAGCCCCGGCTTTGCTTTCCAAAGCCGTGATGATAAAGGAAAAGGGCGACTGCACGGAATTTTCGCCTTTAACTATTCCGCCTTGATCAGTTGCGGCATTTCAGCTTCAGCACTTTCGGGATTGAAGTTCAGCATACCAAAACTCGTAGCGGCGGTAGCTGAACAGCTCTTCACCGACAATCGAACAGACATCCTCACAACATTCTTTGACTATGACCAAGTAGAGTTCACCGAAGAATGGCCAAGAAAAGAACAAAGGACGGACTCCACACCCCAATCGTTCATACACTCGATACCCAGTTGACGATTTGGATAGCCCACCTAATATTCTCAAATAAAAGGCTTGCTGGCACATCTAAGGCAGCAAGCCTTTTATCATCCTGGAGAAAAAGCCAAAGGCATTTCATCCATTATTCATTTCTTTCAACACTAGATTCCCACCCTGTTGTACAATGAAGGTAACGCTTACATTCCATTTACTTTCCTTACATCATCTGAACACAGGAGGTTCTCATGGGTTTTCTAGAGATTAGTCTATTATTTGAAACAAGGAATCAATTAATCGAGGAAATTTCAGGATTGAACAGTCCCATGATGGATTACAAGGCTTCACCTGAAAGCTGGAGTATCGCCCAAATTTGTCATCATCTATTCCTTTCTGAAACTGTTTTTACCGAGGCCATTGTCCGTGGTTTAAAAGACCGGGACTATAAACAGATCATCCAAAAAGACATCTACTTAACTTCGGATCTGACAAAAAAATTCAAAGCCCCTAAGATGGTGGTACCTTCTCAAGAGCGTATGGAGTTACCAAAGTTACTGGATCGGCTGTTTGAATCAAGGAATCATTTATTGAATGTAATTTTTGAACAGGAAGATCGGAGCATTTTTCGGAGAAAAAAAGCAAAGCATCCACTATTCGGCCATCTTTCTTTAGATCAATGGATCGAATTATTATCCTTACATGAGCAACGGCATATTGAACAAATAAAAAGCATGAAACTCCAATTCGGGTAACCCCGATTGTATCCTAAAAACATCCAGGCCATCACATAAAAAAACCGCCCCTTATCATCCGGTGCGGTTTTCCTTATTAGTTCACTCTTATTCTTTCTCCAACAAACTCTACGGCATTCATGAATTCGGAGACAAAGCCTTCCCGGTCGACACCGTGCAGCACATGGACATTTGGCGTTTTTCCACTGCGCCTTGCATAATCCACGACGGTTGTCCCTGCCGTTAAACGCCCTTCCAATTCAACTTGCACATAATAGTCCTGTCCCATGAAAAGCTCTGGCTTTATTACATACATCATGGCACAAAGGTCGTGAAAACGTAACACTTCTGCAAAATGGTCTTCGTTAAATGGCGTTTGTTCCGCAACATTCAGGTAGAATGTTAGCATTTGGTACACTTTTTCCGAAAAGTCCGTCCCCATATCCAAAATGAGATGGGCTTCTTCCAACGTTACATAGGCTTTATGCGTTACATCCAATCCGCTCATTACGATAGGGACACCTGAACGGAGAACAATTTCGGCAGCATGCGGGTCGACATACGCATTGAACTCAGCGGTCGGTGACATATTGCCGCCAACTGCCGCACCTCCCATCCAGGAAACACACTTGATTTTCTGTTTTACTTCAGGATGTGCCAACAAAAGGGCTGCCACATTCGTCAACGGGCCTGTAGCAACGATTGTCACTTTTTCCTCACTCGCCATAATGGTCTTTAGCATCGCGAATATGGCTGGACGCTCACTGACCGGCAATGTCGGCTCCGGAAACACAACATTCGCAAAACCACTTTCACCATGAACATCCTCAGCTACTTCTAGCTCACGGAATATCGGGTGCTCCAGTCCCCTGGCTATTTCCACGTCCGCACCAATGTAGCTGAGGAAGGTCCGTGCATTGTAATTCGTTTTATCCTGAGAAATATTCCCTGAACAGGTTGTGACTAAACGTACGTCTATCGCCTCACGTGCAAAGGCAAGTGTCAGCATCATGGCATCATCAATTCCAGGATCTGTATCGATGATGACGGGCATTTTACTCATATAAGAAACCACCTTTTTAATAGTTCACATACTTCTCCCATCAAGGGGCTCATCACCTTTGTGATGCTGCTTTATCTTTTGGGCAACCTTAGAAAAAAGACGTATGTGAACCTGTGTTAGACCTTTTTTACAAATTGGGATTTTAACTTCATCGCACCAAAACCATCTATTTTGCAATCGATGTCATGATCGCCTTCCACCAATCGGATACTTTTCACTTTTGTCCCCATTTTCAAGACGGATGAACTTCCCTTGACTTTAAGGTCCTTGATGACCGTTACGGAGTCACCATCGTTCAAGACATTGCCGTTGGCATCTTTAATGGTCTTGATCTCTTCCGTTTCTGATTCTATGGACCACTCATGTGCACACACCGGGCAAACATAGAGGCTTCCATCTTCATATGTATATTCTGAATGACAGGTTGGACAATTAGGTAAATCGGACATTATTTTCATTCCTCCATTCAACATTGCTCATTCTAATATAACAGCATCTTCCAGGCAATAGGCATTGGAGAAGGGAACCATGCACATATGGTTCCCTTCTTTGGCATTTTGGCCTTATTTAAATTCACCTTTAAGTAAATACACCACATCGAAATCCTTTAACTCATCCATATTGCTTTTTGGATCTTCATAAAAATCACTGGATAGGGAAGTTGCACCTTCCTCATCAAGTGTATAACAAATACTCGCTAGCACCATTTCATCCTTTATGGGAAGGGTTTCTGATATTTTTTCCGTTGTAATCGAAGCCTTTTCAAGATCCCTCTGCTCTGTCACTAAACTGCTAAAACTCGAATGATCACTTTCATCATCACCCTCCGTTTTTATTCCAGTCATGAAGGTAAACTGGTTCTCATTGTCCGGATTTTGGGTTCTGGCGAACATCAATGAACCATTTCCGTAAACCGGAGCAGTAGCATCATTGATCTTTTTACCAACCAATTTACCAGATTCATATTTTTCAATCCAAAAAGAAACTTCTTGATATGTATCATCGATATTGAAATCGAATAAGAATGCGTCACTCGTGGTCAGGGAAAGAATATCCTCTTCCCTATCCGTCAAATCCGCCACCGAGATGGTATTTGTTTGATTACCGGTACATGCCCCCAAAACGATGGCCAGCATGGTCAATAGTGCCGTGTATAAAATCTTCTTCATGCGTTTCCCTACTCCTTTATCAACTAAAATTCACAAAATCTTACACATTATATCATTGACTGAATAATTATGCATTATCTTTCAGAATAGGTACTTTTCCATATGGAACAGGGAGCTGGTTCGTCATCCCTTCCGTAAAAAAAGCAGCACAGTGTCAACTGTACTGCTTTATACCATAGGCTCGATGATGATTGATCAGATGAATAGTTTAATGGTAAGAATCACTCCGATCGTTATAAAGATCGGTCCCCAAAATTGCATCGGAATGAAGAATAGACTATGGCGGGTCCCCATTCTATAGGCAGTACCTGTTTCTTGATCGACAAGAACCTTTTCAGAACCCCCATTTAGTTTTCTACCCAGAAACCAGACAATGATCCCGGCCACAAACAAACCGATTATTAATGAAGTATCTTCGGGCAGCGACCGGTCAACCGTCATCTCCAAGATCCAACCGAATAAGAACACCAATGGCACCATAATGACAAAAACTAAAAAACCTAGTCCTCTCCATATAATCATGCCTGAGCCTCCCTTTCACCTCCAAGTCGTTTATTATATTCACCTCCCAATCAATTTATGGATGGGTTTAACCCTTTATCTTAGATAGGAGTTCCCCAGCAGAACAAATATGTCCCCGCTTTATGGGCATAAAAAAACTCCCTATAAGAAAACAAACGATACATAAGTCGTTTATTAGTACGGGAGATATTCTATAACTATGCTAAATCTCACACTTTTCTCAATTTCATTGAATATCAGTCCCTAGGAGAATCAAGGGCTTGATAGGCCTTCTGGTACTTTCCGCCATCAGCAACCTCTGCATGATATAAAGCCTTAAGGGCAAAATTCTTCTCTAGATTGTGTTCTTTCATCAACACTTTCAATTGCGTTTGTAGTTCCGAGTGTTCTTTCATTAACTGTTTCATTTGCGTCTTGAAGTACTTCATTATTATCGTTACTTCCTTTCAGGTGCTAAAAACTCACCCATCAAGTATACCATTTACGCATTTTTTCACCAGCAACCCTAAAGTTTTCTCAAAAGGGAAAAGTAGTTTCATACTATTGATAACATCACAAAGTTCAATCGTAGTGGCTTTTCTAAAAGAAAATCCAGTAAATGCTATGTTATAATGGATAATAAAAATCACATGAATTCGCATACGATCAAAAGGGGCTGTGTTACATATGAATAATGAACTTATTATGCCAGTTGAAATTTCCATCAAAGAAAAAAAGAAACTCTCACAAGGGAAAGTGATGCAAGTCGTCGTATTCTCACGATGTACGATGATTGAAGTAGAATCATCATTAAATGAAAATTATTATCTCATTTACTATAAGAATAATCTTGTATATGGTGAAAAGGTAGAAAAGATAGAGAAACATTCATTTATCGATAAAATACGGAAAATGGGTATCGTCTTACACTCAGACCATCCGTTCCTCTCCGCAATAATCCCCAGCCAAACCGCCACTATTCCAAATAAGAATAAGCTTTTCTCCCAACTTCAAAATCAATATTCCCTCCAGGAAGTAGCCTACATCGCTACGACGCTCGACTCATTTTTCACAAAGAAACAACTGAGCAATGTCATATACAAAATCTTTTACCACTATAGAAGAAACGGCAACTTCATGCAGGCCTTTCAAATCATTAAGATCTTGGCAAACTTCGCTCCCGACCTGAATTCTGCGAGAGAGATTAAAAACTCATTGGAGTTCCATTCCTATATGGAATTTTACACATCCTCGTCACTATCTACCATCCAGGAGAAAGATTCGCTTTTTGTTGAATGGCATTGCTTCAAATATCGCTTACAACCTGATGAAGGAAAAATGCTAGAAGGTTTATTGAGGAAACAGGACTCTTTCTTGACCCTTCTCTTACTCTGGATGGAGAAAGTCGAAAAGTATTCGAAGGTGACTTCCATTGAAGCGTATACCACGATGGCCTTGCAATTCGTATCCATGGAAAAGTGGATCGTAACCTTAGACTATTTACACATCAACCCATTTCAGGTGCTACCACAAACCAAATCCATGATTGAAGAGATGCTTCAGGAGGAACACTATGAAACAGCCGCTCTCTATTTAATGAATTTCCTTAATGCCCTACCGGATACCTATGAGGAGATCTTGCATACATTATGGGAACATTTAGATCCGACGTTTATTGCCACCCATATAGATACCTTCATGGTTATGATTCAACAGCTCGTCCTAGAAGATGGCGAGAAACAATCCGAACAAAGGTTACTACAACTTATTGGTAAATTGCTTGAGACCTATGATCTTAAAGAGGTACATGAAAAGCTGCTGCCCATCCAAAAATCAGCTCCCCATTCTCCGGTGTTCCGGAAAATAAACAAAATGATGACCTTGCTGGATGATCCCGATCAAATGATGGAACTCGGACAATATTATGCAGAGTTTAAGCAATACGATGAAGCCATCGAATGTTTCTCATGGGAGATGGAATTGTACCCGGATGACCCCGCTCCCGTATCGCAGCTGTCCAAAATGTATCAAAACAAAGGGATGGTTAAAGAGGCCTTTGCTTACCATCAAATATTAGATCAAATGAAATAACGTGCAACGAAATATAAAAAGGATTAGAACTCACCCTTCTAATCCTTTTTTATACGGTTTAAGAGTTTATTTAAGAAATAAAGCTCATTTCATATGGCTCGCTTAATTGATCCGAAATATGGAATACTATCCATGTGAGGCTTTGAAGATTTAAAAAACGTACACATAATTCGACAAAAAATGCACTATATCGACAAATCTATTTGACATTTAATCCGTTAATGTTTAGAATCTTTATGATATTCAAAAAAAGAATTGAGTGTTTAAAATGAAAACGAACTTATTTCGAAAAAAATCCGTGAATCAACTTTTACAAAATCATGGAAAAGTACAATTACAAAAGACACTAGGAGCGTTTGATTTAATCCTACTCGGTGTCGGTGCCATTGTGGGTACAGGAATTTTCATCCTTCCAGGTACCGTTGCAGCCCAGCATGCAGGACCTGGGATTGTGTTCTCTTTTATCATTGCCGCCTTTGTTTGTGCATTTGCCGCAATGTGCTACTCTGAATTTTCTTCATCCGTTCCAGTTACAGGGAGTGCTTACACATACTCCTACATTGTCTTTGGGGAGATCATTGCTTGGCTAGTCGGCTGGTCCCTATTACTTGAATACGGCTTAGCTGTTGCTGCCGTTGCTACAGGCTGGTCATCCTATTTTAGCTCGCTACTTGCCGGGTTTAATATTTTGCTTCCTCACGAAATATCCGGTTCATTTGATCCGGCCAACGGCACATACATTAACCTGCCAGCTATATTGATCATTTTCCTTATTGCCGCCTTGTTGACATTAGGCATTAAAGAATCGACAAAATTCAATACGATTATGGTATGTGTAAAAGTGGCCGTTATTTTACTATTTATTATAGTCGGCGCATTCTACGTTGAACCGACAAACTGGAAGCCATTCACCCCATTTGGTACAAGCGGGGTTCTAAGTGCCGCGGCCTTAGTATTTTTCGCCTATCTTGGCTTCGATGCAGTATCATCTGCAGCCGAAGAAGTTAAAAATCCACAGCGTAACATGCCAATCGGTATTATTGGTTCGCTCTTTATCTGTACCTTATTGTATGTTGCTGTATCCCTTGTATTGACGGGTATGGTTTCTTACACACAGTTAAATGTAAGTGACCCTGTAAGCTTTGCCATGAAAGTGGTTAACCAAGATTGGGTGGCCGGTATTATCTCCATAGGTGCCGTCGTTGGGATGATGACCGTAATCCTTGTTATGCTTTACGGTGGTACTCGCCTAGTATTCGCATTCGGTCGTGACGGCTTACTACCAAAATTATTATGCGAAGTTCATCCGAAACGTAAAACACCAGTAAAAAACACATGGATTTTTGCGACTCTCATTGCCTTATGCGCAGGCTTCGTCCCATTGGATAAGTTAACAGAGCTTGTAAACATGGGTACTCTTTTAGCCTTCACTGTTGTATCAATCGGCGTCATTTACTTACGCAAAAACAAAGACATTCCGAATGATGGATTTAAGGTACCTTTCTTCCCAGCCATTCCAGTCATTTCATTTATTTTATGCATATTCCTGATGACCCAACTATCCGCACACACCTGGATTGCGTGCCTTATTTGGATGATCATCGGTATAATCATTTACTTTACTTACGGTAAAAAGCACAGTATTTTGAACAAATAACAAATATGGCTGTTGCAGTGTGGACGTTCACATCTGCAGCAGCCATTTATTTTTGGAATCATACATGACCAATCAACTACGCACTTTCGCACACGGCAATTGATGGAATTGCTACCAATTTGCGAAGAGCGCCTACAAGCGCAAAAAAACTAGACACCCTGTGTGCCTAGCTTTTCCATCATTTATTGAAAGTAATGTTCTCTGTACCTTGTCCCAGATTAATGGTCGTTTCCCTTGGCTTTGTTTCGGCTATCACGTTCCCGTTTCTGAAGGAATAGCGTACCATGGCCTGTTTACGGACTGCTTCGTATTCATTTTCTGCCGCTAAAACAATGAAGTTGGCAGGTTTTCCCGCCTCGATTCCATAGTGGTCCTCGATTTGCAAGGTTTTTGCACTATTGGCGGTAATTAAATCGATGGAATTGACGATTTGCTCGTAACCCATTAGTTGAGAAGCATGAATGCCCATATGCAGCACTTGCAGCATGTTTCCCGTTCCTAGTGGATACCATGGGTCGAATATGTCATCGTGACCAAAGCATACGTTTAGTCCTGCCTCCTGTAATTCTTTGACACGTGTTAAGCCTCTTCGTTTCGGATATGTATCGAATCTTCCTTGAAGATGAATATTCACCAATGGATTGGATACGAAGTTAATGGACGAAAGCTTCAATAAGCGAAACAACTTATAGGTATAGGCATCATTATACGAACCCATTGCCGTCGTATGGCTGGCTGTCGTTCGTGTACCTAGTCCCCTCTCGTAAGCTTCTTTAGCAACGACTTCGACAAAACGTGATTGCTCGTCATCGATTTCATCACAATGTATATCCACGAGGCGATCGTATTTTTCCGCTAAATCAAACGCAATCTTCATCGATTCCACGCCATATTCGCGAGTGAACTCAAAGTGGGGGATGCCCCCTACAACATCGGCCCCCATTTTTAGCGCTTCTTCCAGTAATCCCGTTCCATTCGGATAAGAGAGAATTCCTTCCTGTGGAAAAGCCACTAACTGCAAATCAACGAAATCCGACATTTCTTCTTTTACTTCGAGCATGGCTTTTAGTGCCGTAAGTTCCGGATCGGTCACATCGATATGTGTACGGACATGCTGGATTCCTTGAGCGATTTGCCATTTTAAAGCCGTTTTCGCCCTGGTTTTCACATCTTCATTCGTCAAAGACTCTTTTCGTTGGGACCACCGCTGGATTCCTTCAAATAACGTCCCACTTTGGTTCCACTCTGGCTCTCCTGCCGTCAACGTCGTGTCAAGGTGGATATGCGGTTCAATAAAGGGAGGGAGAACAAGTGACCCCTCCACATCATAAATCGGCTGATTCAACTCGTTCTCAACGTTCTCATTAAGGCTCTGCGTAACCGATTCTATCATTCCTTCTCTGACGACAATATTCCAAAGACCTTCTTTTCCTCTTAATTTAGCATGTTTAATAAGCATCTGACTGTACACCTCTTCTTAGTATTTTGTTGATAGGTACATATTTCATCAAGGCAACATACAGGATGATGGTCCCGATTAGAGCATTAATTGGCACGATGCCAGGTGCGAACTGGGCCAAAGCGACGCCTCCTGCCCAAGCAATCATCGATAACCAATTGACCTTTTTGAAAGACAACTCTTCGAATTTCCCATATTTCCTACGTTTCACGATAAAGTAGTCTGCTAAAATGATGGCCCCAATGGACGGGACTGCTGCTCCTAGTACATTCAAAAAACCGACGAAATTAGTATACAGCCACATTGCTAGCAATGTGCCGATGATTCCATTAACCACGACAAGTTTCTTCTTGGAAATTTTCGTAACATTGGCAAATCCCAATCCCGAAGCGTATAGCGCATTATCATTCGTTGTCCAAATATTCAGTCCCAATACAATGATTGCCGGCAAAATCAGCTCTTGCAAGAACATGACTTCAGAAATATCCGAAACACCGTACGTCATTGCCCCAATCGCCCCGAATATGAACATAAGTGAATTGCCTAGAAAAAAGGCAATCACCGTTGCGACAACGGCTGACCGGGTCGTCTTGGCAAAGCGGGCAAAGTCTGGCGTCAAGGTACCCCCGCTGATGAATGAACCAATGCAGATGGTTAAGGCAGCGCCCACTCCCATCATTTCAGTAGGCTGATAATCTAATAACCCCTGAAACCCACCGATTGTTTCGGTTGCCTCAAATACCGAGTAGCTACCCAGAATGGCAATGGCCGGCACAGCAACGAACCCTAACAGCACGAGTGCCTTAATACCATAGATGGCAGATATCGTCATCATCACTCCAAAACTTATAATCAATAGATAGATATTAATCCCTGTTGCCTTTTCAACCGGAACCGCGAACATCGCTACCCCCACTCCAAACCAACCTACTTGCGTTAACCCCAGCAATAAGGAGGGCACATAAGAGCCTTTATCACCAAAGGCATACTTTGCAAGCAGATGTGTAGAAAGGCCGGTCTTCGCGGCAATATGGGCCAACGCCCCCGTATACAAGCCCAGTACACAATTGCCCGCCAATACGATGAGAAGGAATTGAACCAATGTTAATCCCGTTCCCAATTCCCCTCCCGACCACATGCTTGCCGAGAAGAAAGTGAACCCCAGCATAATGGATAGAATCTTCCAAAAGTTATTACGATTTCCTTGCGGTACAGCTTGCCATGAAAACTCTGCATCTACTTTTCCCATAACGTTTCCTCCATTTTTAAACTGATACCCACAAAGAAAAAAGAGGTCTATTGTCATCAACCGACAATAAACCTCTTCTGCATTATGACGAGTAGTAGTAGCCAGGCAAAAAATGCATGGACGTCTCCCACATCATAAAAATCCGTTGTCCTTGTCAGCCTCACGGGACTGAATTAAAGATACCAATATTTGATTATTAACATTATTCCAAAAAAGAGACGGTAAGTCAATACTAATTTTCTATGCGATTCCTTTACAAACCAAAAAGGACTACATACAGAGACTCAGATGAAATTCAAACATGGGTGTTTTTTTCAGGAAATGGATGTCACCTTTTGTAACTAGATCCCACCCTAAATCTCTTTCTCCTCTAGAACCTTAAATGAATTTACTATATACTTTCATTAAATTGATGAAAAGCGTGGTGACCCTTACTTGTTTAAACTATTGTTAATTGAAGATGATACAACATTATTCAATGAGATTAAAGATAGATTGGCACAATGGTCCTATGATGTATATGGAATCAACGATTTCAGTAAGGTGATGCAGGAATTCACTGCCATTAAACCCGACTTGGTCCTCATCGATATCCAATTGCCAAAATTCGACGGGTTCCATTGGTGCAGGATGATTCGCACCCACTCGAACGTACCCATTCTCTTTTTATCTTCACGCGATCACCCGACCGACATCGTGATGTCCATGCAGTTTGGGGCAGATGATTTCATCCAGAAACCCTTTCATTTTGATGTACTGATTGCCAAGATACAAGCGACGCTTCGTCGTGTCTATAATTACAATACAGAAAAGATCGAACTAAAAACCTGGTGCGGCGCCACCTTGGATTATGAGAAGAATACAGTTGTAACCGAGACAGGAACAATCGAGCTGACAAAGAATGAAGTGTTCATCCTAAAAAGGCTGATTGAGCAGAAGAATAAAATAGTGAGCCGCGATGATTTAATCAATAGTTTATGGAATGATAAGCGCTTTATCAGCGATAATACCTTGACGGTCAATGTAAATCGATTGAGGAAAAGGCTCGATGAGGTGGGGTTGGGACAGTATATCGAAACAAAAGTGGGACAAGGTTACATTGCGGTCGAAGAGGATCATGTATGATTAAGAAATTTATATGGGAAAGGTTTAGCTGGATTACTTTCTACATCCTCTTTCACTTATTCATCATATTCGTCGCCTATCTTGATTCGGCCATTCCTTTATCCCCCATTCTCTACATGGTCTTTTTATCATTCATCATGTTCATCATCTTTTTGGTGGTCCGCTACCACAAGGAAACGAAATTCTATCGAAGTTTAGTGGAACGGGAAGATAATTTGGATGTAAGCCAATTAGCGGAACCGGGAAGCCCTTTTGAAGTAATCATCGAGCGTAGCATCAGCAATCAAATCGAATACCTGAAACGGACAGCTTCATACGGACAAATGACATTGGAGCAGGAAAAGGACGAACTATTATCTTGGATTCATGAAGTGAAGACGCCTTTGACGGCCCTACGTTTAATGATTGATCGCATACAAGATGAAGAACTCAAATCCCATATGACATATGAATGGCTCCGCATCCACCTTTTGCTTGATCAACAGTTGCATCAACGGCGGCTACCCTTCATGGAAAATGATCTATATATCGGTAACACCGATTTGGAAGGGATTATTTTCGACGAGATTAAGACATTACAATCTTGGTGCATGCAAAAAGGGATTGGATTCGATATCCAATTGGAAAAAGCCGAGTGCTTAAGCGATAGTAAATGGGTCGCATTCATTATTCGGCAACTATTGACCAATAGCATCAAATATAGTGAAGGATCCGATATTTTGATACAGAGCCACGAATCCAATGGACAAACGATCCTTGAAGTGAAGGATGCTGGCCGCGGCATCGACCCAAGGGACCTTCCCCGCATTTTTGATAAAGGATTCACATCAACGACCAATCATCAAGACCACGGGGCGACGGGAATGGGGTTATACTTAACCAAGAAAGTGGCGGATTCCTTATTCATCGATATAACCGTCCGGTCCACTCCCGGAATCGGGACCACTTTCATCCTGACTTTCCCGCAAAAAAATCAATTCGTTAAATTCCTTAGCATGTGACAAAGATGTCACATGCTTTTGTTCTTTGTTCGGCCAATCGAAGGAAAAGAAAGGGAAAGGCTTTTATAATGAAGATATCGAAATAAAGGGAGTGTATTGGAATGAATATACTAGAAGCGAAAAAGATCCATAAAAGCTACGGCAATAAATTCAATAAACAAGAAGTCTTGAAAGGCTTGGATATCAACATACACGAAGGGGAATTCGTCAGTATCATGGGAGCGTCCGGTTCAGGAAAAACCACGCTTCTGAATGTCCTTTCCTCGATTGATAAGATCAGTAATGGAACCATCGTCATCGAAGGAAAAGAAATTTCCGGCATGAAAGAAAAGAAGCTGGCTGAATTTCGTAAGAATCACCTAGGATTCATCTTCCAGGATTATAACTTATTGGACACTCTGACGGTCAAGGAAAATATTCTTTTACCATTATCGATCACCAAAACGCCGAAAAAAGAAGCTGAGCAAAAGTTCGAAACACTCGCAAATGAACTTGGCATATATGAAATCAAGGACAAATATCCGAATGAAATTTCCGGCGGCCAAAAACAGCGTACCTCTGCGGCACGGGCCTTCATCCATGAACCAAGCATCATTTTTGCCGATGAGCCGACAGGCGCCCTTGATTCAAAAGCCGCTTCCGATTTATTGAACAAGATGAGCGAATTGAACAAAAAGCGTAATGCCACCATCATCATGGTTACGCATGACTCAGTGGCAGCCAGTTACTGTAGCCGCGTCATCTTCATCAAAGATGGACAGATCTATTCTCAATTGAATAAAGGGGAAGAAACGAGACAATCCTTCTTCAGAGATATCATGAAAACACAAGGTGTACTAGGAGGGGTGCATAATGAGCATTAATCAACTCATCTTTCGCAGTCTGAAAAAGAACCTGAAGAATTATTATCTATACGTTTTCGCTTTGGTCTTCAGTGCCTCCCTTTATTATGCCTTTGTTACCTTGCAATACGATCCGTCAATGGATCAAGTAAGTGGGGGGATTAAAGGGGGAGCTGCCATTCAAGCAGCCTCCGTTCTGTTGATTGCCATCGTTTCCATCTTTCTTTTATATGCGAATAGCATTTTCATTAAACGTCGCAGCAAGGAAATTGGCTTATTTCAATTAATAGGAATGACCAAAAACAGGATTTTCCGCATCCTGAGCGTCGAAAATTTAATCCTGTATTTCTGTTCCGTATTCCTGGGGATATTCGTAGGGTTTGCGGCTTCAAAATTGATCATCATGATATTATTCAAGCTTACGGGAGTCCAGGCGATCGCCGCCCTTCACTTTACCATGCAACCATTCATTCAGACACTTATCGTATTCAGTATCATCTATCTATTCATCATGTTGATGAACTTTGGTTTCATCAAAAGACAGACCATCTTATCACTTTTTAGGGTGACTTCGAACACGGAAGGAAAAGTGAAGAGGGTTTCGATTTTTGAAATGATCCTTGGGATAGCTGGAATCATTCTGATCATTGCTGGCTATTATGTTTCAACGAAGTTATTTGATGGTTCTTTCTCTCAGGCGAATTCCCTTTTAATAGCCATGCTATTCATTCTGGGGTCCGTCATCATCGGAACCTACCTATTTTATAAGGGATCGGTGTCTTTCCTCTTTAATATTGTCCGCAAGAGGAAGAATGGATACCTGAACATCAATGAAGTGCTTTCGCTTTCATCCATCATGTTCCGGATGAAATCCAATTCCGTTTTACTGACCATCATCACGACCGTTTCCGCTCTTGCAATCGGATTATTATCCTTGACCTATATCTCCTATTACTCATCGGAGAAAATGGCCACATCCTATGTACCTACTGACTTTTCCCTGTCCAATGGCGAGGATTCAAACAAGTTAAAAGAGGCATTGGCAGCAAAATCAATCGGATATAACGAAAATAAGATAGAGGTCATTCGGGCAAAGGTCAATATAAAGGATATACTGGATAGCTCCATAGAAGAAGCGGGCTTTGACCCGAATATCATGAATCTTGCCATTGTCAGTGATCGGTCGGTGAAGAGGATCGATGTCACACCGAAAGAGACCATCTTCAGCGGGTATAGTCCAACGCTACAGAGTTTAACATCTCTTAAAGATTCCGGGAAAATCGAATTGAAGGGAAAAAACATGAGCATTCCCCAAAACTATTTAGGGCCAGAAGATGACTCCATCCTTCCCTATTATTTAACGAATGGCGGAATGCCAGTAGCCATTGTGGATCAAGCAGTTTTTGACCGTCTGAAAAAGGATTTGGACCCTGAACTCCAACTGGATTCTCCCGTTTATTATGGGATTGACTTAAAGAATAAGGGTGATATCGAAAAGGCAAATAAGATTTTCGATACGATTTCCTTCCAGGATAAAGAATATAGTGGTTCACAATACCAAGAACTGCAAAGTATAAAAATAAACATGGGTCTTACGATGTTCATCGTCGGCTTTTTAGGATTAACGTTCTTGATCACATCAGGATGCATTCTTTATTTCAAACAGATGGATGAGAGCGAAAATGAAAAAGCGAACTATACCATTTTACGAAAACTTGGTTTCACACAAGGTGATTTGTTAAAAGGGATTCAGGCCAAACAGGTCTTCAACTTTGGGATTCCTCTAGTCGTTGGGTTATTCCATAGCTATTTTGCCGTTAAATCCGGCTGGTTCTTCTTTGGTACGGAAGTCTGGACACCTATGATCATTGTCATGGTCCTCTATACGATACTGTACTCGATCTTCGGTATCCTTTCCGTTTTCCATTACAAAAAGGTGATTAAGGAATCCCTTTAAATACACGCAAAAAGCTCCAGCCCATAAGGGGACTGGAGCTTTCTGCATGTCTTATCGCGTCATCATCTGTTGAACGATTTCCCTATTACGTCTTTTGAATATTTCATTATGTGAAGAAACCATTCCCACCTTGTGCGCATCAGGCTGGATGAACTGTTTCGCTTGATTGACTGCATTTGCGGCATCCTGGAAGGTACCCGCTATTAAGTTCACTTTCCCATCATACTGAAGAATATCCCCTGCGGCATACATCCCTTCTACAGAGGATTCGCTGGTTGCATTGCCTGCAATATAATAATGATCGGCCATATCCACCTTCACTTCACTGTTTTCAAGTAGCGAGGCATCACGCTCATACCCATGGTTGATGATCACTTCATCGATTGATAAATGGGAAACCTCCCCTGTTTCATGACTCGTTAGTTCTACACGTTCAATGACTTCATGATTGGTACAAGCGACCAGTTTTGTAATGGACGTATTGAACAGGCATTCCGCAGAACTTTTCATCAATTGGCTTATCTGTGATTCATGACCTGCCAACGCATTTTTTCTATAGGCCACATAGACCTTTTTGGCGATAGGCTCCAATTCATTCGCCCAATCGATAGCAGAATTCCCGCCGCCTGAAATGATTACCGTCTTATCCTTGAATCGTTCTAAGGACTTCACTGTGTAATTCAGATTGGACACTTCATAACGCTCTGCCCCATCGATTTCCAGCTTTTGCGGATTCAAGATCCCCCCACCGACGGCCACGATGATCGTTTTCGAATAATGCAGGCCGCCAGAAGACGTAAGCAAGACAAACATCCCCTCTTCATCCCGCTTGATCGACTCCACCTTTTCATTCAATACTACCGTGGGATTAAAGGTTAATCCCTGTTCCACAAGTTGATCAATTAACTCAGCTCCCGTAATAGGTGTCTGTCCCCCGACATCCCAAATCATTTTCTCAGGATATACATGGATCTTCCCACCTAATTGTGGCTGATATTCAATGATCTTTGTCTTCATTTCTCTTAACCCACTATAAAAAGCGGAATAAAGGCCAGCCGGCCCTCCCCCAATTACGGTTACATCATAGATATCGTCCTGTTTCACTCATGACCACTCCTCGGAAACTAAATGTAATTGATTCTCATTCTCATAAGTTAAATGTACACTCTTTTCTTCTTTTTTACAATTTTTTCTACTGAAGTTCTTTTCTCTTTTTTTATGTGGGTCGCTTACACCTGTTGTACCTGGGGCTTAGATTGTACGTGATAAGGAGATTCATAGGATGCAGAACCGCTTCTTTTTATAATTTTTTGATTTATTTAAAAATAAAAGCTTTGACTTAATGATGAAAATGATGTAAATTACCAATGGGCGAACAATTTCATAAAAAAATATTACAACATTCGTATATAGAGGTGTAAACAATGGAAAATGTGTTTGATTACGAAGATATTCAATTAATTCCCGCTAAATGTATAGTTAATAGTCGTTCGGAATGTGATACTACTGTAAAGTTAGGTAAACATACCTTCAAGTTACCTGTGGTACCTGCGAATATGCAGACCATTATAGATGAGAAAGTCGCTACATCCTTGGCTAAGAATGGGTACTTCTATATCATGCATCGTTTTGAACCAGAAAAGCGCAAAGCTTTTATTCAAGATATGCATGCGTGTGAGTGTATCGCTTCCATCAGTGTCGGAGTCAAAGAAGAAGAATATGGGTTCATACAAGAATTGGCTGAAGAGCGTATTGTACCGGACTACATTACGATAGATATCGCGCATGGCCATTCCAATGCTGTAATCAATATGATCCAACATATCAAACATCACTTACCTGATAGTTTCGTAATTGCAGGTAACGTCGGTACTCCAGAAGCCGTAAGAGAATTAGAACATGCCGGGGCCGATGCAACAAAAGTTGGAATTGGACCAGGTAAGGTTTGCATCACGAAGATCAAGACAGGATTTGGTACGGGTGGCTGGCAGTTAGCAGCGGTGCGTCTATGTGCAAAGGCCGCAAGTAAACCGATTATTGCGGACGGTGGCATTCGTACACATGGGGATATAGCGAAATCTATTAGATTTGGTGCCACTATGGTGATGATTGGTTCATTATTCGCTGGCCATGATGAATCTCCAGGCGAAATAGTTGAGAAAGATGGAAAGATCTATAAAGAGTACTTTGGTTCAGCTTCAGAGTTTCAAAAAGGTGAAAAGAAGAATGTAGAAGGCAAGAAAATGTTTGTCGAGCACAAAGGTGCGTTAAAAGACACATTAAAAGAAATGGAACAAGATCTTCAATCCTCCATTTCTTATGCTGGTGGAACGAAATTAGAAGCGATTCGAACTGTAGATTATGTCATCGTGAAAAATTCAATTTTTAATGGTGATAAAGTTTATTGATCATTCAACCCCATACAAAAAACGGTGCAGCGTTAAGGCGTTGCACCGTTTTTCTTATTCAATTCACAAATAGATACAACTTCTTATCATGATCATCAAGCGTTCGCTGGCTCTTTTCCGTAAAATCCATCCATTTCACTTTTTTACATCGTTCTTCTAACCGGGCATTCAGCTCTTCTTCGATCTCACACATGAACCGAATGATTTCTTCATAAGGCATGTTAAAATGTCGGGCCGCGAGTCGCGGCGGAGAATGCTTTACTAATAATCTCATAAATTGATCGACCGTTTCCGCTTTTGAAGCCAGGTAATCTTCTTCATACACGATAAATTCATATACTTGCCGCTTCATGCCCGTAAGTCTGGACACTTCGTCCCGCAATAGAAACTCCATTAATCTTTCGTTCATATGCTCTACCTCGTATATGGTTATATTTCAATTCTAAAAGAATCATCTTGAAGTGTACTTCCTTACAAACCATCAAGTTCATCTCATACTCTATGATAATGGTACTGTAAATATCATAGTATATGTTGGTTGCCGATGAAAGGTTATCTTCACAAAAGGACATGATCGTTTAGAAGTGGAGTGAATTTTTCCCTTACCCATGAATACTCCTTGGAATTTTTGACAAAATAAAGGCATGCTTTCATTCTACCCTGAAATTCATTTATTTTTGAATTTAAATGAATATTTTGGTTAAAAAAACTATATAATAGATGTAATATTTAGTTAATTCTAAAATTTGGTATGGAATTTAGATATGTATAGGGGTAAAATAAAGCATATGGCATCTTGTTTTTTCTTAATGTTTCCGAGGAGTTAAAGGGTGGGTATAGTACGTACATAGTGGCAGCTGAAATGCTGTCCGACATATCGGTTGTTTTCATTTGTTCAGAATAACAATGAAAAGAATAGGAGTGATTTTGTTTGAAACCTTCAACAAATCGCATGTTAACCCGTATTAAATCCGTTTATATGTTCATTAGTAACAACGGTACGGTTTCTACTCAAGAGCTTGTAGAAGAATTTGGCATCACTCCTCGAACAGTGCAACGCGATTTAAATGTCCTAGAGTACAATGACCTTGTTCAAAGCCCAAGCCGTGGTGTTTGGACAACAACAAGCAAAAAAGTGAAGATGTCATCTTAAAAAAAGAATGACCACCCGAACAAAATCGATATGTAAAAAGTAATTTGAGGCGGACTACTAGTCCGCCTCATTTTTTGTTGTTTATTCAGCAGGCTGACCTGCCTTCAGCTGTTCAAGTTCTTCTGCCGTTAACTCCCGGTATTCCCCAAGTTCAAGATCCTCGTCTAGTTGCAGGCTTCCCATCGAAAGACGCTTCAGATATACGACTTTCTTTCCGACAGATTCAAACATCCGCTTCACTTGATGGAACTTCCCTTCCATTATCGTCAACTCGATATCAGAAGTCAGGCCCGATTTTAAAATGTTCAATTCGCCTGGTTTCGTTTCATACCCATCGTCCAGGGTGACACCGTTACGGAATGCTTCAATATCCCGTTCCGTGACTTCACCATCAATGACCGCAAAATATGTTTTCGGCACATGTTTCTTCGGGGATAGCAGCTGGTGTGCAAGCTTGCCGTCATTCGTGATCAACAATAGCCCCTCTGTATCTTTATCCAATCTGCCGACCGGGAATGGTTCAAAGACCGCGTCCTCCGGCTCAAGGATGTCGATGACCGTCTCTTGGTGTTTGTCTTCCGTTGCCGACAATACGCCCGGAGGCTTATTCATCATTAGGTAAATGAATTCTCTATATTCAACCCGTTCGTCATGAACTGTTACGATTTCAACATCAGGGTCCACCTGTTCCTTCGCGTCCTTCAATATCCGGTCGTTGACCTTCACGGCTCCGGACTTCAGGAGCTTCTTCACTTCTTTCCTGCTTCCGTACCCAATATTGGATAAAATCTTATCAATTCTCATTGTTTCCTCCTAAAGCCTTTTCAGTAAAAAGCCTTGCCCATTTTCATGACAGGCAAGGCCAATATATTTAAATCAGGGGATAATATAACATTACCCTTTTTCTTACATTTAAAACACAATCTTTTTATAATCCCAACTTCTTCTTCAACCTATCAATTCTCGTACCGAATAGGCGATGGGCAAGTTTGCTCTTCAAGGAGAGCGCCGCGTAGATCAGTGCCCCAAAAATCGCACATACGGCGGAAATCAAGATTGCCTGGAATCGGCCTTCAGAAGTTAACCAAAGGGATAACAAGCTGTGCAGACCCCAAACGGCAAGTCCCATTATCGCGGAAAAAGTCGCCATCAAGACGGTCCTTCTTATCGTAAGGCTGTAACGATAGCCCGTAAAGTAGGAGATGACGTACAAATTCAATAGGACTGCGGCCAGATAGCCCAGTGCCGTCGCATATACGGAACCTTCCGTTTCAAATAATTTGATCATCGGAATGTTCAAGCTCAACTTCACCAAAAATCCGACTAGCAAACTGAGCACCGTGTATTTTTGCTGATTGATACCTTGTAATACAGCAGCAGAAATCGAAAAGAGCGCAAATAGAACCGACACGGGCGCATAAGCCTTAAGCACACTAATCCCAAGCAAATCGTGACTGTAAAAGGCACTATAAATCGGATCAGCAAGCACCGACATCCCAACGACCGCCGGAATGGTTATGAATAATAAGATTTGAAAAGCCTGATCAAGCTGGCGGGTGAACTCGGTTTGATCCTCGCTTACAAAAGCTTTCGTCACCGTTGGCAATAACGCCATCGAAAATCCGGTAGCAAGTGTCATCGGAATCACGACAAGCTTTTGGGCATATACGTTGAGAACCCCTAGTGCCTCCTCGGCCACATGCAGTAAGCCAATCGAAGACATTGCCCTGTTGAAGGTCATCAAGTCCGCGAATTGGAACAGAGGCATCGCGATCCCGACAAAGATGAATGGAATCGATGATAAGAAAATCTCTTTATAAATCTGGATCAAAGAGATGGACATCGTCCCCCGGTCTCTCTCCTTCAAGCTGTCCAAATACGGTTTTTGTTTCTTCCAATACCAAAACAAAACGACTAAACCGCCGAGTGCTCCGACAGTCGCCGCAAATGTTGCGATCTGGATGGCTCTCACCAATTCACCGTCAAGGACATGCAGGACAATATACACACCGGCCAGTAGAAATACGATTCGGACGATTTGTTCGACGACCTGGGAAATCGCCGTTGGCTCCATGGCTTCATGCCCTTGGAAGTACCCGCGGATGATGCTCATGAATGGCACAAGGATCAAAGCGAAGCTGATCGCCCGTATGACAGAGGTGATATCGCTCACGCTGTTCTTATTGACGCCAAGCATGGTAGTGAAAACCGGTGCCATTGTAAAAAGCACCACAAAGGCGAGGAACCCGGTGATCATCATTAACTTCAAGCTCGATTTGAATAGCTTCTCCCCCACTGCATATTCCTCGAGCGCATTATACTTCGATATAAATTTAGAAACGGCAAGCGGCATGCCAGCCGTGGCGAAACTAATGAATATCGTATAGGGAACATATCCATATTGATAGAGTGTGGCCCCTTTATTTCCAACCATATGTTCAAATGGGATGACGTAAAATAAACCAAGAACCTTGGAAATAATCGCTCCCAGGGTTAATATAAAAGCCCCTTTTAAAAACTTAGACGACATTTTATCCCTTCCTGCCTCTTTCAGTTACGTTTCACACGCTCTTTATCTTAACATAATAAAGGATTTTTTCTATAGAAAACTACACTCAAGTTTATCGTTTTCACGGATTTTATACAAACAAATCATTCCTTTTTATTGTAGTTCGCATTCTGACAGGGTCTTGCTATATAATGAAGAGACTGAAAAAAATAAAGGCGTGATCATTTTGAAATATGATGTAATAGTAATTGGCGGTGGCCCTTCCGGATTGATGGCAGCCATTGCGGCTGGCGAAAAAGGTGCCCACGTATTATTAGTGGATAAAGGCGAGAAATTAGGCAGGAAACTAGCGATATCAGGTGGCGGGCGCTGCAACGTGACGAACAGGCTCTCCATCGATGAAATCATTCAGCATATCCCTGGAAACGGGCGATTTTTATATAGTGCGTTTTCTGAATTCAACAATGAAGACATCATACAGTTCTTCGAAAAGTTAGGCGTGGCCCTAAAGGAAGAAGATCATGGCAGGATGTTCCCGGTCAACGATAAAGCACAAAGCGTTGTCGATGCCCTATTGACGCGCCTGGCCGATTTGAAGGTGAAGATCTATAAGAATTCCCCTGTCGCTGAGGTTCTCTATGATAATGGGAAAACGAGCGGCGTTCGCTTGAAAGATGGTCAAATCTTCGAAACGGATGCGGTCGTGATTGCCGTCGGGGGGAAATCAGTCCCGCAAACAGGCTCAACCGGTGACGGCTATGCTTGGGCACGTAAGGCCGGACATACAATCACCGAGCTGTTCCCGACGGAAGTCCCGGTCCTAAGTAATGAAACATTCATTAAAGAAAAGACGCTACAAGGGCTCGCACTTCGAGATGTTTCATTAAGCGTACTGAACCCAAAAGGCAAAACGTTGATTACGCATAAAATGGACATGCTCTTTACGCACTTCGGAGTATCCGGACCAGCCGTTCTTCGGTGCAGCCAATTCGTCGTCAAGGCAATGAAAAAGTGGAACCTCGCTGAAGTGACGATGAAAATCGATGCCCTTCCGGATCGGAACAAAGAAGAAGTCTTCCAAGATATCGCAAAGAAAATCAAGTCCGAACCGAAAAAGGCAATTAAAAACACATTAAAAGGACTTGTACCGGAACGGTATCTCCACTTCTTGCTGGAACGGAGTGGAATCGACCTTCAAGAACAAGGTGCGACAATCTCCAATGAAAAAATCCGCCGCTTCGCCGAACTATGTAAGGATTTCCAATTCGGTGTCCATGGAACCCAGTCGATTGAAAAGGCCTTCGTAACGGGTGGCGGCGTATCCGTCAAAGAAATCCAACCTAAGGAAATGGCCTCCAAACTAATGGACGGGCTGTATTTCTGTGGCGAGATTTTGGACATCCACGGATACACGGGTGGCTATAACATCACTTCTGCATTAGTGACCGGTCGACTTGCCGGCATGAATGCTGCATTATATGCTCGTTCATAGAATGTAAAGAGGCTGATCCCGTTCGTTACGGGATCAGCCTCTTTTGTGTAGCTATGATTTGTCCTTGATAGGAATTCAACCACAAATGGCCATTATTCAACCACAACGCCGATTTATTCGACCACGCCTACCCTTAATTCAACCACGATTTGCGTTTTTTCAACCACGATCCATATTCCATCCCTCGGCTTCCTCAGGGTGATGGCGGTACACCTCAAGGTCGACCTTGCCATGTTCTGTGATGTGGATTCCTTCACTCTCTAGTAAGAAGATTTGTTGGGAAGCCAGCCCTTCCTGTTTTAAGCCAATTTCACCCTTCGCATTGATCACCCGATGCCAAGGAAGGTTATATTTCTTGCTGCTTGAATGAAGAATGCGGACGACTTGCCTTGCACCGCGCGGGTGTCCAGCCAGTTGGCCGATTTGCCCATACGTCATGACTTTCCCCGGGGGAATATGTTGTATGATACCGATTACCTCTTCAGTAAAGCGCTCCAACTATCTCACCTCTGCCTGGTTTAGTTAGCTATGATTGTGCACGTTTCATCCGTCATGAACACGCCATGGTGCTTCATTAACATGGATTTCAGTGTCGGGGTCAGCCTACATTCATCATAGGCACAAACAGAAACCATGCCCTTTTTTGCAATGATTTGATTGACGCCCTTTTCATATTCGCTAATGCTCTCGAACACGACTTCCTCACTTCCCCCCCATTCAACGTGGCCCCAGGTTTGCAGGGAAACATCATTCGCCATGTATCCCTCCACATTCCTTAAAAAATACTCGACCATCGTGTTAGGATGAAAGTCTCCTTCAAAGCAGTAAAAATCAAAATTATTGATATGGTGCACTTTCTTCAGCTGTTCGTCATTTAATTGTCCTTGTAATTTCTTATATACGAAAGGAAAGATCCGATCATTTTCGACGACCATTATATCGTTTCCCTGTTCAACACCGGAAATAATGAATAGGGTTTCGTTATGAATATAAGTCTCCAGTTCATCGAAACAGTAGAACACATGGCCTCCGTTTGATTTCTTTAGTTCTTTCATGAGTTGCTTCATATTGTTATCCAAAATGGATCTCCCCTTTTAATACACCATCACACTGTATTACGTCTAACTTTACCTATTCTCTTCGCAGAAGACAAATCCCTTGAACAGTATGGCCTGTTTTTTACATGTAAAAAAAACCGACACCAAGTCATATGGGTCGGATTTCACCTTTTTTTATAAATGATCATCGCACTAAAACAATAAATCTGTTCATGTTCCTCTTCACCGGTCGTGGCGACATTGTATTTAATATCGACGATTTGACTATCACGGATATCGACGAGAAAGTCATTCATCTCCTCTTCCAAATCCTTTTCATGCTCATAATCAAACAACTTCACTTGAATCATTGGCTTTCCCCTGCCTTTTTAACGTTTGATGGTTATTGAGCAGGGTGCCCATTTTATTCATGGATTATACGTGTTACTTATAAATCCGATAGTAAAGCCACCGCTTCATTGCCGACTTCTTCAGTAGAACTATTTCCTCCCATATCAGGAGTGAGCACCTTTTTATCGACCATCACTTGTTCAATGACACCCAGTACCTTCTTGCCCCAATCTTCATGACCGAAGAAATCAAGCATCTGGCTCGCAGACCAAATGGCGGCAAGCGGATTGGCGATGCCTCGCTGCGCTATATCCGGTGCAGAACCATGGATGGGTTCGAACATGGACGGATACGCTCGTTCAGGATTTAAATTGGCCCCGGCAGCCAGCCCCATCCCTCCAGCAATGGCGGCGCCTAAATCGGTGATGATGTCACCGAACAAATTGGAGGTGACGACGATTTGAAACCTTTCAGGCTGTTTGACAAAGAACATGCTCGCCGCATCAACCAGGTAAGAATGCGTTTCCACTTCCGGATATTCCTGTCCAATTTCCTCGAACACCTCATCCCAAAAAACCATCGAATAATTCAAGGCATTCGCTTTACTGATGCTCGTTAGCGTTCTTCCCGACTTCCGTGCCAATTCATAGGCGTAACGGATAATCCGTTCCGTACCTTTACGGGAAAAGACACCTGTCTGTAACACCACTTCCTCTGGCTTTCCTTTAAATAGCCAATCCCCTGCACCGGCATATTCTCCCTCGCTGTTTTCGCGGATGACCACCATATCGATTTGGTCGTGAGTCACATCCTTCAGTGGACAAGGCGCACCCTTCAGCAACTTAATGGGACGGACATTCACGTATTGATCGAATTGCTTCCTTATTTTCAATAACAGTTCCCGTAAGGAAATATGATCTGGAACACCAGGATAACCGACTGCCCCAAGATAGACGGCCTCGAATTCCTTCAACCGTTCCAGCCCATCATCAGGAAGCATCTTCCCATGCTCCAGGTAATATTCGCACCCCCATGGAAAATAGGTGAATTCAAACGAAAAGTCGCCCGCTAATTCAGCTACTTTATTCAATACTTTTATACCTTCATCAATTACTTCAGGACCAATTCCATCTCCCGAGATGACCGCTACTTTATGTACATGCACTTGACAGATTCCCCTTTGTCTATATATTCTGACTTCAACATCCTTATTTTAACATATCCCCAGAAAAAAGAGCCCTCCGAAAGAAGGGCCCCACTCATTTAGCTCGGAAATATGCACGTCTTTCCGCATACCCCTTACACTGTGCACAAACATGTATCTTTTTTCGATCTTCGTTCAGATAGGTCGTGACGTCTTTCGTCTTCCGTTTGCAAAAGTAACAAGGCTTCTTGAAAAACCCCATCACTTAACGATGACTTCCCCTGTCCAATGCATCATTCCGCCATCCATGTTTGCCACTTTATAGCCTTGCTCCTGAAGGTAATGGCATACATTCTCACTGCGGCGTCCTGAACGACAGATGAAGATATATTCTTTATCCTTATCGAAGTAGTCAAGGTTGGCAGGGATATCATTCATGCGAATGTGCTTCGCTCCTTCGATCATGCCTTCTTGCACTTCTTCGTCTTCACGGACATCGACAAGTTCAATCGCTTCTCCTGCCTCAACCTTTGCTTCAATTTCTTCTGGTGTAAAAATTTTAATTTGTTCCATTATAAGCACCCCAAGTTATCGTTTAATTTGTCTTGTATATTATAACAAAACTTTCAGGAAAACATGACTATTATGGATGGCATATAACAGACCAATCATTCGAAAAAGTATTTCTCTCTACCTCTGGCCTGCCATCGTTATCGTAACATTGATTGGTTGCTTCCATGAATTCTCGATGTGTAAAATATGTACGGGCAAAAAGCATCGACATAATCAAGAAAAATATTAAAACACCAGCTAATACCATATACTTTTTTTTATTCAAAACGATACGGACTCCCCCTTCATTGATATAAAGGTTTCAACCTTAATTATACCGTACTTACTGCTTTATTCCTGTACACCATCCTGGCCAAAAGTGCACCTAACAAGGCTGCTATCATGAGAATGCCAAATAGGATGGAATAACTCGCAACAATCCCTATGAGCGTGGAAGAGGCGATGCTTCCGAAATATCGGAACGTCGAGAAGATGCCTGAAGCCGAACCGGAGACTGACTCATCCACCGCTTCAAGCGAGGCAACCTGCATACTGGTCAGTCCCAACCCTATAGCCAACCCATTTAACACGAGTGTAATGGCCAAGTAGATAAAAGACTGGGAGGAAATCACGAAAAATAATAAGAAATTCGTTACCACCGTTACGGCGAAAGAAAAGAAGATGACTTTTGCCGATACGAATTTTCGGTTTAGTTGCCCACCCATCATATTGCTGAGTGCCATGGAAATCGAGAACAGGGATAGCATGATTCCGCTCATGGATGTTGACATGTTCATTTTTGTCGTCATGATCAACGGCATGACAAGCAAGATTGCATACATGATGAAATTGTTTAGCAAGACCGATATGTTGGCATTCGCAAAGATAGGACTCTTAAACAATTGGAAATCGATGATCGGCGACGGAACGGAACGCTCGCGCTTCACGAATAGCACAATGAATAAAAGGCTCACGATTGCAAGAATGATAGACACCCTTGTCGAGTTTGTATGCGTCAACGATATTAATAAGGTTATTGATATGGCCAAATAGATGGAACCGAGTACGTCCAACGGTTTATTGGATGACTTTTTCTCAAGCTTAGGTATGAGGAACATACCGCCAGCAAGGGCACCGACTAAAAAGGGGACATTGACCCAAAAGATCGCTTTCCAACTAAGTACCGCGATTAACAACGATCCTACGAGAGGACCGACAGCTGCGCCCAGACCCATCCCCATCCCGAATAGTCCCATGACGCTAGATAAACGTTCACGTGACACCGTATGTCGAATCAAGGCGACCACATTCGGTATCAGCAATCCTCCACCGATCGCTTGAAGAGATCGAAAGACAACAAGCATGATCATATTTGGAGCCAATGCGCATCCTATGGAAGCCACAAGAAATAGGGCTGCACCGACTATATAGATCTTGCGGTTTCCATAAATATCACCCAATTTGCCGGCAATCGGCTGAGTGACGGCCATGACAATCAGATAAATCGTAACCACCCAGGTCGTACTATGTATATCCAATCCATAAAATCCCGATATGGAACCGAGCGCAATGGATATCATCGTTGAATTGATGGGCACGAGGAACGCCCCCATCAATGTTAGTGCTATCATCAGGAATTCTTTTTGTTTACTCATACTTTCACCTCTTACATTCTCTATCCAAAAGGGTAATTAGCCAATCATCGTAACGGTTCCTGTATTGCCGTCGACAATGACCCAATCCCCATCATGTAATCGTTCCGTTCCCACTTTCGTTCCTAAAACGGCGGGAATCTGATACTCCCTTGCAATAATTGCGGAATGAGATAGCATGCCCCCTGTATCCGTAACGATCGCTTCTGCATCCTGGAAGAAAGTCGTCCAGACGGGAGTCGTGTTTTTACAGACCAATATATCCCCCTTTTGAAACTTGGATGCTTCCTGCATGCTGGAGATCACTCGGACCGGGCCTTCGCTAATACCTCCGGAAGCCGCGATACCTTTCATCACATTCCCCGTATTCTCCTTATCTTCTTCGAGTGAGCCGAATACCATTTCCACGAAGTTCCGCTCTTTTTCCGACGGTTTCCCAAAATAAGAAGGAGCTTTTATTTTACCTTGAATCTCATATTGTTTCTTTCGTTCCTTCACGACTTCCATCAAGGAGTGAGGTTCATCCAGTGCAGCGAGGATCTCATCTTTATATACAAACCAGATATCTTTCTTATCGTCCAGCACTTGCTGCTGCACTAGAAGCTCACTCACTTTCAATAAATATAACCGGGCCTTCGCGTCAAACATGGCATCGATATAAAAGTGATGATCATCCGTGATAACAGCCGCATCTAAAGCCAATTTATACTGTTCTTCAAATGCTTCCAGATCGTTGGGATCCTTGATTCCGTTGATGATTTTTTGATACATCTGTTTTCTGGCCGTGACAGCCGACTCGAATTCTTTGTCAAAATCATGTTCATTCAGTATTAAGTTCTTGATGATTTGTAACACATGCTCATGGTTCTCAATCCATGTATCTTCTATAAAGTCATGTGACTTGGTGGAACGGTATCCGTACACGCTGACGAAGCTCTCCACACGGTTCAGGAAGTCCTTGCCCCTGCCGACGGTGTTGAGGTTCTGCAACAGGCTTCCTTCTTCCGATTCCATGAACACCTTCATCAAAGAAGGTTCCGCTTTTACTTTCAATGATAACTCCCAAAGCAAATGGTCGGATTCCAGTGACTTATTCATGACGCCAGCCAAAGATTGATAGAGTTCATGTAAAGGTGCATCTCCCGTTGCTTTTAGATAAATGGTCTCCAATTTCCTGTTGATATGATTGCTCGGGAAGACAATCATGAAGTGCCAGAAATACACATCCTTATAAAAGGCCTCTAACTCTACTAATCCCTTTTTCACTTTGTCGACCGTAAATGCTTGAGCCCTTTCCCCATCTAAATACCGATAGATGGGAATCAATTGATCATAGATGATTTCATACATCCGATCCCTCATTCGCGGATACATTTCCTCCATTAGTTTCTCTTGTTCTGCTAACAATTGGTTTGGGTCGGTTTCAAAGAAAGTCTGTTTCCCATAATAGTATCCGTTATGAGCTTTCATATTGGTATACCCCGTAGGTTCCTTCAATGCATCAACGGCCATGGCCATGCCTTCATAAAAAGGCTGGGTGACGATGGAAGTGAACAATGGCGAGATTGGGTTCGGGAAAAACGTATCAAGCAAAAACCAGAATTCATCCTCGTCTTTCCGTTCCAACAGGTAACCTTTCCTGGCTTCTGGCACGGATTCCTTTTTCTTCACTTCAGTCGTAATCGGCCTTGCTTGTAAAAGGTAGACTTGTTGGTCATGAATGCCAAACTCCAAATCTACAGGATGGTTATAATAGTTTTCCACTTTCAAGGTCATTTCTATTAATCTATGAATCAACTTATCTGATAAGCAATAGGCATTCCGTTCAGTCCGGTCCGTCGCCACTTCCATTGTTCCAGAGGAGTCGGAAATAATTTTCATTTCTTTACTGCCCTTGGTTCTTTCCATTTTCGTACCATCTCGACTGACCAAATAGGTATCCGGTGTGACCAAGCCCGATACGACGGCCTCACCCAATCCATAACTGGCATTGATCAAGATACACTCCGGGTTATATGTAACAGGATCTTGACTGAAAATCACCCCTGAAATATCTGAATAGATTTGACCTTGAACGACAATCCCCATTGAAATGCTATCTGACCCTTCAAAAATATTCTCGGTATATTGCTGTACCCTGTTCTCAAAGCAAGATGCCCAGCATGATTTTACTTTACCTAAGAAATCCTCTTCCGTTTTTACATTCAAATAGGTTTCATATTGACCCGCAAAGGAGGCCCCTTCCAAATCTTCCGCACCAGAAGAAGAACGAACGGCCACGGCAGGATAACGTTTCCTCAATTCCTGGAAAGCGGTCAATACATCCCTTACTAAATCATCCGGGATGACCGCCTCCATAACCTCCGTTTGGATGGATTCGCTCTTTATATCTAATTGATTCTTTTCGAGGAAGTGTGAAAAGGCCACACTTGTGATGACGAAACCATCAGGTACAGGCATGCCCAATTTCGACATTTTGATTAGATTTAGCGCTTTTCCACCTACCATTTCATTACACTCGGTTGCATGATTGAATCTAGCTGTAAACATCTACGCTTATCCCCTTTCATTCATAACCCATAAATAACGACACAAACAAAACCAATGAACAGGCAGGAAAACCCATACATTGGCTTCGAATCCATTTTTAACAATAAAGTAAAATGCTTTACATTTCACATGAAAACTTGCCAAATCACAACAATTGGTAAAATGTAATCAAAATAAAAAAAAGGGACTTCCATTGAAAGTCTCTTTATTTTTCCATTCACTTGTGAACACAGCACTTCATTTACCATTTCTCAACCAAATGCGGTAAGGACCAGGGCAATGGCATTGAATGTACCGTGGATGATCATGCCGGGAACGACTGATTTGGTTTTTTCATAAGTCCAAGCAAAGAGGAGGCCCGATATAAAAGTGACCGGCAAGACATTATAGTTTGGGATATGGACGATCATGAAGATGAAGGAACTGAGAATCAATCCAGCCTTCAAGCCGTATTTACTCCTTAGCCACCTATAAAGAAAACCCCGATATAAGATTTCTTCGTAAATAGGTGAAATGATTGCCGCCGACACGAAACCGAGAACGAAATGGATGGGGGTCAAATGAGCCTGAACACTTTCCGTTTTGCTATTTTCATAGCCTATCCCCACTATATCCATCACGATGAGAATCAGGATGCTGACCACAATCAATACAAATGACCAGCCGATGATATTCTTCCAATAGCTTCTCTGAAACTTACGTAACCCCACTTCATTCCATCTTAGGCTTTTCGGTTGTAAAGCAAGTGAATAGACGGCCAGCATAAAGATGATTGACATGATGAAACCGACCAATGTTCCGGAATACAAATCGTCATGAAATAATTCCAATAAGAAATTCGCCAATAAAAACTCGATAAAAAACGGTACCAGGACTAAAACAAGTACAAGGATGGAAACAAGTTCCCTCCAGGACCATGCTCTACTTTCGAAATATGTATGCAAGACCATTCCCCCTCTAAACGTTATCTTCAGTTTATAAGGTTACGTAACGTTACCTACAAGCACTTATTTTACAAAAATGTCCCAATGTTGGTGCATACAAAAAAATGACCGCAAGCAAATGCTGCGGCCACCGGTCCATACTTTTAATGTTTGAATGCTCGTTGATATTGCTTTGGAAGCTCAATCTGTTTATTCAGCGTTTTAGAAGCCTCTAATGTCCAGTAAGGATGACGGAGCATCCCTCTTCCCACTGCCACCAAGTCGGCTTCTTCGTTACCAATGATCGAGTTGGCAAGGATCGGGTCTTCCAATCGGCCTACAGCAATTACTGGGACGTCCAGCGCTTTTTTGATTTCTCTCGCTAATGGCGTTTGATAATTGGCATGCGTGCCCGGTCTTCCATCAGCGCCAATCGGTCCTTCTCCACCGGAGCTGACATGGAACATATCCACTCCCGCTTCTTTAAAGACTTTCGAAAACTCGATGCTCTCTTCAATTCCATATCCTCCATCCACATACTCTTTAGCAGAGATGCGCATGATCAAAGGCATATCGGCAGGCATTTCACTTTTCGCCGCTTTAATGACTTCCACTCCGAACTTGGTCAGGTCTTTCCCGTATTCGTCTTCCCGCTTATTCGTAAGTGGAGAGGTGAATTGGTGAATTAAATAGCCATGTGCACCATGCAACTCAATGACGTCGAATTCAGCTTGTACCGCTCTTCTGACAGATAGACGGAACTTCTCGACCATTCCCTTCACTTCTTCCGTTTCCAAGGCTCTCGGCGTTTTATACGTTTCATCAAAGGCAATCGCCGATGGGGCAACAGGTGTCTCTGCATCTTCGGCTTTGCGTCCTGCATGGGCGATTTGGATGCCGATTTTTGCTCCATATTGATGCACTTCATCGACAATCTTAGTGAAAGCCCCAACTTGATCGTCAGACCATAGACCAAGGTCGCGATTGGAAATCCGGCCATCCGGTTCCACATCGGTCATTTCCACGATAATCAAACCTGTGCCGCCAATCGCTCTGCTTACATAATGATGTTGGTGCCAGCTTGTCGGTACGCCATCTTCAGCCATGACTGAATACTGACACATAGGTGGCATGACGACTCTATTTTTAAGATCGAGATTTTTTATAGAATAAGGGGAAAATAAATCTTTCATAGTATCTAACTCCTTCTCAAAGTATTATAATGCATGCACATGCATTTATATCATGCACAAAAAGTAGTGTCAACTAATTCAAATCGACCGATGCTCAAATCGGCTATTGTCATTGATCCATCCTATTGGTACATTTAATTTAACGAATGGTACATGTAAAATAGGTAAACAGAGGGAGGCAAAAAGATATGTCCCATGAACAATCCCTTATAAATACTTGGTTATCCTTTACACATATACATGCCGAGCTCTCCAATGACCTTGATAGAGCCTTGCAGGAAAAGCACCAAATGCCCTTGAATGAGTTTTACGTTTTATTGTACTTATCTCAGGCACCTGAAAAAAAATTGAGGCTTTTGGAATTACAGCGGCTTGTCGGGTTAAGCCAAAGTGCCATGTCCAGGCTTTCCGTCAGGATGGAAAACAAAAGTTGCGGGGTAATAAAACGGCTCGGATATGAAGATGACCGACGTGGCGTATGTGCCCTCATCACGGATAAGGGTGAGCAGCGCCTTCGCGAAATGTTGGAAACGGTTAACGAAACGCTTAACACATCATTATCCAACAGTGACATGGGTACAGCCCTTGCTTTTTTCATGAATGGTCAATCATCGAGTAAGGACGATTGAATGAAAAAAAGAGATAGACTGCAAGCTCGTCTATCTCTGCCTTTCCTTAAAAATCGAAGTTGTCAGGATCTGGTCCGACTCGATGATTCTGATTCATTTCATTCATTCGCGCCATATCTTCTTCCGTTAGTTCAAAATCAAATACCGAGGAGTTCTCCACGATTCGATGCTCTTTTGTCGACTTTGGAATCGTCACGATCCCATTTTGTAAATCCCAACGTAAGATGACCTGGGCCACGGATTTTCCATACTTGGATGCAATCTGTTGAAGGTCCTTATTATCTAATAATTCACCTTGCATTAATGGAGACCAAGCTTCCAATTGAATGCCTTCTTGTCGGCAAAATTCCAGCAATTCCCTTTGAGTTAGACGTGGATGACATTCAACTTGATTGACCATTGGCTTCACTTCTGCTTCATTCAATAAATCCTTCAGATGGTGGATTTGGAAATTACTTACCCCGATCGCTTTTACCTTTCCTTCTTTATAAAGAGTCTCCATTGCTCTCCAAGCTTCTTTATATTTCCCTTCGACTGGCCAATGAATCAAGTAAAGATCAAGATAATCCAAACCTAGCTTCTTTAAGCTAGTCTCGTAAGCAGCGAGTGTCGATTCATAGCCAAGTTCGGAATTCCAAACTTTTGACGTTACAAACAAATCCTCCCTTGCAATGCCCGCTACCTCTAGCCCTTCGCGGATTCCTTGCCCTACTCCCTCTTCATTCGCATAAATGGCTGCAGTATCAATGCTACGATACCCGTGTTTAATGGCTACTTTGACTGCATTCACCAACTCTGGACCTTCCTCCACTTTAAATACGCCTAAACCGAACCAAGGCATTTCGACGCCATTATGTAATGTTGTTGTTGCTTGTAAACTATTGACCATAATCAGAAACCTCCAATTTTTATTATCCACTATAAGAAATGTCTACTGCTTTTGAGGCATCATCCACCTCACCATCCATTATGATATATTTTAGTAGTAAAATACAGTAATGTACTTTAAAGGATAAGGCGTATGGTGATTTTCAGCACCGGGTATGTTGAGCGAGAAACTGAAAATTGACAAAGGAAGGAACCCTTATGTCCCGTGTAGAAAACTATATACAGCGGGGGAACATTAGGAAATGATTAATAGGAGGAAAACATGAAAGTACTATTTGAGTTAATCCGGATTCTTTTATTATTCGGTATTGTCGGGGCATTGTGTTCCGTTCTGTTAGAGAATGTGTATCAGAGTTTCGGAATAGATTATAATCAGTATAGCTACTTCGGTTCTGTGGCCATACTTATATTATTGTTTGTTTTATATAGAAACAAGTTGCAATTCAGTGGGTGGTACAAAGGAAAAAAAGAAAAGCTGCCAAAAAGGGTTACCCAGGTCCTTTTCTTATTCTCCATCGTATTGTTATCTTTACCTCCCCTATTACAGTTTATGAGCTAATCATTGGGAACGTAATTATATGTGAGTTGGGGTGAACGATGTGCGGAGTGTGATTAATCTATTGATTCTCTTTCTTCTTCTCGGCGGATTTTGGTATGGGTATGGAAAAGACATTCAGGAGTCGGGATTAAAGGCGGGAATCGGATCTTTCACGACGGATGTTCGCTCCCTCTTAACCAAACCTGAAGTATCAAATGCCATTGAAAAACTGAATACCGGAGTCAACCAGTTGATCGGCAAATTGAAGGATACAGTCGATCAAGCAAGAGATGAGGAACAAACCGAAACGAAAAGGGTGGATAAACCTGACTTGAAGGCCCCTGCTGAATCCTCCTTTTCGGTCCGTAATATCGAGCTTGGCGACACAAAGGAATCCGTCGAAAAGCAGGCAGGTGAGGCCAAACGCCATTCCCTGAACGAATATGGAGTAGAGTGGTTTGCCTATCATGAAAATTATCAAAATTTCTTCATGGTGGCCTACGACAGCAAGAATAGAGTCGTCGGTCTCTATACAAACCAGGATTTGATTTCATCCAAGCAAGGAATCAAACGAAATACACCCAAGGAAACCGTGACGGAAAAATTGGGTAAACCAATAACAAAACTGCTTAAAGGAAATGTATATTACCAGATTCAAAGCAATGGCGAATATGATACGTTCAAAATGGATAACAGCTTCGTCACGATTTTTTATGATAAACATGAGGATAATACAGTCACATCGATCCAAATCATCAGTGCAGGTCTTGAACAGCAAAAAAGCACCTATTTTGCCCCCTCCAGCCCGGAGCTTAAAAAGGGCTTTGAATATCAACTATTCGACTTGACCAATGCCTCAAGGGTCAATCATGATCTTTCCGTCCTGTCATGGGATAAGCAGGTGAAAGTGACGGCCCAAGATCACAGTAAAGACATGGCCGTCAACCAATACTTTAACCATACTAATCTTGATGGGGAATCTCCCTTCGATCGGATGGAAAGTGACAAAATCACTTTCCGCATGGCCGGAGAGAACCTTGCCGCTGGTCAGAACAGCAGTATCTTCGCCCACGAAGGCTTAATGAATTCCATCGGTCACAGGGAAAATAAATTACAAAAAGACTTTTCTTCACTGGGAGTGGGCGTCGCCTTTGAGGAAGATGAAAAACCGTATTACACAGAAAACTATTTAAAAAGATAAGCCACTTTACATGCCGTAATCAGGAAAAGCCTGATCGGCTTTTTTATTTTCTTTAATATTCTGTTAATTTAGCATTTTAACTTGACTCCTACTTTATCACTGTAAGATAATACAAAAGAGTAATAACATGGAAAAAAGACAGGATAACAGCCGCATCACTACATAGGAAAATGAGTAATGACACTCACGAATAAAGGCCCCATTTACGAAAAGCCTAATGAATATAAGGGAGCCCTGACAAAAAACATCCGGAAAGTCAAATAGAAGAAATTGAAAAGTACGGAACAGCACTAAAACCCAAGAAGTCATTTTACTCTCTAACTTGCGCTGCTCTGGGTGAATAAAAAATACAAGAGGTAGATTGGGAGGGTGATCATGGAATCCAGGAACAGATTGAAACAGGAGCAACTCGATAAAATATGGCTGGCACTTATAATGGAAGCCAAAAGAATTGGCCTAACGATAGAACAGGTCAAAAAATTCATCGAGAAGAACTCAAGTGACGAGCCTGCACAAAAAATACGTTAAAAAGGGGCTGTCTAATAAGTCCTTACTCCAGTGAACTTCGCAAAAATAAAGAGGCAGAAATGTTGTTAAATCAACGTTTCTGCTTTTTACATATTCAATTTCGGTGTAATTACCCCTTTTGGGACAGCCCTTTTTTTTTCATTTTTACATCTAAACCAGTCAAACGCTCATACTAATTCTTAGATAACAAAAAACAAGGACGTGAGCTTAGATGGATTTTTTCTACAGCCAAGACACACTTACTACAATTCAGTGGATTTTGAGAGCCATCATATCATTCCTTTTTTTACTCTTTGCAGTTAAATTGATGGGGCGCCGGGCCATTTCTCAGTTAAGGTTGATTGACTTTTTAATGGCACTGATCATTGGAAATATTCTTGCCCACCCATTATCTGATGAACAGTTAGGCTTAAAGGGACCGATGATCACGTCAGTCGTACTAGTTATTTTATATATAATCAGTGTATTTGTGAGTCTTCATTGGGGCAGACTCCGAAATTTTTTTGAAAGTCCTCCTTTGCCTCTTATAGAAAACGGACAAGTCATCCACAAAAACTTAGTCAAAGCGCGAATTTCTATCGATATCATTTTATCCGAATTAAGAAAGGCAAAAATTGAAGAGATTCAAAAAGTTGCTTTGGCATTTTGGGAACCGGATGGGACTATTTCGTTCTTCTTACTTCCCCAATACCAATCAGTGACCCCTGGTGATATAAAGTTGACCACAAAGCCATTTTCTTTTCCTATAACCATTATTAAGGAGGGAAAGATTGATTTTCACGAATTAAACCGAGTGGGTATAGATGAAGGATGGCTGAAAAGGAAAGTAACCATGTACAATGCGGACATAACCGATATCTTATTGGCAACTATCGATACTAACGGGAACGTGAAAGTGTTCTTATACAGCTGAATTTCATCAGACAGAAGATTTACATTTAGAAAAAGGCCGCCCAATTTAACCGGCAGCCTTCCCACTTTACCAAATCAAGTTATTTAAAAACCGATGAACATCTTCATAAACTTGCTCCCGCTCTTTCCCCAATGTGATGATATGCCCTGATTGCTCATACCATATCAATTGCCTATGTTGCGTACCGACATCATTGAAGATCATGGGTGCACTTTCCGTATAGTCGGAATCATCCAACCGGCCCTGTTGAACAAGAGTCGGTGCTGTAATCAAATCTAAATTTTCGCTTGTATCTTCTATGATATGCAAAACGTCTTTCAACGAGTGCATAGGCTCTTTTTCTAACCGTTTAATTTCTGCATCGATTTGGTCTGGGTCTTTGCCTTCGAATTTTTTGTAGGCCTTGGCATAACTGATCATACGATTATGTAATCGACTCACGTCTCTCCCTTTCATCGGGGCACACATGGAAACGACACCTTTCACAGGGAATTCCGTTCCCACTTTTAAAGAGAAGACCCCACCGAGGGAAATCCCGACCACGGCGATATCCTCGTACCCTTCTTCTTTAAGGAAACGGTACCCATCCACTACGTTTTTCCACCATTCCTTTGGACCTGTATGGATGAGCTCCTCAGCTGGCAATCCATGACCTTTATATAGAGGTGCGTGGCAGGTATAGCCGCGGTCATTGAGATAACGACCCAACTTCTTCATATCTGCTGTGCTTCCAGTAAATCCGTGAAGTAAGAGAACTGCTCTCTCTCCACCTTTGTATGTGAATGACTCAGGTGCAATGACTTTCATACTATCTGCTCCTTTTCCTCAAGTTGTATATATTGAAATTTCTGATAAAATCATTAACTATTTAAAGTAACCCTCTTTACCCCGATTATAGTACCTATGCCTTACTTAGGACAAGTGATGCGGTCCGAAGGACATTTTACTATGACTGGTTTTATTTAGCAATCTAAATTTTCCTTTTTTAGTTTAGCAATGATGTACCTTATATTTCGAGGTACATCATGTTAATAAAAAGGTACGTAATCATACCGTACCTTTTCCCTTCTTATTATCGATAACCTTGTTTGACTACGCAGGATAGGAATCTAATTTTCTATAAGAAAAACCCGTTTAACAACGGGTTTTGTTTACTCGCATTCTCTCGATTCTAGCTTATCAAGGTTATGCTTTCTGTAGTTGGCACAAGAAAGCTTCAAGCATTCTCCTTGGACTTGCGGACCATATTTCTCGCGAAAAGCCTCCAAGCAATAGCACTTATCTTCTTCTTTAGTATCATCCATCAAGCGCATTCCCTCCATTATTGATCCGCTTATCAAGCCTTACATGGATTTTCCCCAATAAAATGGCCCCTATTGACTGAATGACCGTTTTGACAATGATTTGACCAACAATCGCGGCTGGTACAGAGGACCACGGCAAGATGTTCGCCCCCAGTGGACTAAGCCCAATCACCACAAATATTGCGGAATCGAAAAAGCCTCCAACTACCCCTGAGTAAAATACCCTCCAACTTAATGGTAGCTTCAATCGAGTATATATTTCCGTATCTGCCGTTTCCGCCACCACGAATGAAAGGGCGGAAGCAAATACGATTAATAATGTATCCCCTAACAAGAATGATACACTTGCTGATAAAATTAATGCCAGAATAATGCACAGATAAGTCCTTGCCCTGCCAAACTTATTTTGAACTAAATCACGGAAGATGAAGGTCCCTCCGATCAACAATGTCCCCATCGGGATGATGAACATACCTAATTGCAGTGGCATAAAAGCGGCTGTGACCACATTCGCGGTTACAATGGACAATAAATACAATAGAACTCTAAACATTCCTTACAATCTCCTTTTATAGGAAAAAACAGCACCCTAAGAAAGAGTGCTGTTCTCCTTAGTTTTTTTGAGAGGGTAGCTAGAACCTCTTCCGCCTCAAGCGGATTATCTTTTTTCCTTTTTCATCTTATCTTGGATACGGAAGTAAATCAAGGATAAAAGTACCCCCTCGCGTATCTAAAAGTAAAGAACATATAATAGAAGAGAAACGGCATTTAATAGAAAGTATGACCTCCCCATCCTTTTCCTTACACGCCCCGTTTATTTCCCCAGATATACGTGTGCAGCTGGGGGAGCACCTTCACATCATTCAGTTCGTCATCGGCAATCACCCGATTAATTAACTGTTCATATTTTCCCAACAGTTCACTGACCAGCTGCCGATCGTCCGTCGTCACGCTGTCATCATTGCCTACCTGCAGGTAATAAGGAATGCCTGGATAGCGGGCATGTACATTCTTCGCATATTGATAATCAGCTTCATCAAATACGACAATCTTCAAAGAGATTTGATTTTCATCCCTTCTATTGGAAAGCTTAGATAGGATATCATCAAGCACTTCAAAATCGGTCTTCATCCTTGAACTTGGCGGTTTTGGTGATATCGTCAGTTCATCAATATCGAGAAACCAATCCTGCCACCGGCTACCTTGTGTCTCCACGCCAATTCTGATGTTCTTCTCTTTTAAAAGGGTGATTAACTCAGCCATATTCTTCAAGAGGCCGGGATTGCCCCCGGATATCGTCACGAAGGAGAAACCCTTGCCTCCCTTGAGTTTTAGCTCCTCCCATATTTCTTCAGCTGTCATGTGGACGATATCTTCCTTTCCTGTCCCATCCCAAGTGAAGGCGGAATCACACCAAGCACATGAATAGTCGCACCCAGCTGTCCGGACGAACATCGTCTTTTGCCCGATGACCATGCCTTCCCCTTGAATGGTCGGCCCGAAGATTTCCATGACGGGCAGCTTACTCACAGTCCATCCACTCCCGTCTTGCTTCAGCATAACTCGTCGGCGTTTCATAAAGACGGACAAATTCAACCCTAGCCCCTTTATAGTCCTTGTTTTGCAGGGCATCAGCCATCTTTTCATAAATCCAGACGACGATATTTTCAGCTGTTGTATTCATAAGTGGCAGCGTTTCATTCAAATAGCGGTGGTCAAGATGAATGTCGATTTCTTTTTTCCAGATCTCTTTGATGTCGCCAAAGTCGATCATCAACCCACGGGAATCATTATAGCCGCTTATGCCAAAAATGACTTTATACGTATGGCCATGCAGATTCTTGCATTTCCCTTCATAATCATGAAGATGATGAGCTGCATCAAACGTGAATTCCTTGCTCACGAGCACCCGTCTTTGATGATAGTTCAATTGATTACGATGAATGTCCTGTTCTATTTTTTGAAGCTTATCGACAATCTTGAACCCATACATTATAGGTTCACCTGCCGTCTAATCACATAGTCATCCAGACCCCTTTTTCGAAGCTTGCATGCCGGACACTCCCCACAGCCATCGGCTATGATTCCGTTATAACAAGTCAGCGTCTTTTCACGAACGAAATCAAAGGCACCCAGTTGATCCGCCATTTCCCATGTTTCTTCTTTATTCAGCCACATAAGCGGCGTATCTATAACAAAAGACTGATCCATCGAGAGATTCAAAGTGACATTCAACGATTTAATGAACACATCCCGGCAGTCTGGATATCCGCTAAAGTCCGTCTCACAAACACCGGTTACAATATGCTTCGCCCCAATTTGGCTTGCAAGCACTCCTGCGAATGACAAGAACAGTAAATTCCTTCCCGGTACGAATGTAGACGGTAACTCCCCTTCTTCCCCATCCGCCACAGCAATGTCACTTCTCGTCAACGCATTCGGCGCCAACTGGTTCAACAACGACATATCCAGAACATGATGCGGGATGTCCAGTTCCTTTGCAATATTCCGCGCACAATCAATTTCCAAGCTATGACGCTGATTATAATCAAACGTCACTGCCTCCACTTCCGAAAAATGCTTCATGGCCCAGAATAAACACGTCGTACTGTCTTGTCCCCCACTAAACACCACTACTGCCTTTTCTTTCTTCAACATTATGAAAAACTCCTTTTTTACGGAAAAAAGCAGCACCCTAAGAATAGAGTGCTGCTTTTCCTTAGTTTTTTTGAGAGGGTAGCTAGAACCTCTTCCGCCTAAAGCGGCTTATAATCTTTTCTCTATAATCATAACGCAATATATGGAATCATATCAATATATTCCATAAAAACAAAGAGATTCCCTGTCTTTTCAGCTCAATTTCTCCTTTCCTCTTTAAATATCGGTCCCCATTTCCGATAAACAGAAGGTAAACTAATCTACCGAAAAAGGGGCCGTACACTTGAAAAAGATTAAAACAAAGGTATTGTTAGCATTTATGCTAGTCATATCTTTATGCATCATATTAGGAGCCTATAGTATTTACAGCAGCAATAAGTCTCTTAAACATTCTAGAGATATCATCGACCATGAATTGCCTCTTCTTATTAAAGATGAACAATTACTCTATAACCTTTCGCAAAGAATGGCATTTGTTAGAGGGTATATCCTATTTGGAGATGAACAATATAAAGAGGATTTCCTAGCTTATACCGAAGAAAGCAAACACCTACAAGAAGAGCTATTAGCCTTATCCGACTCTGAGAGAACGAAAGAAATCATTGAAACAAGCATTGATTGGAGAACCATGATTGAAGAACGCGTCTTTACCCAGTATGAGCAAGGAGATGAAAAACAGGCGAAAGAAATATTGCTAAATGAAGTAGCGCCCATAAGCACGGAAATAATGGATGGCTTCAAAGAGCTCGCTTCCGAGCGCGAAAAACTGATCGTCGCTTCCGGAGAGACCGTCATCAGCAGTGGAAAATCCGTTAAAACGACGAGTATCATTTTATCCATCATTACAGTCATAGCAGGAATTGGCCTTGCCCTTGTGACAGCCAACCTCATTACCAAACCGATCCTAAGGATCCGAGACAGGATGAAGCTAGTGGAAAAAGGTGAACTGAACCATGAACCACTTAAGCAGACATCAAACGATGAACTCGGGGAATTGACGTTTTCTACAAACGAGATGCAGAGAAACCTTCGCGATATCATCGAAAACATGCTGAATGTATCCGAATCCGTTACAAGCAAAAGCGAAGAGCTGACCCAATCGGCAAATGAAGTGCAACAAGGAAGCAGTCAAATTGCAACCACTATGTACGAGCTGTCAGAAGGCTCTGAGTCACAAGCCAACCAAGCAACGGAAATCGTCCGTATGGTGGAAGAATTCTCAGGAAAGATCCAAAAGGCACACAGTGAAGGAGAAGAAATTTCCCAAACCTCCACAGAGATTCTATCCCTAACTAAGGAAGGGACAGTCTTGATGAACAAATCCGTGCAGCAAATGCAAACGATTGATAGGATTGTGAAACAGGCAGTCGATGAGGTAAAAGGCCTTGATTCACAATCCCAGGAAATTTCAAAGCTCGTTCAGGTCATACAGGACATTTCCAATCAAACCAACTTACTCGCTTTAAACGCAGCCATCGAGGCGGCACGCGCCGGCGAACATGGAAAAGGATTTGCCGTCGTCGCCGAAGAAGTTCGGAAACTCGCGGAACAAGTTACAGATTCTGTGGGTGACATTACTGGAATTGTTACAGCCATTCAAACAGGTTCAAAAACCGTCGTTCACTCCTTGGAAGATGGATATACACAAGTAGATGAAGGCACCCAACAAATTACCATTACCGGCCAAACCTTTGAAACCATCAATCATTCAGTGGGAGCCATGAGCACAAAATTACAACACATAACCAATGACTTACACTATATCTCTACCAATAGCATAAAAATCAACCAGGCTGTCGAAGACATTGCAGCCGTTTCCGAAGAGTCAGCAGCAGGCATTGAACAAGTATCCGCCTCAGCACAGCAATCCAGCTCTTCAATGGATGAAATCACCAATCACGCCAGTGAACTTGCATCATCGGCTGAACAGTTAACAGATCAGGTTAAAAGATTTCAATTATGATGAAAGCCGCTTCCCACACCTACCTTGTGGGAAGCTTTTCCTTGCATTTAGCTATTCCTATGAAGTTAATAACAAATATATCCTCTTCATTAAAATTGTTTCAATATAGTGAATACGGGGAATAAACTAATAACAACACAAAACAAACTATAATAAAAAATTCACCATGAATCTTATACAGAGAGAAATAATTCAACTTACACTATTATTTTCTGAATATTCAATGTATAATTAATATTACTCCAGTAATATTTACATCAGTAAATAGTAGAATTACTACTTCCTCTCTAGAAGTGTCAGCACACTTTTAAAAAGCATTTGAACCAACTCTTAATTACTCTCATTTGAAACCCGATCAACAGGAGACTCTCTAAACAGACGAGATGGTCTTACATCAATATCGTATTCCAAATCCAGAGAACTAAGTCTATATAATCACCTTTACTATTTTTTATTTCCTATTTTATAATAAGTGGTTAATTTCCACCTAAAGTATGTTACTATTAACCTAATACTTTTTAACCAAACAAGGAGGAATTCATATGAAACGATTTTTCAAATTCATAGCAAAGTTAAACGAAGGGAAAGCCCAAGACGAATTCTTTCGCAACGAATACGAAAATTACTTGAAGATGAATTCTGCCGATAAAGGAAACAGAAGATTAGCCCCTATGCTTTATGTTATAGATGGCGGTAAAAAGGACTCACATCCTGAGCTTTTAAATAGAATAAAATCTAGCTAAAGATAGCATCATCTTAAAATTGATTCGAGACTATCAATTTACAAAAAATACTCTCATCTATAAATAACATTTCATTTAATCCCTTATTATAAATGAATGTAAAAATACTCCAAAAACTCAGAATTTATTCTGGGTTTTTTTTAGTTCTACTATTAACACTATATTAATAGAAGAAACTAGTCTTTTTTTTAAAAACCCTCGTTTCCAAAACTTTTAAGGGAAGGATTTTGACAATTTATTGATGTCACCTCATAGCCCCTCGGGTATTTCATATTAAAAAAACCCAAAAAATATGGGGGGTGATTTTACTCATCTTTATCCAAATCCAAAAAAGTAGCACTAAATGAGTCATTAGAATCAAAATACAGGAATAAAGAAAAAACAAACTAGTAGATTAGAAAATAAATGCACAAATAGGTATAAACAATTATAAAACAGGAAGGATCGTCTACATTAAACTCCTACAGTAGATACTAGGAATTGGGTTTTTATCCTTATAAAAAGAATTCATTATCCTATAAAAATTATTTTTTATTCTCCATCTCATAATAGAATCATCATGAAATGGGGAATCCATAGAGTATTTGTCCTTACATGAATATTATAGTCATTAGTTACTATTACACTCATTTATAGTTTAATTTGGAAATTATCAAAATAAGCTATCTTGCTATAGAAAAACGACCCTTGCTTAATAAGTTTAAAATCATGTAGTGTGTATTCAGTAAATCAAATATATAAAAAAAGAGAGGTTAAAAAATGGCACCGATATTTATTTGTGCATTATTTTTGCTTGGCTATGGCATAGTCGAACAAAAACGCCATCAAAAGCGTCTCGACTCCATTCCCGTACGTGTCAACGTAAATGGGATCCGAGGGAAATCCACTGTAACACGTCTGATTACAGGTGTGATCAAGGAAGCGGAGTACAAGACAATAGGAAAAACAACCGGAACTTCCGCAAGAATGATTTATTGGTTTACGGACAAAGAAAAACCGATCATACGTCGTCCAGAAGGACCGAATATCGGGGAACAACGTCGCGTAGTTAAAGAAGTAGCTGACTTAGGAACTGAAGCATTAGTTTGTGAGTGCATGGCCGTGCAGCCTGACTATCAACTAATCTTCCAAAATAAAATGATTCAGGCAAATATTGGGGTTATCGTAAATGTTCTTGAAGATCACATGGATGTCATGGGACCAACATTGGATCAAGTTGCAGAAGCATTCACTGCAACCATACCCTACAATGGGCATTTAATAACCATCGAGGGCGAACATTTAGAATATTACAAAGAAATTGCCAAACAACGTAATACGAAGGTAATCGTAGCCGATAACTCAAGGATCTCAGAAGAATTTCTACGTGAATTCGACTATATGGTATTCCCTGATAACGCCTCCCTTGCCTTGGCTGTTGCAGAAGCATTGGGTATCGATGAGAAAACGGCATTCCGTGGCATGTTAAATGCACATCCAGATCCAGGGGCCATGCGTATCACTAAATTTGGAGATGCTAGGCAACCGACTTTCTTCGTTAATGGATTTGCCGCCAATGATGCGTCATCTACATTGAATATTTGGGACAGGGTAAGTACCTTCGGATACAGCACGGAAGCCCCTATCGTAATCATGAACTGCCGTCCTGACCGTGTGGACCGTACAGAGCAATTTGCAAGAGATGTATTGCCTTACATAAAGTCCGAAATCGTCATTGCCATCGGTGAAACTACTTCACCAATAACGAAAGCATTTGAGCAAGGAAAATTGGATACAGTAGAGTATTGGGATTTAGAAGAATGGTCAACGGAAGAAATCGTTGCCAAACTGCGCCCAGTCATGAAAAACCGAATCGTTTATGGGGTCGGTAACATTCACGGAGCAGCAGAACCCTTAATTGACGCAATCATGAAAACTAAAACGAAGCAAAAAGCGAGTTAAGTAGGAGGAACCTTAATGTTTGGATCGGATTTATACGTAGCCCTAGTACTAGGGGTAACACTGAGCCTTATTTTTTCAGAAAAAACGGGTGTTGTGCCCGCCGGACTTATCGTGCCAGGTTATTTGGCATTAGTTTTTGATCAATGGCAAGTCATGCTGGTAATTATTATAGTAAGTATCTTAACTTATTTCATTGTCGCTCACGGTCTTTCAAGATGGGTAATCTTATATGGAAGAAGAAAGTTTGCCGCAATGATGATAACGGGGATTTGTCTAAAACTCGTATTGGATTTCGTCTACCCCGTCATGCCTTTTGAAATCTATGAATTCCGTGGTATTGGTATAATCGTCCCTGGCTTGATCGCTAATGCCATTCAAAGACAAGGAATGCCATTAACACTCGGCAGCACGCTTTTATTATCCGGAGTAACTTTCGGTCTAATGAACGTGTATTACCTATTCTGAGGTGGATAAAATGAAACGTACTTTAAACGCAAAAGAAAAAACACTTATCTTTACAAAGCGGACGAAGAAAAAGAATCTCAAATACACTGCAATCGTTCTACCGATATTGATCATCGTCTTAGTCGTAACATCTTGGTTGGGACGCACGAAAGACGTGGAAGTTGTTGCATCCAAACCAAACGATACCCTTACAATGTCAATGGTCGGAGATATCATGATGGGCCGTTATGTCGAGGAAGTGACAGACAGCCATGGTTTTGATTACCTCTTCCGTTACATGAAGCCCTATTTTAACGCTTCGGATTATGTAAGTGGAAACTATGAACATCCTGCTCTAGCAAAAGATGTATCGAAATATGAAGAAGCTGATACAGCCATTCGTCTAAATTCGTATGCAGATGGCGTGGAAGCTGTTAAAAATGCTGGATTTTCTGTCATGACTCTTGCGAATAACCATATGATGGACTTTGAAGAACAAGGATTGCTCGACACAATCGATGAATTCGAGAATGCCAAAATGGATTATGTTGGTGTAGGTCGGAATATTACAGAAGCGAAAGAAAACATCAATTACCAAGATGTTAAAGGCGTACGTATCGCTACTCTTGGCTTTACCGATGTATATGGTAAAAATGCGGTAGCCAAAAATACTCAAGCTGGGTTATTGAATTCCAATCCTGACTTATTATTTGAAATGATCGGTGACGCCAAGGATGCGAAAAAAGGAAACGCAGACTTAGTTGTCGTCAATATGCACTGGGGCCAAGAATATGCTACTTCTGCGACAGGTCGTCAAACAGAATTAGCGAAAGCGGTGATCGATGCTGGTGCAGATATCATCATTGGCCATCACCCCCATGTCGTCCAATCATTCGATGTGTATAAAGATGGACTTATCTTTTACAGCTTAGGAAACTTTGTATTCGACCAAGGCTGGACACGTACAAAAGATTCTGCGATGGTACAATACCATTTAACTGATGACGGACAAGCAACCGTTGATGTGGTTCCCTTGCAAATCAAGGAAGCTACACCAAGACCCGCTACATCTTCTAGCGATGTATCGCGAGTTTTCCGTTGGTTGACGAAAGAAACAAGTGACAACGTGCAATGGTCTAAAAAAGATAATAAGATAGAGATTAAATTGGATCATACACGTGTAATAGACCATAAAGAACAGCGTGAACAAGAGGAAAAAGCAGCCCAAGAAAAGAAAGCTGCTAAAGAAAAGAAAGTAACCCAAGAAGAGACAACTACTGAAGAATAGAAACATGAAGCACCATCATACAACTAGATAATACGTGAATAAGAGTCTACTAGCAGGTATGCTAGAAGACACACATCTTAGAAGATCACACCGAAAAGAGGCGATCAATCAGTGTTTTATCCTTTCACACGGAAAGTACTCCTTTCCCTTTGTTTGCTCATTTTTATAGCAGGATGTTCAAAAACTGACCCTCTTTCTGACACGCATGATACCAATGAATCTTTAAATGATAAATCATATGGAGTTAGCTCTTCCAACCCTATCGCCGTAGAAGTGGGGATGAATATATTAGATAACGGTGGAACAGCGGCCGATGCGTCGATTGCCGTTTCTTATGCATTGGGTGTAACTGAACCCTTTGGATCTGGAATTGGCGGCGGCGGCGGAATGCTGATTGTATCCGAATCTGAGAAACCTAATTTTATTGATTATCGTGAAACGGCTCCTGAACGTTCAAAGTTAAAACATAATACCGGTGTCCCTGGCTTTGTAGCCGGGATGCAAGCTGTCCATGATAAATACGGAACCATTCCGATGGAAGACCTTCTTCAGCCGGCCATCGACCTGGCTGAAGAAGGATTTGAAGTCGATAAAATGTTGGCCTCCCGCCTAAAGGCAGCCAAAGCAAGAATTTATTCAGAGAAAACTCTCTTGTTTTATCCTGATGACGATTCGATTGAACCAGGAAAGGTTTTGAAACAAGAAGATCTTGCTGACACATTGAAACTGATTCAGCGAAAAGGGCCCGATGGGTTTTATAAAGGGAACATCGCACGGAATATCAAAAAAAGAACAGATGTAGACTTAATGGACTTAAAGCATTATGAAGTAAAAGAACGAGAGCCAGTCCAAGGCAAATTCGCCGGATATGATGTTTGGACCGCTCCCCCTCCCTTTTCAGGGATAACCGTCCTTGAAATGTTAAATCTCGCTGAAGAAGTCGACTTAAGCAATGCTTCAAATAAGGCAGATTATATGGAGTTACTGGGAGCCATTACCAACGCCTCCTATAAAGATCGAATTAACTATACCGGGGACGGAATCAGCGCAGACAAAGCTGAACAATTAGTATCTCCCCTTCATTTGGACAACCTGAAAAAAGAGATAAATAAAGGTGATTGGTCAAATGTAGAGTTCCAGTCTGAAGAACATGAAAGCACGACTCATTTCGTCGTCATGGATAAGTATGGCACAGTCGTTTCTACGACCAATACACTCAGTAACTTTTTTGGTTCCGGTGCCTATACGAACGGCTTTTTCTTGAATGACCAATTGAAAAACTTCCGCACTGGCCTGAATAAAATCGATGAGCATAAACGCTCAAGGACCTTTACCGCTCCTACCATTCTTAAAAAACAAGGGGAAAAGACAATCGGAATCGGTTCGCCTGGTGGTGATAGGATACCGCAAGTGCTCATGCAGGTCCTGTATTCATATACAGAAGGTGAGGATACTTTCCAAAATATCATAGATCGCAATCGATTCGTATTTGATGGTAATACCATCTATACAGAATACCGCCCTTCGCCTGAAACAGCCTCTGCATTAGAAAGAGCCGGTTACAATGTTGTACAAAAAGTCGCCCCTGTGTTCTATGGTGGCGTACAGGTACTCGTTAGAAATGAAAAGAACGGTAGGTTATCAGGAGCAGCCGATCCTCGGAGAAATGGCAGTTGGCAAGCACAGCAATAAAGAAAACGCCTATACATCTTGAAAACATCTAAATTTTTATAGATCTATAAGGGGACGAGAAAATGAAGATATTAAAAAAAGTAGTAAGCTGGGTTATCCCTGTTGTTCTGATAGCAGTCCTGCTTGTAACAATGAATACGTTCAAACGGTCTGAAACACTGACTCCCGATGAACAAAAGAAAATAGAACAGTATACAAATATCCAAGAGTAAAAAAACAGGTTGAACCTCATGAGGGTTCAACCTGTTTTTCAATGGTTATACAATACAAGGAGATTGCAGGACGAGGAGGCATATAGGATGGAGAATGGATACTCAAGTTTTGCGGAACTGCAACAGAATGAAAAAGAAAACACCGATTATAGCATTACGGCTTTTCATCGTAATCCAGAAATAGCGATTTTTGCGATCCATGGCGGCAATATAGAACCGGGAACTAGTGAAGTAGCCTTTGCCCTTGGAGAAAGACTCCATTCAAGTACGTATCTATTTGAAGGACATAAACGAAGGGATAACAGCAAACTGCACATCACCTCCACCTCCTTCGATGAGCCAACCGCCATACTGATGGCAAATAACGCAAAAACAATCCTCTCCATACACGGTTATCGCGATTCCAATGAAGCGTTAATCTATATGGGTGGCAGGAACGAGACCTATAAACATGTGATACAAGTAGCCTTAAAGGAATCTGGATTTCAAACAGCTGAAGCACCGAAGCATTTATTGGGGATGAATGAAAACAATATTACCAACCGTTGCAAAACCGGCGCTGGCGTACAATTGGAAATATCCAGGACCTTACGAAAACATTTTTTCCTAGACAGTGACCTTAAGAGGACAAACAGGCATAACCAGACCGAAGTGTTGAATCAATTCATTAGCGCTTTAGAGAAAGCCACCATTCACTACATGCTCAATCTGAATAAAAAGCAATTCTAGTGCAACGATTGGAATGGCTTGATCACTTATCAGGAGCTTGTCCTGCATCTTCCACACTTATGATTAAAACAATCTTTCAACCCTCAGAGAAGCCTTCTTGGGGGTCTAAAAGATTGTTTCAAGTCCCCTCCCTCCACTACTTCTTTTTCGATAAAATATGATACCCACATCCTTTGAGTATTCTGTGACTTCTACACAAAAGAAACTTATCGCACAAGCCTCATTTAAAGGTCATTCAACTCTGAAAAACTTCATTGAAAAAGAGGATATAAAAAAGAAGATAGATAGGGCCAGTTTCTAGCCCCCTCTATCCTGTCTCTTGCATTTAATTCATGATAAGTTGTACTTGGCCATAGCTTTCGAACTTCTGGGCAAAATACCCGGAAGAAAGGTCAGATATATGGACACCGGCTTTCTCGGTTGTATGGATAAAACGCCCATTCCCAAGATAAATCCCTACATGGGTTACACCTTGTCTTGTACCTGTATCCCTAAAGAAGACTAAATCGCCCGCTTTTGGTTCTGATATAGCCGGCAACCACTCATAGTAGTCAGCAGCAGAGCTACGTTTTATAGAAATCCCCTGCTCCTTCATGGCCCAGTAAATAAATCCACTGCAATCCATTCCCGTTAGAGGATCAGCCCCACTGAAAACATACGTGAACCCTCGTAAAGTATAAGCATATCTGATTACATCGTATGCATTGTCATATGCTGTTTCTTGTCCTTCATAGAACGGGAATAGAAGATCACTGTATATTTGAAGGTATTGACCTTCCATCACTTCATTAGTCGGTAAAGCATTACGTTTTTTAATGGAGTTCATGTGAATGCTGTAATTGTTTGAAATGCTACTTAGCGTTTCACCCGGTTGTACGATATGTTCCCCTTTAGGTGTATACGTTTTATAGATAACTTGATATTTAGCAAAGTACTTTTCCGTACTATTTCTTATTTGAACTGTTTCTGCACCATATCCAGAATTGACGAATTTGTCTTTTCCTAGATAAATCCCTGCCGTCACCACTTTTGATGTGTCTTTTTCAAGGAAAAAGATGATGTCTCCCGCCTTAGGAACAGCCGTTTCCATCCCAAGTTTATAAAAGCCGTCTACGGTTAAACGATCCACAGCCACATTCTGCTGAGAAAGGGCCCAATGAACCAATCCACTCGAATCAAAGCCTTTAGAAGGGGTCTCTTCTCCTGCTGTTTTTTTGAATCCAACAAATGTTTTTGCATAGTTGGCAATTCGTTTCCCTCTCTCCGCCCACTGATAGATGGAAGGAGTATATGCTGTCTGTATGATTTTAAGTTTTTGTCCTACATATAACTGGGTATCCGGTAAGCCATTGATATTCATCAATTGTTCTGGCGTTATATTATAAATCGATGCAATGGATTCTACCGTTTCTTGCGAGGAAACTGTATGAATCCGATCTGCTGCATCAACTTTTGTACCAGGTGTAAAGGTCACTCCAACCAAGACTAGTAATAAAAGCAGCATGCTGACTAATAATTTTCTTCTCATTTTGAACCCTTCCTTTATGACTGGAAATACATACATAGAGCAGTTCCAGATTATTGGTAATCCTATATATCAGTTTATTAGAATGAGACTTTTTACTTACTTTCTCCAATAATATCGGTGATACTTATATATCCTTTAGACTATATATGACAAAAAATCTATATATATTAATCCTTTTTTAACAAAAATGACACATTTAAATAGTATATTATACTCATATATTTATTTATCAAACCAATAAAGGACTTAGTGCCCGGTTAATACGTTTTACCAGTATGGAAAGTTTTCCTAATATAACGGCGAAAGAACAAAAAATGAGCTTATTTTTTGAAGGAGCGGCCAACCCTTTTTATAAACAAAAAAAGGAAGAAGCCGGTTTTCTGGCTTCTCCTTTTCAAAGCAATCCTTTTTATGGAACATCCACCGTTTGAAGTTGCGTCAGGTTTAAGTATATACGTTCTCCTTTGGCCGTAACCAATTCAACCATGCTATTTTCCGACTTTTTGAGTAACCCCATTCTCTAAGGTTCCTCTCCTCCATCAAAAACAACGAGCTTTCCTTCGATCGTTTTCAGCTGTTCTTCCAAGGATCGATAGAACGGGAATGAGGTTGCGTTTATGGGGAATTGTTCATGAGCGAGCGAGTATGGTCTTTCCCCTTGCGTATAGGGGGTTAGCCATTTAAGATGATGGAGGAAAAGGGGTTTCATTAGTAAAAGACCAAATGGACCCAATAAAATAGTAAAAGCAATGTCACCACTGTAGCCAACGGGATGACTCGTACGGTAACATTCACATACTCTTTCCATGTGATTTTCACTTTATTTTGTTTCAGGATATGCATCCAGATCAAGGAGGCAAGTGTACCGATGGGCAATAGCAAGGAGCCCATATCACTCCCTATTATATTGGCAAGATAAATGGTTTTTAATGTGATGGGATCTAACCCCATTTCCGTCAACGTAATGGTCCCGATCATTAGGGCTGGATGATTATTGAAAATGTTCGATAGGACCGAAACAAGCCCTCCCATCACCAAACTCGCACTTAATAATCCTTTGTTGACAATCGGTTCACAGATTTGAACAAGGATGGCTGTAAGCCCTGCATTCTGAAGACCAAAAATGATGATATACATAGAGAACGCAAAGATAAGAATATGCCATGGAGTCTTCTTCAAAATATCTACGGGACTCGTACGTAGATGATACCATCTCCAAATAAGCAATGATAATGAACCCATTACCGCAACCCACTCTATAGGTATCGATAGATAAGAAGCCACGAATAATAAACAGCGGACAATGAAGACATAGGTCAGGATCTTGAACATGAACTTTGTACGTTGCCTCTTTGTTTCCACCGTCGTATTCTCTTTTAACGGATGAAAATTTTTAGTGAAAAATCGTTCCTCAATGTCATAGGAATGGGAGGGCAATTTTTTAGGCAAATCTTTCTTGATGACCATGAACATCAACCATGACATGAATAACAGCCCCAATGTTGCAGGTACGAACATCATGGCTGTATGCATATAAAGCGTCATATCGACGATTTTCAAGGCAATCAAATTGACGATGTTACTAACTCCAATGGGTGCGCTGGATGCAGTGGCTATCAAGGCCCCACTCAAGAGATATGAAATAGTTTCGTGTTTCTTCATTCGAAGATTTTTTAAAAGTAATATGAGGATGGGTGTCGTGATCATGATGCTCCCATCGTTATTAAATAAAAGCGTCATTAAAAAACATAATAATTGAATGTACCAATACAAACGATATCCGGAGCCTTTTGCAAGGGTTACAAGTCTCGCAGCAGCCCAATGAAAGAATCCGAAACTCTCCAGTATGACTGCCATGACAAGCGTTGCCATGATGGTGATGGAGGCACCCCCGATTTTACCGATGATATCCATTACATCCCCACGTGATACTATGCCAGTAAGCAATATGATTGCCGCGCCAAATGAAGCTGGCCAAGCTTCGTTTAGCCCTCGTGGTCTCCATAGTATGACAACCATTGTCATGACGAAGACAAAAATGGTCACCCCGATTTCAAAATGCATGATGTTCTCCCCTTTTTGGGCCTTGTGCCATTGGACCCGACTTGTCCGATTCTTATATATATATTCGTCATTAGGTATAAGGAGCGGGACAAGTAACCACGTCCACTAAATTGTGCCTTTGCCACTTTAGTGAATATGTCTCCTATGGAAAAGGGCCTAACGAAATACTTCCAGGACTCATGCCCACCATGTTTTTGAATTTCCTTGTTTAAAAAGAGAAATCTGCTATAATTTTCAGAAAAAACTGGAAACCAGAAAGGTTGATTGACATGGAATTCACCATCCGTAGCATGCAAGTCGGCGACATCCCACAAGTCCAGCATGTCGCGAAGACAAGTTGGCATAGTACGTACGAAGGGATTATCCCCCTTACAATCCAAGAACGTTTTTTAGATGTGGCCTATAGTGACGAGATGATGAAAAAGAGGGTTGAACACTCTTTTGTTTTCGTGGTCGAAGTGGCTGAAAGGATTGTGGGATTTGCCGACTTTTCTCCTGTAAAGGAAGGTGGAGAAGTCGAACTGGTGGCGATTTACTTTCATCCGGAGTTTCAAGGAAAAGGTATGGGTACAGCCTTATTGCAAACAGGAATCGACCACTCCAAAGGTTGGAATGAGCTTTTTATAAACGTTGAGGAAAAAAATGAATCGGGGACAGCCTTTTACCGGGCAAAAGGCTTTGAAGTTGTTTCTCAGTTTGATGATGACTTCGATGGACATGTCCTCAAAACAGTAAGAATGGCCTTGAAAAAGGAAGGATTCTAAAAAAGGGCTGTGAAATATTGTTATCCAAGAGAAAATGTTATTACTCTTGCCACGAACATGATAGAGTGAATATATGACTGCGCTTAACTTATGAGGCAGTGTCTAAACATTGGGAGTGAACAACTTGATAACCATCACTAAAAAGGCCCAGGAAGTCATTAAAGAGATGCAACGGAATATGGAAGAGGAAACATATTTACGATTTGGGGTAACCAGTTCTTGCTGCAACCAGATGAACTATTATTTGAACCTTGTGCGTCATAAGACCGAATTAGAGGAAGTACTAGTTATAGATTGGATAAAGCTTTTAATGAACCCTTCGGATGCCCGTTTCACGGATCAAACCGAAATTGATTTTCAAGACAATGGCTTTTTAATCAATAATCCAAATCCATTAGTATCACCGCTACAGTAACTAAACAAAAAGGGAAACCAGATGGATGGTTTCCCTTTTTGTTTATACCTTTATATGAAACCCTTTCAATGTATGCTCTAGGTCAACAATCAATTGCGTGACATGTTCTGTATATTTTGCAAGCTCATTGGACGAAGCGGCTTGTTCCTCCATGGATGATGCAATTTCTTCTGAAGAAGCAGATGTTTGCTGAGAGACCGCAGTTATTTCCTCCATCATTTTCACAACTGTTTCTTTTTGTTGATTAATCGATGAAATGGACTGGGTTTCTTCAACAAATGAATAGGATATTTTACGAACTGAGTCCTCAAGTTCCTTCATGGCCTTGCTTACCGTCATGACTGCACTTTTTTGGTTCGCACTAATTTGATTCGTTTCATTGGTCGTCTTCAGTAGCATTTCCGTGTCTGAAAAAATGCTGTGTATGATGTCCTGGATGTTATTTGTTGCTTCTTTCGATTCCTCGGCTAAGCTGCGAACCTCATTCGCCACGACCGCAAACCCTTTTCCGGATTCGCCCGCCCTTGCAGCTTCTATGGAGGCATTCAAGGATAATAAGTTGGTTTGCTCTGAAATCTGGGAAATCGTATTCGTCACATTCGAAATGGTTTTTGATTTCTCCACAAGACTCAAACTCATGCTTGTCACGGCTGAAAAAGCTGTCTCCAATTTTTGATAAGACGTTTCCAACTCGTTGACTTGTTCCTTACCTGACTCGATTTTTTCCGAAGCCGTCTCCAAAACGTTTTGTGTCCTATCCGATAACTTGGATAGTCCATCGATTTCATCACTGAGCAATTGAATCGTATGGGCTCCTTCTTCTACCGATTCGGATTGACTGGCTGCCCCTGCTGCAATTTCTTCCACGGAACGTGAAACCTCAGTAATGGATGTACTATTTTCCATCGCAATCTGGCTCAATCCTGCAGTTGCCTCCGTTACAGCATTCGTATTTCCTTTCACATCGTTAATCAATTCTCTTAATTTACTTAACATGATATTATAACTTTTGGATAAGTCGCCCATCTCATCATTCGAGGCATGGTGAAATTCGGTTACTAAATCCCCGCTCGCTGTCTTCTTCATGACATGTCGAAGATCCGATATCAGCTTTTTCAACTTTCCTGATAAATAAATGGCACATACGATACCCATCAATACACCAAAAACCAAAGAGACGAATACAGTCCGATTAATATCAAGCAACTTACCTTGCAAAACTTCATCCGATGTCAAGGCCACCACTTTCCAGTTCACGTCAGGAACCGAATTCACTTCACCCGTATACTGTTGGTCTTTCCACTCTAACGTCTGGGCTGTTTGCTTCGACCCATCGTACATGTCCGAAACCCACTTGAACTTGGAATTGAATTGATCCGCATCCGTTACTAGGTCCCCCACTCCTTCGACCTTCCCACTTTGATTTGGATTCATATTCTTGCCGTCCATTTCCTTCATGAACGAACTTACGATAATGCCTTGCGAATCAAGGATCACAAGGTTACCATCAGAATGCCTCTCAATTTCCGTACGCATCTTTCCGATGGTAGATAAATCAATATCATAGCCTAACACCCCTACCATTTTCCCATTTTCCAAAACAGGCGTGACCACTGAAGTCATGATACTGCCATTCACGATATCTTGGTACACATCCATCCATTTTGTTTTCGGGTTTTCCGATAGCTGCGTATACGTTACGGTTTCTCGAGCATCTCCCTTAAATTCCATTTTAGGAGATGCGTATAATGATCCGTCCGTACCGTCCATATAATAAGCCGATAGCAAGTGTTCATTGTTCAGTTGAAAAGATTCAATGGTTCTCTGAATATCTTTCAGTGAATCCCCATCCTTTAGATGGATCGATACCAATTGTGATAATTGATTTATTGAATCTTCATAGACTTTCAAATCCGCGCTAATCTGTGATACAGCATTTTGGGCTGCGCTTTGATTTGTGGCAACACTATCTTCCTTGAACACATTGGAAACCTGGAAGGCCATTATTGAAACAGAAACACCCATCGCCAGAAAAATGGATAGACAAATAAAAAACATCCACTTTACCCGGATCGAGATTCTTCTGTGCTTTTTTTCCCTTTTAACAGTTGGTGAATTCCCCATTATGATTTCCCCTTTTTGATTACGTGTTGGCTTGATTGTCCCTTAAAGTAAATCGCCATTTAGGATAAGCAACATGATTGATTATAGCAGGCACCTAATTTTTCCACATAACAATACTATATACCCAAAATAATATTGTCAATGACAAATACAACTCTTTTTTATAGTTATATAGTCTATATCTTAAAGGAAAACGGAATTAAAATGAAAATCGTGTAATCTATCATCTTTTAATTCCAAAAAGGATATATATGGTAAATTTATTCAGAAAACTTGAAACCTTCCCTTTTAACAATCGTATATACAGAAAAAGGAAATCGAGGTAGGGGCGTGATTCTTTGAAGAGGAATATTCTATTTAATAGGGGAAAATTACTACTTCCCAGCCTGGTTGCAGGAATTGGATTCTGGAAGTTTATGAAGGCTAGATATGAGGCAAACCCTGACTATATCGTTCATTTCATTAAAAAGTATGCTGAGAGCAAAGATATTTCTTTATTCATCCATCATAATGATGAGAAGATTGCCGAGGTTAACTCAACCGTGCAGCTTCCATTAGCAAGCACCGTTAAAATCATCATGGCCATTGAATACGCTCAACAGGCTGCGGAAGGATTAATGGATCCTGATCAAAAAGTGCAAATAGCGGACATCGAGAAATTTTACATACCCAAAACAGATGGTGGTGCACATGAAGCCTGGCTTTCACAGGTAGGAACGAGCGGGAACGTTCCTTTATGCGAGGTCGTGAATGGAATGATTGCCTACAGTTCTAATGCGAATACAGATTATTTAATGAACCTTCTAGGGCTGGATAGCATCAATTCCGTCCCAAAAAGCTTAGGAATCCCGAACCACGAACCCCTGTATCCGATTAGCGCTTCCCTTTTCATACCCAGCACTCTCATGAAAGAAAAGAAATTCACAAGAAAAGAGACACTTCATGCGATGGAAAAGATGGAAATGACAGAGTACCGAAGTTGGGCACTTGCCATAAATGAGCGATGGAAAAGCAAACCACCTACAGAACAAGAGAAGAAAGAAGCAACGAAACTGCTGTCTCTTGATTTTCAAAAAATTTGGTCTGATCGTTTGTCACGATCCACTACAAAAGACTATGTATCAATCATGAAGATATTAAACAATAAGATGGATCTTGATCAACATGTTCATGAACACCTTGATCCCATCATGGAGCAATTGATGAAGAATCCCAGTAATCGCAAATGGCTTTTACATGCTGGTCAAAAGGGAGGATCGACCGCTTTCGTTCTAACGGTGGCCATGTACGCAACAGATAGAGACGGAAATAGGACAGAGCTCGCCCTTTTTTCAAATAATCTATCCTCCATGAACCAAGAAAAGCTTACCCGAAGTCTAAATGATTTCCAACTTCAAATCCTAACCAATCCAAAATTCCGAGACTTCATAAAAGAAAACTTCGCGATCTCATAGAGCACTTTTTTTGGGAAACTGAATTCATTTGACTAGTAATAAAATGAACAATAGGCGTTCCTGAATGGTATTATTGGATTATTCGGAATATAATTGGAGGTTTCATGCATGGTCATCAAAAAAGCCACAATGGCAGAGCTTGATTCACTTAGCGAGTTATTTGATTCATACAGGGTTTTCTATGAGCAACCCTCTAATCTTGAAGGGGCTCAGCATTTTTTAAGAGAAAGACTAGAGAACGAGGAATCGGTCGTCTTCATTGCAAGGGATGGTAACGATTCATTGGGTTTTGTTCAATTATATCCTTCCTTTTCATCGATAAGCATGAAACGGTCATGGATCTTGAACGATTTATTCGTAAAGGAAAGCGCCCGCAAGAGAGGAATTGGTGAGAATTTATTACAAGCCGCCGTCGATTTTGCAAAAGAATCGGGAGCAAATGGGGTATCCCTTGAGACCGGTAAGGAGAATGTTACTGCGCAAAGGCTTTATGAGAGATTTGGATTCGTAAAAGAATCGAACTTTTTTTATCATTATTCCATCTAACATTTCGAGTGATCTACTAAAAGGGGCCAATTTCAGGCCCCTTTTAGTATGCAGATAATTTTCATTTGTACAGCGCATACTAAGATCATTATCTATAGGGAGTGATACGATTGGATCAAGAACAAACGATTAAGATACTGAATAAATTCTTACAGGGAACATACATGGGCATTCACGCCTATGAACGTTTTATAGAAAAACTGCAACATTCTTCTTTAAAAGACTCGTTCATTTCAATTCAGAAAGACCAAAAAAATCATGCGACCCTCATTTCAGAGAGAATTCAGCATCTAGGTGGTACACCTGTAACGAGTGAGGGGATCATTGGAAAGATCGAGGCAGGCATTGTAAATGTAGTGGAAAATTACAATTCAGAGGAAGAGATTATTAAACATGCCATTAAAGGGGAAAACCTATATGGAATAAGAATGAGTGAGGACCTAGTAAGGGATAAATTAGATGAAGAAAGTCTAAATCTAGTCCATAGAATTCTTGATAAAGACCGGGAACATGTGGATTACCTAAAGTCTCTTCTACATTCTTAGAAAGTGAGTTTCCAATGCCCGTACATTTTATTTTCTTAGTGTTCGTTATAAATGGATCTAGCCACCTGTTAAATATTTCTTTGTGACATGTGTGAAAAAAGCCACCTCCATATGGAAGTGGCCGACCCATTACTCAACTGAAGTCCCAGACTCAGCTATAAAGTCTTTATCAACTAAAGGTTTTCCATCTTTATCAACCATAACCGTTAACCCAGAAATAGGACCGCCATAATGAAACATATATAGGACTCCTGTTTCATTATCACGAATTATTTTAGTAACAGCCATTTTTCCTTCTGTATAAATGTCCTCAAAACGTTTCTTTGCCACTATAACACGCTCCTTTTTTCGGATTGTTGAAGCAGCTATCTCCATCTTACTTCCAGGAAGTACTTTTCTTCCTTCATCCCTAATTATATTAGTTCCGCAAGTTCCTGATTCCAAAAAAGGAGTAGTCGTTCATGGTGGATAAGTGGCCCAACTGGCGTAGCATGGTCGTAATATTGCCTCTGTGATACGTGCCGTGGTTATCTTTGTCTTTGCTATGGTATACCGAGCGATAGTGTATAATGAAATATATTCCATTAACTGAAGGGGGTCAATCGTGTTATCCAGTAAAAATATATATGTAAGACAACTTATACTATCAGATGCTGAAAATTTACTACAATTGCTAGTGGAAAATAGGCCGTTCTTTGAACCATTTTCGACAGACCAACCAGCTAACTACTATTCTTTAGAAAAACAAAAGGAAATCATAACTTCGGGACATAAGTCAAAAGGAAATAGTAGTTACGAGTTTGGAATCTTCCTGAATACTAATCATAGGTTAATAGGAACGATCAGCCTGTTTCATATTATTCGCGGGCCCCTTCAAAGTGCCACCATGGGTTATTACTTAGACCAAAAAAACAATGGGAATGGTTACACTACAGAAGCTGCCAAAATGGTGGTGGATTATGCTTTTGAAACGATTGGTTTACATAGGATTGAGGCTGGGGTTATGCCACATAACATAGGTTCCATACGCGTTTTGGAAAAGGTCGGTTTTCACAAAGAAGGAATCGCAAAACAAAGTGTAAAAATACAGGGGCGCTGGGAAGATCACCAGATATTAGCCATAATCAATCCAAATGATTAATCCGAAAGTCGGGCAAACTATCAATGTGAATTCTTCTTATGGGTAACATCATTTTTTATGTTCGAGTAAGAATGATAGGAGATTAATAGAAGAAAAAAAGCGCAACGGGTAATTTCTTCCCGTTGCACTTTTTTTACTTGAAAACTATTATTTTGCTGTTTCAAGGCTAGCTTGAATTTCTTTAATTAGAAGTTCAGCGCCTTCTTGGCTAAGGATTAACTTACCACCAGCAAGTTTCATATTGTCATCAGATGTTTCACCCGTTACTTGACAAGTCATGTTCGGTTTATATTTTTGAAGAATGATACGCTCTTGTTCTACATAGATTTCCAAAGCGTCCTTCTCTTTAATTCCTAATGTACGGCGTAATTCGATTGGAATTACCACCCGGCCTAATTCGTCAACTTTACGTACAATACCTGTAGATTTCATTTGTCATTACCTCACTATTTATTATGCATTATTATATTCGTCAAAATTCGACATTCTTTTCTCTTATTAAAGATACCACCCCTTCCCAATTTCGTCAATTACCGTATCTTAATATATTATCTACCTTCTATTAGAAGATTCGAAAAATACGGAATAAACACTGATATAATGGCATTTTTATAGGTTTCAAGAGGGTATTTTTTATCTTTTCTTATATATTAATATATTTTTATTCAAATTATCTTCAAAAATACCAACAATTACACATTGTCGTATTTTGTCGAAAATAGGTAGATTCATGATTTTAGTGAAAACGTTGTTGATTTTATTTGGTAACTGGTAGACAATTTAACAAAGAATCAGGTTTCAATATTCTGATAATTATTCCGAACTGGGTATACATCTTTATGGTACCCATTGAATCATGCGTCCGATTTGATGTGGTTGGTGGCAAAAAAACAGATAGAGGTGAGTCGATTGCGACCGATTTTAATAGGGGTTTGTTCCGCTCTCTTCTTTGCGTTTACCTTCGTTCTCAATCAGTCGATGGAATTGTCTGGTGGCAGTTGGATTTGGAGCGCTTCCTTAAGATATATCTTTATGGTTCCTTTTCTGCTATGTATCGTTTTGAGCAGGAAAAACCTTCGCCCTCTTCTCCTTGTGATGAAAGAACAACCCGGAACTTGGCTACTTTGGAGTTTTGTTGGGTTCGGGTTATTTTATGCACCATTATGCTATGCTTCGGCATACTCACCTGGCTGGTTAATCGCCGGGACCTGGCAAGTCACGATCATATCCGGTGCTTTACTCGCCCCGCTATTTTTTGAAATGGTTGAAACAAAGGATGGGCTCCTAAGGCAAAGGGGCAAAATCTCCTTGAAAGGGCTTAGCATGTCCTTGATCATTCTGTTGGGAATTATATTGATGCAGGTGGAGCATACCAAGCATATTACATTCAGCAATCTCTTGTTGGGTATCGTTCCGGTCCTGCTTGCTTCCTTTGCTTACCCACTAGGGAATCGTAAAATGATGGACGTTTCTCGGGGACGTTTGGATGCCTACCAACGGGTGTTGGGCATGACATTGGCAAGCCTGCCGTTTTGGCTTTTACTTTCGTTGTATGGTTTTTTCACCGTTGGGGCGCCAACGATGATGCAGAGTTTCCAATCACTTTTGGTTGCCCTCTTTTCAGGTGTGATTGCAACGGTCCTGTTTTTCAAGGCCACCGATATGGTGCGGGGGAACATGCAGAAACTAGCTTCCGTTGAAGCGACACAATCAATGGAGGTCCTATTCGCCTTAGCTGGTGAACTGGTATTTTTATCGCTCCCAATTCCTTCCGCCCTTTCCTGGTTAGGAATCTTCATCGTGATTCTTGGAATGATCCTGCATAGCTACGTTTCACACACGAGAGAAAAGAGAGCGGATCCTTCTTCCGAGAGCGCTTGATCACTATAAAAACGCAGTGATTGTATTCACCGCGTTTTTTTTGTTACCGCTTTTCGTATCAATGCTCTCCTTTGACAACCTTTCTCTCCATATCATAAATATACCCAAGCTTCCGATGGTTGATCATATCTTTAGGCGTCGTGTCCCATGGAAACATGGGATCATGTAAATTGTGGCCGAATGGTCCCCCTTTTCTTGGCAAATATCTTTCCTGCCGGTTAAGGATTTTCCACATTACCCATATCCGGTCTACATTTGCATGATGCAAAAAGAAAACAGGATCATTCGGTGAGGTAGGGACAGAGCCCATATGGCCCCCAACCCAGCCATGGACACGATTATGAAGTTGAGGTCCATCTATGAACCCTTCAAGTTGATTGCGAAAACTCGGGGTGCTCGTCGTATTCCAAGGAGGCGAGTCATATGGAGTGACCTTCAGCACTTCCTTCACATCCGCTTTCGTTGGTAAGGTCGCTACCGGTTCATTTGCAGCAAAGTTTCGCCTTAATCCCCCTGCAGGATTCCCCTGTTCGTCGATGACTTCCCACTGTCCCGCTGCAAAAGGTCCCTCTGTGACAAGAAAGTCATTTCTCCTGTTTCCGTTACCCCCCATAAAATCATCGTCCCAAACTGGGGATGAAGACGGATCTTCCAGTTCCGAATCCGCCGCCCAATCCCAATATGGAATGGTCACACTTGGGTCAATCTTTTGGAGATCACGTTCAAAGCGCCAAAGGAAATCGCGATGCCATGGCAAGAATGCTGGCCCCATATGTGCGGCACTTCTATGGTCTCTATGAGTTCCATGTAAATTCTCCGCGACACTCCTTGCGCTTGGATTAGCATGATTGTGTGCAGGGCTTTCAGTGGTTGGATTTCCTCCCGGCGGAGTTTGAAAGGCCCCTCCTGCCAAATGCCAGGCGACATATCGATCATAGATCCCTTTTTCCTTTAAGGCTAAAACGGCAGTGATGTATTTCTTTTTTTCCTTATCCGTAAGGTGTAGAACATTTTTCCTCACTTTATACTCAAGTGTCATGGGTATACCCCTTTTCTAGATGGTCATCTATCCTAGTTCCTTTGATATTCTAAGTAATGGATGCTAGAAAGGTTCAGGGCGAATGCGGATAGTTGGTAAAAATGGGCATTTTCCTGTTGACGTTATATCGTATAATACGATATATTCGTTTTAGGCGATTTAAAAAGGAGAGGTAATCATGATACAGAAAATCAATGACTACTTCACGGATATCTATTTTCATTTACATCCGCAACAACAAGAAGCCATTTCCCATCAAAGCGTACGAGTCTTGCAAACGATTCAAAAAAAGAAAGATGTTATGATCCGGGATATTGCCGAACAATTATCGATTTCCCACAATACCGCTTCTGAGCATGTCAAAAAATTGGTACAAAACGGATGGGTGCTTAAGGAGCGGCCGGAAGATGACCAGCGTAAGGTGTATTTACATTTAACGGATGGCGGTGCAACCATTTTAAAAAAGAACACGGAATTGGATGAAGAAAAACTACAACAGGCGCTTAGCAAGTTATCCGTTTCTGAAAGGGATCAAATAAGAGAAGCATTCCGGTTATTAAGTGAGGTATCTACTTAATGTATTTGTTCATTAAAATAGCCAGTTCCGCGGTCATCATTGGACTTGTAACGGAAATGGCCCGACGATTCCCTTTATATGGCGGGATTGTGGCTGCTCTGCCATTAATCAGTATCCTCAGTATAATTTGGCTAACGGTTCAGGGAGAGCCCACTCAGAATATCCATACATTCACACTGGGCGTTCTGGCAGGTTTTCCCGCTACAGTGGCCATGCTAGTTGTGATTTATATGGCATTAAAGCAATCCATTCATGTAGGGCTGGCCATCCCCCTCGGACTCGTGGCCTGGGGGATATTTTTAACAGGGCAAAAATATATAATGGCTAGGTTTATTTCCTGATTGATTTCCTACTGCCCTCATTTTTTGGTATGATAAATGTGTTAAATAACATAATGAAGGTGATTTACTTTGTCTGAAGAAACTCCAAAAGAAAAAAAGGTATATGACACCACAATCATTTATGATTATGCAGAGTTTCCTGACATAGTCAGTGGTCGTTGTGATAATTGCGGCAATGCTCAGTTCAAAAGTTCCGTTAAGGATTATGTATATATTCGTACATGCAGAGAATGCGGCATGAAGAAATCGATTTGACCCTATTTAACGATAGGGTTTTTGTTTGTTCACTTTTTCTTTTTCCTCTTGAACGTATCGCTTATATATTTCCCTTCTTATCATCATAATCGGAAAATGCGACGGCATATGGATAGGAACAAGAAGAATTATCCAAGTACTTCTCAGCCGTGCGTCTAATGAACGACTCGACTACCTTGTGCCATGCTTATCAAATAACTCCACACTCACCGTCCCTTGACAATAGAAGTCCACTCATAGAAAAGAATTCTCCTTCACCGAATTATGGTAGATGACAGATCGCTTCTTCATCTTTACATCGTATTGCGTAAACTCCACTCTTTTCACACCGTGTGATAAGAAAAGCTGCCATGAAAATTTCTTGTTATAGAAATCTGAATGGGATGGCGGATAAAATTGTCCGGACTGGCCGCTAGCAACAGCAGGGGCAGGCAAAAGGGATAAAGCTGTTAAAAGGAACAGGAGCTTTTTTATCATGGGATCCTCCAAAATGGTTTTCTCTTTTTCTCCCTTCTTGTAGAGAAAAAAAGAACTCGTCCAATCGAAAATCCCCATTAGCCGCAAGAGATTCTTCACCCATCGTTAACATTTAAAAGTTCTTCTATAGAAAAATAAAAAAATTAAATAAAATAAGCCATATATACTAACCGTTCCTTTTTATGTTAAAATTTATGTGACTTTAGGTTGATAAATAGAGAAAGAGGAGATATTTATTATGGTTAAAAACTCGTTTTTATTCACGGCATTTTTATTTATTGCTACAATTTTCTTACATGTACCTATTGCAGAGGCTGCAACGGAATATGAGTCGAATGACTCACTTTCTACAGCTACGCCAATTAGTTTTAAGGGTAGTAAAGCAGATGTTGACGGCATACTGAGCGACAGGTATGACGATGATTATTTTAGTTTCACTTTAACTGAACCAGGAAAAGTTGTATTGAAAATTAATCATAATCTGAATACAAGGTACGAAGTAAGGCTTATAAATGCGCAACAAGAAACGTTAGAGGATTATACTACTACGTATAATGTAAATAAGGGAGTAAAAGAGCTCTTTTCACAAGGTTTAGATGCGGGGACTTACTATGTAAAAGTTGAACATTATGACGGTAACGGTGAAAGCGTTCCATATAAACTGCAGGTCGATTATACGCAAAGTAGTGTTTACGAAAAGGAATTTAATAATGATCGTTCAACCGCTAACCTAATTAATCTAAATAAGCAGTATAACGGATGGGCAGATTACGATAGTGATTACTATGTGATTGAGGTACCATCAAGTGGTGAAGTGAAAGTCGAAATGAATAGAACCTTGAAAACGAGCTACGAAATTTCTTTGTACAATAGTGCAGGAAGTGAAATGGAAAGTTGGTATACATACTACGGTAAGGATTCTATGATTCCTGTTATACATACAGGATTGCCTCAAGGTACCTATTACATAAAAATCAGAACAACTGATGGGGATAGAGATAATATTCCTTACCGCTTTAAAGTGAACTTTAAGGCGAACTCTTTATTTGAAACGGAAGACAATGATTCAATGTCTCTAGCAGATACTCTGAAAGTTAGCAAAGCTATGAATGGTGTAATCAGTTCAAGAAGTGATTCAGATTATTATAGCTTGAACTTGACCAAAAATATGAATATCGCTGTACAATTAACAGCCTCAAAGGATACAAGTTATGATGTACAAATATTTAATCAAGATAATTCCGTTTACGAAAGTTTATATACCAATTACGGAAATGGAAAGCTTAAAACGATAAAAAACCTCAATCTAAAAAAAGGGATTTATTATATTAAACTTCGAAGATACGATGGTGAATCCAATAAAATTCCTTATACTTTAAAAGTTATACAAAGAGATACTACGCCACCCGCCACTCCAACAGTCAATAAAGTAACAACGAAATCTACAAAAGTGACAGGTAAAGCGGAAAAAGGTGCTACTGTTTATGTATATAGAGGCCAGACAAAACTTGGTCAAGCAACCGCATCAAGTTCTGGCACATATTCTGTGAAAATCCCAAAACAAAAGAAAGATACCACCCTAAAAATTTATGCCAAGGATGTAGCCGGAAATAAAGGGAAGATAAAAACTATAAAAGTGAAGAAACCCTAATATTAAGGGTTAGGCACAATGTTTCGGCAGGCAACTAGTTGGTCGTACTAATACATTTGAAGCAAAACTTTAACTTTAGTTTTAGTTTAAAATAACTGTACCCAAAAGTAGTTGTGTCTAACAATTGGATGCATTTCAAGTTCGATTTATCTAATTTTCCAAGGTTTTAGTTTTAAAAATAGAAACACTTCAAATAAAAAACGGTCGTAGAAGTTCTTTACTTCTGACGGCCGTTTTTTTATGAGGGCAAAAGCTACTACCTCTTTTATCTATATCTTCAATATTTCCCTAATGTCTTCCTCAGTTAGGGCAGATGACGATGAATTTTCAGGGTCGATGATTTCCTCGATCAGATGCCTTTTTTTCTCCTGCAGTTCATTCATTTTTTCTTCAATCGTGCCACGGGCCACAAGCTTGATGACCTGGACCACATTCTTCTGGCCCATGCGGTGTGCTCGGTCCGCCGCTTGTTCCTCGACGGCTGGGTTCCACCATAGATCATATAAAATCACGGTATCGGCACCCGTCAGATTGAGTCCCGTGCCGCCTGCCTTCAAGGAAATGAGAAAGACGTCACGGTCGCCCGCGTTGAACCGATTGCAAATTTCAACCCGTTCTTTTGATGGGGTCTGTCCATCCAAGTAGAAAAAGGATTGCCCTTGTATAGCTAAATCCTTGCCGATGATTTGAAGCATTTTCGTGAATTGAGAGAAAATCAGGACCCTTCTACCGGAAAGTCTCGATTCGTCCATAATCTTCATCAGCTGTTCGAATTTTGACGAACTCCCCTTATAGCCATCCACAAATAGAGAAGGGTGACAACAAATTTGCCGTAATCGGGTCAAACCGGCCAGAATCCTAATCCGGTTTTTCCGAAGCGTGTTTTTGTCCAAATGCTTCAACGTATCTTCACGCAGTTTCGCTAAGTAGGCCGCATACAGTCTCTTTTGGTCTGGAAGCAATTCCACCGATTCCAATGTCTCGATTTTTTCCGGAAGCTCCTCCAGCACATCTTCCTTCAACCGGCGTAACAAAAACGGCCGGATTCTGCGAGCAATCTGTTTTCGGGAAAGATGACTATATTCCTTCAAGCCCATGAAGAGCTCTGGAAAGACGACGTGAAAAATCGACCATAGTTCCTCCAAAGAGTTTTCGACTGGCGTACCAGTGAGAGCGAAACGGTGGTCCGCCTTGATTTTCTTCACGGAGCGTGCCGTTTGTGTCACAGGGTTCTTGAAAGCCTGGGCTTCATCGAAAAACACCGTGTGGAACTCCTGCTTTTCATACCAGAGAATATCTTTGCGCAATAACGGATAAGACGTGATTAGGGCATCCACCTCGCCCAGTTCCTTCTGCATCTTGGATCGCTCCTTTTGATTGCCATCCATGACAACGGCTTGTATCTCCGGGGCGAATTTCATGAATTCACTCAGCCAGTTATACGTCAAAGAAGAGGGGCAAACGATGAGGACCGGAAGCTTCCTTTGTCGAATGGCGAATAATTCAGAAAGGATGAACGCGATGCTTTGCAACGTTTTACCCAATCCCATATCATCTGCCAAAATCCCTCCAAATCCGTATCCTGCAAGACTCTTCATCCACTTATAGCCGTTTCTTTGATAGTCCCGCAGTATCGGCTGCAAACGCTCCGGCAACTCGAACTCCAGATTACTTGGGTTGCGGATATTCTCCAAGAACTGACGGAACGACTCCTCCATCGTGAATGTGCCATCATCTGCGGAGTCAAGAAGCTGAAGTCCTTTCACGATTGGTACATTCAAGCCGCTTTCCAGATCTTCATGTTGAACCGGAAGGGCATTCAAGAATCGATTAATTTCTTCGAATTCCCTTGTTTCCAATGACAGTAGCGAACCATTCCGAAGACGATAATACTTCCGTTTTTCTTCTAGGGCTTCTAGGATCTCCCGTATTTGCTTGTCAGGGATCCCGTCCATTTCAAACTTGAATTCGAGCCAGTTGGTCCGTTCTTTTTTTATTTTTATCCGCACCTGCGGAGGTGGATTCCCTCTGGCAATCCGACTTCTTACGGCAGTCGTCGCATAAAGTTGGACGAGCTTTTGCAGTTTTGGCACACTGTGGTACAAAAACTCGTATTCCAGTTCTTCATTATGTAAGAAGTAGCCGCCCTCATTCTTGGCAAACTGACTTTCTTCCATCAACGTTAGAATCACCTTTTCCTTCTCCACATCCCTTATGAGCATGGAGACCGCTTTGTTTTCCCGGCTTTCCAAGGGATTCATCACAATATTGCCATAGTGGAATTCGAGCCCGGCAAGCAATTTGTTATTTACACGATCCAAGTATAATTTGGCAATCAGGGGAGTTTTAACAAACTGCTCGGTAATCGAATCCGAAATATGGACAATTCCTATTTTCTTCAACCCCGGAACCACTTTTTCAAGGAATACATCCAATTGATCCCAAGCAATCGGAATTCGATTCGTCCCGGAAGTCTCCAGCATCGATTTCAATTCGATAAGGCGTTGGCATTCTTCTTTTTTCAAAGAAAACAGCTTGCCATCAGCCAAAACAACATCATAGGCATTCATCACGATTACCGAATCCAACCCCTTGATATTCAGCTGGTATCCCTTGCTTTCAGTTTTGGCAAAATCAAACTGGAGCGGCAGCAAGTCTTCCGATTTTTGGAGTCCGCCCTCGATTGTCCCGTCATGCCGAAGCTTCACCATGGGAGCTTGGATGAGGAGCGGAAATAGCCTTTTCCAAGAAGAGGGCGGAAGAAGCAATAAGGAATGAATCTGTGTGTAGCTCGATTGACCGGAAGCATCCAGATAGACCTTTTCATCAGAAATGACCGTGATCAGCTGCTGAATGACGGCATCATTTTCTTTTTGAAAACAATGAAGGCTTGGGTCATATTGAAAGGATAGGGAGACGGTGGAACGCCTTCTTTCTTTTATCCTCATCAGGAAATCCCTGATATTTGGCACATCGATCGATCCAATCTTCATTTCAATCCCGAACATATACTGCCCTTTAGATACCATCACAGGTTTACATATAAATTCAGTATCAAGCACTTCCCTATTTTCAAAGTGAAGTTGATGTCCGCTTGAACGCACCGGCTGATGATTGAAAAGGCTCAGCAATCCATCCGTCAGCTCCTTGCCCGACTCGGACTGAATAGTCGGGACGGTCCCTTGGCGCTGATGATGGTATACCGCAAGTAAAACGGCCGCAATATGCTGACAATCCTTGGAGAAAGAGGCGAGTGTAGGGCAACTGCACTTCGTATGGAAGCCCCCGGTTTTATCCACATCAATGGTGACGTGAAAATCCTCCACTCCTGCAACCGTCGCTTCGCAGCCACTAGGGCCATATGAGTCGAATAATACTTTATTAGCACGATAAAAAGCGTCCCCTCTTTTGAAGGAGACCGTACCGCACATATCTTTTATGATGTTCACGTTCAATTTGGTATTCAATGCCTTGCTCCTTCCTGAGGTCCTATACACTTTTGTGCGTGGTGAATGTATTCATATTCTTCAATCGTACCATAGTTCTCTTTTTCTGAGCGAACGATCTTACCTGTCTGCGTCAGTTTTAAAAAGACTTCCCATTGTCTATCACTGCAAGTCAAACAATTCACTATCTTAGAAAACCTTTATCCACCTTACTATGCATTTATTCCCATGAAGGAATTTTCCCTACCCATTATTTATACCCTCAAAACAGGTAATGATTGGTTATTCTCGATATCCTATAGATTATAAAAGGAATCCAGGATAAGATAAAGGCTAACTGACAACATGACTTTAGGAGGAAACATTCAACAATGGCAGGATTAACATCATGTAAGACATGTAATAAAGAAATCGCAAAAGGCGTGAAAAAGTGTCCTAATTGCGGGAAAGACCAACGCAATTGGTTCAGAAGACATAAGTTTTTAACTTTTATCGGAGCTATTATTGTTATCATTATCATTGCAAACTCGGTAGGAGGGGACGAATCTCCTTCAACTAGTTCCAGTTCAACTAAAGAAGCTACTAACAAAGAAAACATGTACAAGGTTGGAGACGTAATCAAACAAAACAAACTGGAAATCACAGTACTTAAACAAGAAGAGTTTGATACAATCGGCGATCCCGAGTTTCTTGGTAAGAAGGCATCTGAAGGTGGAACACTCATCGCCATTCAATATAAAATGAAAAATATCTCGGATGAACCTGTTGGTATGTTCAGTTATCCTTCGATAAAATTAGTGGATGAAAAAGGAACAAAGTTTGATTCAGATATCGAGGCCAGCACCGCATATGCTGTAGAAGCTAAAGTCGACGATTCTAAGGTATTATCCGACTTAAATCCAGATATTAGTGTAACGGATACTGAGGTTTATGAAATATCTAAAGAGAAGTTCTCAAAAGGCAAATGGTATATCCAAATCGGAGATGCAAAGGTCCAAATCAAATAATCCATAAAAGAAAAATCACCTTATCTTGAGATTTCAAGGTAAGGTGATTTTTTTCTTTTCATTGGTGGAATTCCTTTTCTAAAGAATGGATCGTATCCTTCTAGAGGGCCTAATTGATCACTAAATGGATTTCATTTCCCGATGGATCAGTAATGACATACCCTTCATCATTTTGTATGGCCTCTACTCCTATTTGTTTCAGCTGTACGATCACTTTATTTCGCGCCTCTTCGTCTGCATAAACAAGAGTAAACCAGTTCAGCCCTACACTGTTTTTCTTAGGAGTAGGTACACCCACACCGTTCCATACATTTAACCCGATATGATGGTGATAATCCCCGGTTGATGTAAAGAGTGCCCCTTCGTAACGGGTCACGACCTTGAATCCAAGTCCCGATGTATAAAATTTCTCTGTGTCTTTTAGATTGGCTACATGCAGATGAATATGCCCCATCAATGTTCCGGCGGGCAAACCACTCCATGCGGCATCACTTTCTGCCAGAATACTATTACCGTCTAACGGGTCTGTCACCATTTTAACTTCCCCATTCGCCCATTCCCATTCGGACGATGGACGGTCATAATACACTTCAATCCCATTTCCATCCGGATCCGTAATGTATAGTGCTTCGCTCACAGCATGATCCGCCGCCCCGAAACGATATTGGGTGGTAAGCAAATGCCGTAAAAAGACCGATAAGTCTGCACGTGTGGGTAGTAAAAGGGCAAAATGATACAACCCTGATGTCCGTCCTTCTTTTGGAATAACATCTTCCGGCTGCTCCAGTGTTAATAGAGGCGTTTTTCCGTCCGTCGTTAACACGGCTTTACGATTCGTCTTTTCCAATACTCGAAAACCGATTATTTCTTCATAAAATGCAATGGCATCCGCCAAATTCAGGACATTGATACTCACTTCCCCAACAAACGTTACTGGTTTTCTATGAAATTTACTCATACCCTTACACCCCTTCCTTATCTTTCCATATATATATTGACCCCATGTGAAAGGGCTGCGCTCGTATGCTAGATTGATTTTGTATCCGGTTACCGGACCTCAAGCCTAGTATCACCTCTTGCCCCGCAACCCATTCTAGGAAGAACCACATGACTAGTCTCCTTATTAACTTACTTTATGTAAGTAATTATATTTTAGTAACTTGTAATTGTCAAGGAGGTTTCTAGATTGATTGGAAATTATAGAAAAAAGCACCCTGGTATGACCCACGGCGCTTTCATCTATAAGATTTTTCGTTAAAGTTTTCCCTTCCGTGCCGTCGCGGAGCTCATGATATAGTAGCCGATAATCAACACTAAAATCGATAACGTATAAAGAAGGGTATGTACCGGATTTTCATGGTAGACAATGATGAGCCGGATCATGGCCGTTATGCCAATATAGAGAAAATATCGTATAGGAAAATGATAATCCTCTTTGAAATATTTAACGATCATCGCGATGAATTCAAAATACAAAAAGAACATCAAAATGCGTTCCAAGAGTTCGAATTCTATCCGTATTTCCGGATTATAAAGCGCCATCTTTATGAAATAGAAGATTTCCTTAGCAAGTAATACGCATAACGATAAAGCCAATAAGATCAAGGCCGTATTCAAGGCTAGTTGAAGAACTTCCGCTATTTTGATATCCTTCCATTTGTTTTGTTTACTATGACCCAATGTGTCTTCCCCCTGAATATCAAAATTTCTTCGTGTCTCTATACTACCATTTGTTTTTTAAGTGTATGTAAATTTTCATTGAACTGTTGGTTACAGTACACTTTCTTGTATACTAAAAAGAGAAGAAATCTCTAAAAAAAGGAGGAGGAATATGAAAGAAACCATTAATTGGGCGGTTTTAGAATACGACAAATGGCATCTATACATAGCGAAAACGAAGAAAGGCCTCTGTTATGTCGGTTCACCTGGTCAGTCTTATGAAGATTTGGAAAAGTGGATACAAAAACGGTTTCCTCAGTCGATTCTTTTGGAGAGTGAAGAAGCGTTACATCCTTATCTTACTGAACTATATGAGTATTTCGAGGGAACACGACGGACTTTTTCATTACCTGTGGATGTGAGGGGAACCGCTTTTCAAGTAGCCATTTGGGAAGCATTGAACCAGATTCCATACGGAAAAACCACTTCTTACTCCGAAATTGCGATGATGATTCAAAGACCCACCGCTGTTCGTGCGGTCGGAACGGCCATCGGGGCCAACCCCGTGCTAATCACCGTTCCATGTCATCGGGTCATCGGAAAAAATGGGGCAATCACCGGATACCGGGGCGGATTGGAAATGAAGGAATTCTTACTGCAATTAGAGACGCAAAACGGGGACTGACTACCCTCTAGGACTTATATAAGCTGAGATATTTATCTATCAAAGGAGCGAGTTTATCTTCTTAAAATGGAAAGATATCTTCCCAAAGGGGATTTGTTTCGTCGAAAAACCTCCATATATCGATTTTTCGACAAAAACCATCAAATCCCTGACTTTTTTCTTATTTTAATTCACGTTTAATCGACTGGATCAAGCCTTCGTAATAGGAAGTTTCGTGCGGAACGAATCGATCCCTGCCTACATATTGATCGACGGTAACGCGCTGACCCAGATCATTCATTTCGAATCCCTGAATATGTATCTCTTCTATAGGACCGAACCATAGCTTTTCGAAATCCTCCAGTTTAACCTTCACGATTCCCGACACTTCTTCCTTTTGCAAGGTGAAATCACTCAGCGGATTCGTGCTCTTATATATAAATAGATGGACCAGTTCTTTATCGATGAAATTCTCCATCATCGCACAGTCTTCCATCACCCCTACTGACACCAACTCATCAAAAGATAACGCGATGCCTAACTCTTCTTTAATTTCTCTTACACCATCTTCCACCGTTTCGTGAGCCAGTAAATGACCTGCAGCCGTGATGTCCAACAAATCCGGATAATCCTTTTTCATAGAACAGCGATGTTGGAGATAGAGATAATCCACTTCATCTTCCCGACTGACGAACCAGCAATGGAACACCTCATGCCAATGTCCGAGCCTATGCACTTCTTCCCTCGTTGCTTCACCGATATGGGTTCGGTCTTCATTAAATATTTTCAGCATTTCAGTTTCGATGATTCTCACCTTCCCGTTTCTTTCTCCAATTCTTTGGATGGAGGTAACTTTTATATCTCGCTGCCACTTCTTTTCCAACCAAAATGGCTCCTACCCAGAACATGATTTCGGCGATGATGATGGCTCCACCAATGATCATCGCCTTTATGTTTGTCGAAAAAGGCGTAAATGGAGCCACTATCGGAATGAGCCAAGTGAGCAGAGATAGCATCAGAAGGACCATCCCTATTTTATAATACTTCTTTTTTCTTTCTTTTTTTACGATGACAACTTCTTTCTCCATAAAAGTGGGCCCCCTATCTTCCATTTGTTAAGGTGATGGAAACTCTTCCTTGTATATGACCATCGCACTAAAAAAAAATACCGGACTACCAAACTTAATATCCACAACATTAATGGATGGGACCGCCGCTAAGAATTCATTCACTTTTTTATCCATTCCTTTTTCCGTCCAGCCATAAAACGTCTTGATTTTCATCCTATCCGCCTCCTAAAGAAGTGATTTAATTACGTATACGATTGAAACGTCATTCCGTTCCATAAAACATGGAAAAAGCCAGAATACGAAAAAGGACTGTCTATTCGACAGTCCCGGTTTATCTTAGGCTTTATACCCCTTCATCGGTAACGACATCAAGGCTTGTCCCGTCGCGGCATCGGTCAGCCTGTCTTCTAAATTGAAAGATTCGACTGGTTCGATGCGGGCGTATTTCTTCACGAATGTGGTGAGGGCAATTTTGGCTTCAAGTCGGGCGAGCGGTGCCCCTAAACAGAAATGTACGCCATTCCCAAACGTTAAATGTTTCTTATTATTAGGTCGGTGGATGTTTACCTTGAAAGGATCTTCAAACATGGCTTCATCCAAGTTCGCCGCACTCATCCAAACGATCACGACGTCACCTTTCTTAAGTTCCACACCCAAAAGATTGTTATCTTCTTTGACCGTGCGATCCAATTTGACTAAATTGAACCGGTACCGCAGCATTTCTTCGACCGCTTGTGGTACCAATTCCGGGTTTTGGTGCAGTTCTTCATAAACGGTAGGGTCATCATACAAAAGCGAATAAAACGAGTTGGCCAGCAAGTGGCTGGTCGTTTCCACTCCTGCTCCCAATATCAGCATCGTCGTCCGTACCACTTCATCATCTGTGAACGTTTCCCCATCCACTTCCGCCTTCAATAAATCGGAAATGATATCATCTGCTGGATTCAAGCGCTTTTCCAAAACGATAGGATAGATATATTCATAGTATTCCTTTGCGGCTATTTGCTTCTTTTTATTAACTTCTTCCTCTTTTTCCTTTTCAAAAGGAAGGAATAAGATATCGACCCATTTTTTGAAGAGCAATCGATCTTTAGAAGGCACCCCCAGCAAGTCAGACATAATAATGATAGGAAGGGGGCTTGTCAATGAATGGACAATATCCATTTCGGAGTCCCCTATGTCCTCGATCAGTTCATTCACGATCTCTTGAATGCGAGGCTCCCAGTTTTGTAGGCTCCTGGGCGTGAAGGCAGCCGCTAAAAGCGAACGATGTTTTCTGTGTGAGGGTGGATCCACCCCAATCAAGTTAATCTTGTCAGGGATGGCCCCTTCTTTACTATCTGCACCAACTGAAATCGTGGTCCGTTTTCGTACGCTCGAAAAATGCTTGTAATCGCTGAGTACAAGTTTAACATGGTCATATTTAAAAGCATTCCACGTATCCGTTCCCTTGTGATAGATCACAGAATCATTTTCTAGCATCTTTTTGCACCAATCGTACGGGCTGAATTCCTCTGTACGTGTCTTAAACTGTGGGATTTCTTTTACGGCAATAACTTCAGTCATGATATCGACCCCTATCTTTTCAAAATTCCTACTAGAATCGTCATGTTCCACTATGTAATTTCTAAATTTACCTTTAATAGTAAACTACACCATTATAAGATAAATACCCAAGAGTAACCATGAACCTTCCATCCCACCACTTTTTACCCACCCATTCTATAATTTTATGAAGTTCCTTACATAAAAAAACCGGCAGCAATTATGCTACCGGCTAAAAATTCATTCCACTATTTCACTTTCAACCTGAGAGGCTATCCATTCGTTATAAAAGGCGGCCATCGTTGTCCCAATATAAGGAACCAACCATAAGAATCCAATTCCTATCGTGAATAAACAAAGAATTCCCCACCCTATAAAGCTTAAGCACATGAGAAAGTACTTCCATTTAAGGCCGTTCATCCTTCTCCGGCTCTCCGTAATCGCTTCAAGCGTCGTTAAGTGCGGATGATCTTTTAATAAGAAAAACACTTGGGAATACGCCAAAGCTTTGATAATCCCGGGTATGAGTAGTAATAAAGACCACAAAAAGACGAATATTCCTTGCACAATGGATACAATGATCACTTTTGAAAACATTTTCCCATCCTTATAAATCGAAAATGTTTTCTCGAACGATGTACTTTCCATTCTTACCAGGTCAAGATAAAACCAGTAAATACCTATCGAGAACGGTATTATTAAAATCGATATAAGCATATCCATTGCAGACGCCCATATCGGCGTCACTTCCTGGTTTGACCATTCTGCCCACCCTCCACTTAACATGATTTCTAATGTGGTGGGTATGACAATGCTAACCAAGAACATGATTAACGAAAGTGCTAATGCCGTTCCCCAGTTCCCTTTCAATGAAAGCCTTGCTTCTCTTTTTAATTCTGATATTTTCATAGTTGAATGACACTCCTTCTTAATACTTAGTACTGTTACATGAATATGTAAGATGTCCCAATAAAATTCATAAAACATACTGAGGTTACTTTATTTGGGTTATTATTTTATTCTACCATAATTGTTCTTAGATGAGATTTAATCCCCAAGAGTATATATAGGTATATCGTTTCATTTATTCGAAGCCTTCTTTTTGAGTCCTACGCTCCAAAAGGAATTTTTTTACATGTGGTGGTATTATGGAGGAAGCACCAGGCAGGAAGTCCGAGGAACGGGCAACAGCTAGACTACTAAACAATAGAAATGGGGAAGTCGATTGGAACATGGCACGCAGAAAATCTTCTCACCACCAAAACACATCGTCTCAGCAGCAACGATTGTAATCAATGAGCAAGGGGAAATTCTATTAATCAAGGGGCCCATGCGAGGTTGGGAAATGCATGGGGGACAAGTTGAAGAAGGCGAGTCCTTGAAAGAAGCCGCCATAAGAGAAACGAAAGAGGAAACAGGTATGGATATAGAGGTTTTGAAATTTTGTGGGATCTTTCAAAATGTTGAAGAGTCCATCTGTAATACACTATTTTTAGCTAAACCAGTTGGAGGAACAGTAACAACGTCACCAGAGAGTTTGGAAGTGGGGTATTATCCCATTGAGCAGGCTTTGGAAATGGTGACTTTCAGGAATTTCAGTCAGAGAATTGAATGCTGTTTGGATGAAAGCACCCATCCATTCTATATAGAATTTTAGGATACCTCTCGCCTAATAACAAGGGGCTTCCAGAGAGGAAGCCCCAGATATAGAGCACTGTACAAGCGCCTTCTCTTGCTTTTGAACATCACCCTGCTATTTCTTTTTGAAAGACCCTCTTACCGGCCATATACGTTTCTTCAACCTGCACTTCCCCTATTTCTTCCGGTTTGATGGTCAAAATGTCCCTATCCAGGACAATAAAGTCGGCATGAAAGCCCGGTGCAAGCTGGCCAACATCCGGGATGCGCGTGACTTCCTGTGCCGCTTTTGTATAAAGCATGATGGCCGTTTCAATGTCTATGCGTTGTTCCTGCCCTGTATCCGTTCCATCATAGGCCTTACGTGTGACGGCTGCCATCATCCCGATAAATGGATTGACCGGATCGGCCCAAGCCGTTGCAGGTGCATCAGATGAGAAGGCCACCAGGATCCCCTTATCCAACATGGAACGAATCGGATACGTTTGCTTCGTACGCTCAGCCCCAAGGTTAGTAAGATACGATTCAATTTCGGCGTAAAGAAAGATCGGTTGTGGGACGAATGCGATTCCCATTTCACTCGCTTGTTGAAGGGCCTTCCTAGAAGGCATGGCCGCATGCTCTATCCTGATGGAAGGGCCATCTTCCATCCAGCCCTTCTTGCCATGAAAGGTATCAATGATTAAATCGATCGCCTGCTCACCCATGGCATGTATGACCAATTGGATACAATTCTCCTCGGCTGCTTGACCGGCAAGTAGCAACTCCTCCTTAGTGGTCATCGGGATGCCATAGTTCTCGCCTTCCCCTAAAAATGGCGGATTGACCCAGGCCGTTTGGCCAGAAACGCTTCCATCGGCGAATAACTTGATTCCTCCAATATGATTGTCCTGGTCTCTATTCGTTTTGTTCTTGGCTAAAATCGGATCGTCCTTCATGGTTTCCCATATGTAATACAGGACTGCACGCTGCTTCATGCCCTTTTCCGTAGCAGCACGATACATGTCTAAATAATCCGCAGGTTTAGGCTTTGCCATCAAATCCGTAATGGCCGTAATTCCGTGCGATAGCAATTTTGGGCTTAATTCCACAAGTCCTTCTATTTCTTCCTCAACAGTTTGTACGGGCATTACTTGTTGGACTAAACCTTTTGCGTTTTCACGTAAAACGCCCGTCGGTTCACCGTACGGATCTCTATCAATCTTTCCACCCACTGGGTCTGGTGTATCTTTGGTGATGCCGGCGAGTTCCAGTGCCTTACTGTTGACCACAACCATGTGAGTGCATGTGCGCGTAATGATAACGGGAACCTTCGTCGTGGCTTGATCTAAATCCCAGCGTGAAGGCGAACGACGCTCTTTTAATTTCCCCTCATCATATCCCCATCCTTCTATCCAACCCCCGGAATCTTGTGATTCGCTTGCCTTACGAACTTCGTCAATTAAATCTTCCAGTGATTCGACAACAGGCGGCATACAGGAAATTTGCTTGGAAGACCCGGCTAGATACAATGGATGCAAGTGTGCATCGATGAGCCCCGGCAACACCCGGCGTCCTTGAAGGTTCATGCGCTCTCCAGTCATCCCTTTGGTTTCTTCTTCCCCAATCCAGTGTATGCGCCCATCACGAATGACCATAGCACTTGCATAAGGTTGTGTTGGATTGGCTGTGAATATTTTTCCGTTCACATAAATGATGTCATGATTCATTCTTTCTCCTCCCCCTATATGAACACATTTCATTTGTACCGCCTTGATTTTGGATTTCCTTTATCCTTGCAGACGAAAAAGAGCATTCCAAAATGGATAAGCCTACGCTTTTTTTTGGAATACCCTTTTTTCATGACTCAGAATCAGTAAGCGACATTAAGCTAAAACTTTTTTAATACGGGCAATAGCCCAATCTAGTTCTTCCTTCGTAATCACAAGTGGCGGAGCAAAGCGGATCACGGTATCATGCGTTTCCTTGCACAGTAAGTTTTCCTCTTTTAATTTTTCACAATAAGGCCTTGCCTCCACTGTTAATTCCACTCCGATAAATAAGCCTTTTCCACGTATATCTTTAATCTTCGGATTATTGATTTCCTTCAAGCTTTCTTTAAAGTATTCGCCTAATTCCAACGAGCGTTCCGCAAGTTTCTCTTCTTCAAGAATCTCTAAGGAAGCGATGGAAACCGCGCAAGCCAATGGATTGCCCCCAAATGTAGAACCATGTGAACCAGGATTGAAGACGCCTAGGATGTCACGGTTGGCCGCCACGCAAGAGATTGGGAAAACCCCACCACCAAGTGCCTTGCCTAAAATGTACATATCAGGAACAACATGATCCCAATCGGAGGCGAATGTTTTACCTGACCGGCCAAGGCCCGACTGAATTTCATCCGAAACGAACAATACACTATTTTCTTTACACAGTTCAAATGCCGCTTTCAGGAAACCGGCTGGTGGAATGATGATGCCCGCTTCCCCTTGGATCGGTTCAATCAGGAATCCAGCCGTTTGCGGTGTGATGGCTGCTTTCAATGCCTCAAGGTCACCATAGGGAACCAACTTGATTCCTGGCAACATCGGCCCGAACCCCCTTCTATATTCATCATCGGAAGATAAAGAAACGGCTGTCATCGTCCGGCCATGGAAGTTGCCGATACAAGCGATGATTTCCGCTTGGTCTTCAGCGATTCCTTTTACATCATAGCCCCAGCGTCTAACAGCCTTGATGGCCGTTTCAACTGCTTCAGCCCCCGTGTTCATCGGAAGGGCCATGTCTTTTTGGGTAAGACGGGCCACCTTTTCGTACCACGGACCCAATTGATCACTATGAAACGCTCGGGACGTTAACGTTACACGATCCGCTTGGTCTTTTAGCGCTTGAATGATTTTTGGGTGCCGATGACCTTGGTTCACGGCTGAATAGGCACTAAGCATATCCATATACTTGTTTCCTTCTGGATCTTCTACCCATACTCCTTCTGCCTTTGATATGACGATGGGAAGTGGATGATAATTGTTTGCCCCATATTGTTCAGTTTGTTCAATAACCTTTTCCGTCACAGTTTTCATATAAATTCCCCCTATGATTTAAACGTTTCCGCTATGATTTACGTTGTAGATGAAGATGTAGCATATTTCATTGTTGAAAAATCAGTTCAGGTCCCCCTATCTATCAACTAGCAAGTTCCATGCCAAAAATAAAGGCCTCTATCAAAAACACCCTAACTCAAAGAAAAAATATATTTCAGGAAAGGGGTTTCACCCATTTTTTTCATAAAATCCGCAAAAATATTTGGCACCTTTCCGCCATGCATTCTTGCAGTGCAAATAATAATTGCACCAATATTGGATTTACTTTACAATTAGCTTCAACAAAAGGAAAAACCTGGAGGTGCCTCATGGATTTAAACCAGATTATGAGAATAGAAGGTTTTCAAACGATTCTCCATTCACTTGTGGATGTGATTGATATAGGCATACATATTATAGATAGGAACGGCTTGACGGTCATCTATAACAAAAAGATGGCGGAGATTGAGGGAATGGATTCAAAAGATGTATTAGGAGAGAAGATTCACGACATCTTTAAGTTCAAAGAAGAAACGGAAAGCACACTGGTCAGGGCCCTTCACTCCGGCCATGCAACCGAAAACTCGAAACAGACTTACTTCAATAGCCTGGGGCAGGAAATCTCGACCATCAATAATACCTATCCGATATTCGACACCAGGCAAAATATCATCGGGGCCATCGAAGTAGCCAAGGATATTACCAACCTGGAACGAATCATCAAGGATAATATATTAAATAAGGGCGACACCAAATATACCTTTGACAGCATCCTAGGTGTCAGTGCGAATTTCTTGGAGGTCATCGAAAAGAGCAAGCGTTCGACAAGAACCTCTTCCACCATCCTCATCGTTGGGGAAACTGGAACGGGAAAGGAACTTTTTGCACAAAGCATCCATAATGGAAGCAGTCGCTCCAAACACCCATTCATCAGCCAGAACTGTGCAGCACTTCCCGATAGTTTAATAGAAGGAATCCTTTTCGGAACGAAGAAAGGTGCCTTCACCGGCTCCGTCGAAAGACCGGGATTGTTCGAACAAGCAGAAGGCGGCACGATCCTTCTTGATGAGATCAATTCCCTGAACCCCAATTTGCAGGCAAAATTATTGCGGGCCCTTCAAGAAAGGAAGATTCGTCGCGTAGGTGATACGAAAGATAAGAATATCGACGTCCGCGTCATCGCAACCATCAATGAAGATCCGATTGATGCCATATCAAACGGCCATTTACGTAAAGATCTTTATTACCGTTTAAGCGTTGTGTCTTTATTCATACCCCCGCTACGGGAACGGAAAGAGGATATTCCATTGCTCGCCCAATCGTTTATTGACAAATTCAATGCGCTTTTCGAATTGGACATCGAAGGAATCAGCGAAGAAGCCTACGAACTTTTCTATGATTATGAATGGCATGGCAACGTAAGAGAACTTGAACATATCATCGAAGGGGCCATGAATTTGCTAGAACCTGGCGATAAGCACATAAAAATCTCGCACCTTCCCACTCTCTTCAAAAAGAAAGCGAATAGGGAAGAAGAGGAGATGGAAACCAAAGCGCCTTCCCCTCCCTCTCATCAAGGGACCCTCCCTCTTGATGATTATATGGCGCATACAGAAAAGTTCTATTTAGAAAAGGTGTTAAAAGAACATAACCAGAATATCTCCCAAGCAGCCAAAGCCTTGAATATAAGCCGGCAAAGCCTCCAATATCGCTTGAAAAAGTACCAGGCCAAAAATCCCCTCACTTAGAAAGTGGGGGATCTCCCTTCTTTACAGGAAAATAGGAACCTGTCTTTTTAAAGCGTCTCCAGCATATGAACACGTAAATCAGTGCCACCGTAATAAACAATACAATATAATACATCATCAACTCATTAGTGGTCATAATTTGAAAAACGTCTTTCCAGCTCGTTTCCTGCAGATATATTTTGTATGGAGTTTCTTCACTGTAAGAAATCGGGACCCGCTGATCTTTATATGCATAATAGGCATGGCTTGTGACTTCCTTCGTCAGGTACACGGTCTCGTTTGCTTGATTCTCAAAGCTGAGTGCCAAAAAATACTCACTATCTGCATAACGGCCTAAATTCCGGTCGGCAAAATGATCGGTCACAACAGCCGTAGTTTCGATTCGACCCTCGTCCGAATATTTATCATATGCGTTCATCACCATTTGCCCCATATAATAGAAACCGAATAATAGACCTATTAGTATGCCTCCGTAAAATAAACCATATAGAAGGAAACCTAGGAATGAATTGAAAAGTTTTTTTCTCTCCATCCGCTGAAAAAAGGTTACCACAAACTTAACTTTACTCAACCAATACGAGATATAACCAAAGATATAAATGCTGACGAAAGCCAGGCCAATATAATAGGAAGAATACTCCCCCTTTAAATCCTCCTGATTATGAAAAGTACCATCGATTTTGAACCCGCTAACCGTATCTCCGATTTCGAGTTTGTCAAATTCCTCTTTCTCCACATACGCTCTCTGTCCAATATCCAAATTCCAAGCAACCTTACCTGTGAGTTTTTCATTGAGTAAAACCATGTAATACGTTTTTCCATACAATAGGTCCTGTGCCGCCGTTTTTTCATAAACCACGGCCGTCATCGGTTCGCTTTCATCCTCACGCTTCAGCTCTTTATATTCTTGGAAATTCTCAACGGTTTTGAATAGCACGAAAACAAATACCCCAAAGGCAAAGATCATCCATCCTATCCGCTTCATATCATAGTTATATCTCATAATGGAACCCCTTTTTCATTCGTTTGCCTATCCTTACGGGTGGAGGGAATGTTTTTTCTTTAGATTTGGAATCAAAATAGGTTTCCCTTCATATTTATCTACAAACAACATGATTACCAACATCTATTCTATTCGACAAGAATCTGTTATCTCCTATTTGGGACTGACTCTTTTCAGATTCTTTAATTTGACCCATGAGCATGATATCCTCTATACTTACTGTAATGTAACTAAATAAATGAATTCTTCTGTTAAGGGGAGTAGCTATACAGTAAAGTCGTCAGTACAGGATGTCCATCCTCGGCTTTATTGGCAACTAATTTACAGTTGTTTGCAAGACCTTGCCGATTTTTTGGTGAGGTCTTTTTCGTATCTAAGACGGTATAACCAAGATAATCGGTTATACCGTCTTTTTTTGTATCATCAATCTTTTGGAGAGGTGTGAAGGAGTTGTCACAATATTATAGGTTGGCTCAAAGTGTGAAAATCGCGAACGATAAAAACCATACATTGATCGAGGCCGATGATTCATTGTCGCTTATCGGCAAAGGGCGAAGCGCATATGTATTTAGAATCCAAGATACCGACCTAGCCTTGAAAGTATTTTTCCGGGCTCATGCCCACACGGCTAAAATAGAAGCGGATATTTACCGGGCCGTTCAGCATATCGAGTACTACCCGACCCTATTCGATGCAGGGGAGCGTTACCTCGTGATTGATTACATCGAGGGTCACACGCTTTTTGAACATTTGACGATGGGCATCCCGGTAACGGAAGAAAAGGTGAAGGAAATCGATCATGCCCTGAACTTGGCCAGAAAGGTAGGCTTGAATCCATCCGATATCCATTTACGGAACATCTTGATAACGTCCGATAAGAAAGTGAAGATTATCGATCTTGCGCGGTTCCGACAGAAAAAATCCTGCAAGCAATGGCATGATTTAAAATGCGTATTCCACCTTTTCTATAGGAGGCCTTACTTTCCCAAGAAAATCCCTACCTTTATTCTCAATTCCATTGCGGCCATCTATAAGAAAAGGTTCTTGCCCATTTAATAAACCATACAGGAGGAAAAACATGAAAAAAATACTTATGCTATGTACATCACTTATCTTATTAACCGGCTGCTCGCTTCTAGGGGAAGTCAATTCATCATTAGACTATGCCGATACCGCAACAAGCTATGTCGGTACCGTAAAAGAGTTTGCCAATGAAGTACCCGCCCTCTCTAAGGATGCTGTCACCGACAAGGAGGCAATGAAGACACTTGAGAATGAACTGCAAACGATGAAAACGGAAATCGAAGAATTCAATGAAACCGAACCGCCCCAAATCGCTGATGGCATTCACGATAAAATCGTCAGTTCCAACCAACAGCTTCAAGACGGAATCGATTTATATCTAAAAAATATGGAAGATGGGACATTGAATCCTGCGGTCCTTGAAGATTCGGAAATCATGAAGACGATTGATAATATCACAAGCCTGACCAACCAAATTGAAAAATTAGGGAACTAGATACCTGAATACTCCTTTTAACCGAGGAGTATTTTTTTACATTCGGGATGATTGCCCCTTTGAAGTGCTGACCTCCTAAAAAAGAATTTCACCTCCAGCCCCCTCCATTTCTACCCTTCAAAAAAAATATCTTTAAATCATACTATTTATCGCTGGTAAAATAGTAATAAATGATGTATCATACTCTAGTATTTATTATTCAGAGTAGATTAATAGGAATTGGGGAGGATTTAAAATGATTGGTTATGTTTTTCTGAATATCGCCATAATGATTGTCCTGTTGGGCCTTCTATTTTATATGAACAAAAAACATATTTCCTTTACAAAAAGAGTGTTTACGGCACTAGGGTTAGGGATCATATTCGGTCTGCTTTTGCAGTACTTCTATGAACCTGGTTCGGTTGCAATCGTGAAATCGACCGATTGGTTTAGCATCGTAGGTTCGGGTTACGTGAAATTCCTACAGATGATTGTTATGCCGCTTGTATTCATTTCGATTTTGTCGGCATTCACGAGATTGAAGCTTACAAGCAATATCGGTAAAATCAGTGTCTTGATCATCGGGATCTTGCTTGGAACGACTGCTATTGCAGCAGCCATCGGTATTACATCGGCCACAGTATTCGATTTGGAAGCCGTTCAAATTGAACAAGGTGATGCTGAAACGAGCCGTGGTGCTGAAATAACGGAAAAAACAGGTACCATCGAAGATAAAATGTCGATGCCACAACAAATCATCGAGTTAATTCCAGCGAATCCGTTTCTTGATTTAACGGGTGCTCGCTCGACTTCTACGATTTCAGTGGTCATCTTTGCTGCATTTCTTGGAATCGCCTATCTAGGGGTTAAAAGAAAACAGCCTGAACACGCAGAGTTTTTCTCTAAAATCGTCGATGCCCTGCATAGCATCATTATGCGAGTGGTGACGTTAATTTTACGCTTGACTCCTTATGGAATCTTGGCGATCATGACAACTACGGTCGCAACGAGTGACCTCGATGCCATCCTTAAATTAGGAAAATTCGTGGGAGCTTCTTATGTAGCCCTTATCGTGATGTTCTTGATTCATCTGCTATTGCTGATGATTGCAGGATTGAATCCAATCACTTATTTAAGAAAAGCATTCCCTGTCTTGTCATTCGCTTTCACAGCTAGATCGAGTGCAGGTGCACTACCTATGAACATTCAAACGCAAAAGCAACTAGGTGTCTCTGAAGGGATTGCCAACTTTGCCGGATCATTCGGGTTATCCATCGGACAAAATGGGTGTGCTGGTATTTATCCAGCCATGCTTGCCGTCATGATTGCACCGACAGTGGGAATCGATCCGCTTTCTCCATCCTTTATCGCCACTTTGATCCTTATTGTGGCCATCAGTTCCTTTGGAGTGGCAGGTGTCGGTGGCGGTGCAACATTCGCAGCCATCCTCGTCCTTTCCGCAATGGACTTACCGGTAGCCTTGGCAGGACTATTAATTTCGGTTGAACCATTAATCGACATGGGTAGAACCGCCTTGAACGTTAGCGGAAGCATGACGTCAGGTGTGCTGACTAGTAAAATCACGCATGACCTGGATAAAGAACAATACAACGAAACATCTGTTAAACTAGACACTGAAATGTAATCACTTCTCCCCCATCTCGTTACTGAGATGGGGGTTTTGTTTTTCATGAAGTTATTCAAAAGAAAATCCACTCTAAAGGGTGGAAAGACTATATAATAAATGTTAGATAATGGATACACATGGAGGGTGAGTATGAAAAATAGTTCCTCATTAATCATCGGGGTGGCCATCATCATGGGTTTTACAATCCTAGGTTTATTTCTGATGGCCTCATCTAAAGAAGATTCAAAGGGTGCAAGTCATGAAGATCGATATGAATTAGTCCCTGTAAATGAAAATAATATGATCATCTTTGATAAGACGTCAGGGGCATATTGGAATAAATTCGTCCCGAGCGATGAAGGCCCTACGACATGGGAAAAAGGCGATTCTCCCATTAAGAAGAGCAATAACTAAAAAACACTACAATATACACGAAGGAAGTACTAAAAACGCTTGGTTGAATAACCAGGCCTTTTTCATCCATTTAAATCCCCACCACTCTTTCTGTCTTTAATTGTATGAAAATGTCGGTAGTTTAAATTTTCTAAAAACTAATCTTACTATATTTTCCATGTTATATTGTTAAAGATAAAAAATCCAATAGAAATGTTAGGTGAGTGAACTGACAATAGAAGTTTTAATTTTGCACTATATTCAAGAAACACGTCAAAAGCCTTTTCATGCTGATGAATTATTAGATTACATTCAAAAAGAATACGTGAGCGGGAATTTATCTATTTTCCAATACAAAGACCTCTGCAAGGAACTATATAGACGCGGCGCAAAGAAACAACTTCATTTAGGATGATTGCCCATCGAAGGCTTGCAACAATCGCAAAAAGGACTGCCCACTATGAAGACAGTCCTTACTATTTTTTTATAGGTCACTATTTTTCATTCTCTTTTTCATTCGAGCTGTTCTAATGTGGTTAACCTGAACGCTCATTCCACCATTGAACATAAACTGGGCAGCAGCATATACCGCACAGGCGACAAGAATCCCTGCCAATGCATCCAGGATGGCATGCTGTTTCGTGAATAATGTGGAGAGGATAATAAGGGTACCCATGACCGTCACACATGCGTATTCCCGCTTGAAGTCTTCTTTTCTGTTATATACGATGATCATCATGATAAACGTCGTCATTACATGGATACTAGGTAGACAGTTGACAGGCTGGTCATGCATATAAATGAAACGGACCAGGTTTGCAAAGATATCGTCCCCGACAACGTCCGGCCGCGGTACAGTCGTTTGCCAGAAAACATAGACGACAAAACAAATCAATTTACCGGATATCAAACTGCTTATCGCCACGAAATATTGCTTTCGGTCAACAAAGCAATAATAAATCAATAATCCATACATAAACGGATACCAAAGTAAGTAAGGAATGATGAATTCCTTGATAAAGGGAATCCCCTCATCTATTTTCGTCGTGACATCGACCGCATCACTCGGCAATTGGTTGATGATGGAGTATATAAAACTAGTAAGGATAAACAATAATAAATAACTTAATGGGTAAAGGATTTTCATGTTTTTTTTCATAGCTTACTCCGTTTTTTTATTGAATTTATATTATAGGATTTACCCCATATCTTTTCATATGAATCATGTATTCATCTATCGTATTTAAAAGCTATGATTATGTCAAAATCTTTATTCTTGGAGGACAAAACCCTATACAAGAAAAATTTATAACGTGACAAGCTAAAAAAAGGTACTTAAAACCCTTTCCCTAACCATGACATGACTATCATTAAAACCCCGATAACTACTACGACAACCGGTCCTACAACAAATAATCCGAATAATAACGATAAAACAGCATCCATAAAAGTACGGCCGGGGCCTGCTTTCTCTTTTCTTTCCGTAATTAATAAGTCTTCAAGAGATGCAACCTTTTGTTTAAGCTCCTGTAACTCTTGAACAACTTTTGCATTTTGGTCCAAAACCCCACTCCCTGCCTCATTTTCTGTCATTAATTATATCATGAGTCCCCATACAAAGTATAAAATGGTAAAAAATACTTACAACATTCAACTATTCATATAGGAATAAATAAATCTATGATTTCAATTAATTATAGGAATGTTACAATAAAAAAGTTGAGTGGACATCAATCTATAGAATATGTGGGGTACTATTACATTTTATGAAAACATTACGACTACTAAGAAGCTTTAACTTTTTATACTTTGGTTTACTTGCCATTTTCATTCCCTTTCTTCCGGTCTATCTGGATGATCAAGGTCTATCGCCAGGTCAAATCGGTTTCATCATCGGTACGGGCGGGTTTGTGACTTTGATCACTCAACCTTTGTGGGGAATGATCAGCGACAAAACAAAGACCATTCGCAAAGTCCTGTTGTTGCTGATTCTCTGCTCAAGCATACTCGGGTATTTCTTGTACGATACGGGAAGCTATCTCCACCTGATTCTATTTGCCATGTTGCTATACTTTTTCCTGATGCCGATTGACCCGCTGACGGAAAGCCTCAATTTCACAATTGCAGAATCGAATGGAATCAGTTATGGCTCCATCCGTACATACGGTGCTTTAGGCTATGCCGTAATCTCATTGATTACCGGCTACGTCATGTCCCATTTTGGTGCTACTAGTCTAGCTTGGCTCTTTTCTGGCATTGCCATTATCGGTTTTGTCATCATCTGGATGATGCCCGATGCACCCGTTTCCGGGAAGCCCGTCACGATGAAAACGCTCAAGCACTTTTTCAGTAATAAAGAAACGCTGCTATTCCTTTTACTGGTCTTTATATGTGCCGTTCCTGCCAGGATGAACGATACGTTCCTTGGTGTGTACATTCGGGAACTTGGTGGAAGTACCACTCTCGTTGGACTCACTTGGTTCTTGGCGGCTGGAAGTGAAATTGTCGTGTTTGCCTTAAGCTTCTGGTGGCTTCGCAAAGGGAAGGAAATCATCATCATCTCATTCGCGGCCGCATTTTTCTTCATTCGGTATTTCGTCTCGGCCTGGTTAACCGACCCGCACCTGTTAGCTTACTTGCAGATCCTGCAACTGTTAACCTTCCCGATTTTCTACTCGGCGGCCATACAGTATTTGTACCGGATCGTCCCAGCCGAATGGCGTGCCACTGGTCAGACGATATTGGCCTTGCTGTTCTTTGGGGTATCGGGAATTCTCGCCTCATATGTAGGGGGCGCCATCTACGGTGCTTTTGGAGGAAAAGTCCTTTATCTTTCGATTTCTTCCATCTCATTCGTCGGAATGGTGTTCGCCTTGATTCTTTACCGGATTTATGGGAAGAAAGAGATTCTGGTGAAAGCAGAATAAGACACAAAAAAAGTCGACTCCTGTTACAGGCATTCGACTTTTTTTGTTTCTTTCATATCAACCAGCATAGCCATTTACAAAGAAGCCCACTGTTTCCCTTTCACTTTCGGTTAGATCACGGTTAAGCTTCGTCGCCAGTTCCCGCTCCATTGCTGCTTGATCCCCCTGATGTTTGCCGACAAGGCTGGCACAATCTTTGAATAACTTGAACTCCTGCTCCATTTCCTGCTTCGTGCAAGGCTGATCATGATGGGAAAGGATATACGTATCGGCATCATAGGATTCAATCTTCTCAACGAGCCTCAAGGCTTCTTCAGCGGTATAATTCCATTTATCCGCATAAAGATTGGCATACAGGCAATCTCCCAGCATTAAGGTCTTTTCCTCTGGGACATACACGATGCAAGAATCAGCGGCGTGGTCTCCACCTACGTGTTCAACGATGCATGTTAAATCACCAAGATCAATCGTTAGTGACTTTTCAAAAACTATATCAGGAAGCTTCATCGAGATATCCCGCTTCGAACCGAACTCCAATTTAATGGCATCGGCACAAAATGGAATCTCGATTCCTTCCTCGACCCGTTGATCTAATGCGTGATCGTCCCAAGAAAGAGACTGCATCTCTTTCACGTTTCGGTACGTTCGTTCCTGGCAAATCACGGGAATGTCCACATGTCCCAATCCGAATACATGATCCCAATGAGAATGAGTAAGAACAAGCATGTCCCCACTCCAATCGATCTTCGCCAATTCAGCTTGAAAAAGTTGCGCATGTGAAACAGAATTCCCCGCATCAATGATGAGCGTTTTCTTCGCTCCTGAAACAGCGACCAAAATTGGCCGGTCGGTTACCTCCACTCGCGTCAGGTAAACGATATGGTTGGATACATGTTCTAAAGTTTGCATGGATTAAGTTCTCCTTTGGAACGTTGGATTATCTTCTTCAATCAGTTTGCTTACAGTATAGCAAACAAATACAGGGTACGATGTAATATTTCATTTACCTATCCTCTTCCAGAATGATCTATGGTACATTAAATGATGAATTATCAGAATAATCAAATGACGATGGGCGGTTTCTCACATGGAAAACTATTATTTATTTATCATGATGTGCATTCTTCTCATCCTATTGCCCGGTCCTGATACGGCGATTGCGACTAAGAACACCTTTTCGATTGGAAAAACGGGTGGCCTCCAAACGATGCTTGGTACGTGTTGTGCCTTGCTCATTCATACATCCGCCGCTGTCTTAGGACTTTCAGCAATCATCGTCAAATCAGCTTTATTATTTTCCATCTTTAAATATGTCGGGGCCGTGTACTTGATTTATCTAGGCATCAAGACATTATGGGGATTGAGGAATAAGGAAGTGGCAGTAACCGATGAAAGGAAGGATGAAGATAAATACGGAAGCAAGTCTTGTTTTAAACAAGGGTTCCTGACCAATTTGCTCAATCCGAAAGTGGCCGTATTCTTTCTAACATTTCTCCCACAATTCGTGAATCCTGGACAGGATACATTCCTGCCATTTCTATTGATGGGTGCCACTTACACCGGACTGACTGCGCTCTGGTTCTTCTTCTATATCTACTTGCTTAACCAAATCAGTGCTTTCATGAAAAGACCGCGGACTCAAAAGGTTTTTGAAGGCATCACAGGCACCGTGCTAATCGGATTTGGAATGAAACTGGCGTTGGAAAAGGCCCAGCATTAACCTTAGGTCTTGGTCATTATATATAATTTTATTTACTTCAAAGAGAAGGAGACCATTACTGATGACGAATAACTATACTATTATCGATTTATTCTTAAATGATATCGAAAAAAAATTCATTGAAGTTCCTTCACACAAAAGAAAAAAATAATGTATGAAATGAAAGATCATATGTATTCCGAGGTGGAAAATAAAATCACAAATGGAAAAGACGAAACCACAGCCATTAAAGAAACAATCGCAAATTTCAAAGAAGACCCACATCCATTTACCGAGCTTGCAGAACAAGAAGAATACCTCAACCAAAATAAGTACGAAAGCAAAAGAGATTTCGGGTTCGATTTAATTATGGTCTTATGTATAGGGCCACTTGGCGCTTTAACCGCACCTATTTTGAAAGGATACATAGAATTAGCCCAAATCATACCCTGGTTATTCTTTTTTATAGTAGCCCAAATTATTTTTCATCGTTTTTATTCTAAGAATATGAAGGAATCTAGGGTCAAAACCTTACAATTCACATCAAAAGCTTACTTGATTTTGTTTGCCTTAGCTTTTGGAATGTATGCAGCTAATTTAACCATCAACCAACAAATTAACATCGTACCAACTATGTACTTGCTAGTTTATATTGCCATATTGATACCTTTGTATCTTTTACTCAAAAGTGTATACAACAAAAATAAAGATTTACTAAATAAATAAAAGGGGCTGTCTAATAAGTCCTTATTCCAGTGAACTTCGAAAAAATAAAGAGGCAGAAATGTTGTTAAAGCAACGTTTCTGCCTTTTACCATTTATTCAATTTCGGTGTAATGACCCCTTTTGGGACAGTCCCTTTTACTTTGGTTTATTCCACATGACGATCTCGTCCGGAACTCATCCCGAATATCATGACTAATGCAGAGATAAGGATAAGTGCAAAAAGCGGAATGGTCCAATCTTGAGCCATATCGAACAAGTATCCAATGAATATCGGTCCTACGGCTGCAAGTAGATAGCCTGTTGATTGGGCCATTCCCGATAACTCGGCAGCTCGCCTCGCATTCCGTGCGCGAATGCCTATATAACTTAGCGCCAACGGGAAATTCCCTCCCAATGCGATACCGATTAACGTGATACTGACGATCAGGATAGGAAAAGAAGATCCAAACCATAACCCTGCATATCCGACAACCGAGCATAAGCCGAGCCCGAAAGCTACCCACACCTGGGAGTTAAGTCGTGCAGCAAGAACAGGGATGAAGAAGCTTGAAGGCAACCCGATGATTTGGGTAAATGATAGCAACCATCCAGCCGTCCCCCTGCTTATCCCATGACTAATCAAGATTTCAGGTAACCATGTAATCGTGACATAAAATAAAAACGATTGAAATCCCATGAATAACGCGATTTGCCAAGCAAGTGGTGAGCGCCAGATCTTCGTAGCGCTTAAGCTCACACTTTTAATGGGATTACCTTTTCCTTGATCTAATCTGATGAGGTACACCCAGATCAATATGGCCAAGACGGCCGGGATTCCCCAGACAATCAGAGCCCCTTGCCAACCAAGGTTCAAACCACTGGCTAATGGTACGCTGAGTCCTGATGCCAGAGAAGCAACCAACCCCATGGACGTAGAATAGATACTGGTCATCAAACCGAATTTCTGCGGGAATTTATCTTTTATCACGACAGGCAAAAGAACATTTCCGATGGAGATTCCCATACCAATGAAAACGGTACCAAAAAAGAGAAAGAATGACATTGAAACCGACCGAATGCAAACCCCGATCAGCAGAACGCACAACCCCACCAACAATGTCTTCTCGTTTGTTAAGCGATTGGCGATTTTGGGAACGATAGGCGACATGATGGCAAACGTAATTAATGGAACGCTCATCAAAAGTCCTGCACTCCAATGGGCAAGTCCAAGATCAGACTGAATCACCCCGACTAACGGTCCCACTGAAGTGATGGCTGGGCGTAAATTGAAGGCAACAAGAACGATCCCCATGGTGAAAAAAAATAAGAATAATGACTTTTTTTGTTTTTGAACAACGGTTTTTTGTATCTCCATTCAAGAATCCTCCTACCAATCCACAAACTTTCTAGATGATATCACAATAGAATATCACAATATTCGCAGAATAAGTTGGAGTAATTTCCCTTTTGTAAAAAAATGCTCATGGTTATTCGATTCCGAAACCAGTTACGCCAATCCTCTCCATAATATGGACACCTTCGAGAGTGCATTTAATAGAATGGTCCGATAAGACTTGTCCTTTTTCTCATCTTTAGGCGTGTCTATCTTCTTTTTCTTATCCGCCACTAACGTGCTTTTATCGATTTTGTCATGAATAGCCTCTGTCAACTGTACCGCGAATTCCTCGCTATCTATGATCACCATCGAGTCCGTGCTTAAAACCGATGATCGTGAATCAAGGTTGAAGGAACCAACTGCACTTAGCCGTTGATCAAAGACCACCGATTTAGCATGTAAGGAATGCTTATCGGCATATTCATAAAGTCTTACCCCAGTCTTTATAATGTCGTCTCTCAAATCCAAGTATCCTGAGAAGGCCATAACATTGGGAGTGGATTTCACGGAATTGGTGAGTAGGGTCCAGTTGGCAGTCGAATTCATATTTTCTGGTACATATCCCTTCATTTCTTTTGTAGGGACAACATATGGACTCTGAATCAGGACGGACTTCTCCGCTTCCGTCGCTCCATCAATAAGCGTTTGCCAGACAACAGGTTGTTTTTTGAAACGCTCGATCGGATTGTGCAAAAAGCTCACCCGTTTCGTTGGGGTGGTGATGGCCATCCAGTTCATCGAGGGCGTAACAAAATGTTCATTTTCTTTAATGGCGGTTTTGTATTGATGGGTTAGCTTATCTTTTTCCTCTTTTCCTTTAGCACTCTGCCTTTTTGAAAGGTCCGAGAAGGGGTCGCTCGTGTATGGGTGGTTCCATAATTCATTCATATACTTGTTCATCTGAACGATCACGTTTTCTCCAGTTCGCGTGGCATGAAAGATGATGACATCACGGTCATGGACAAAATTCTTAGGTGGTTTTTTCGCTAAATACTTATCGGCGATATTTCGCCCTCCAATGATGCCCAACCGCCCGTCGACCATCATGATTTTGTCGTGAAGCCGGTTGTTCCATGTCCAAGGCTTGAATATCTTGAACGATTCATAATACCTTAATTCAATATTTTCATGTGATACCAAGGCGAAACGGGTATCACTCATTTTAAATCGCAGACCATGACTAATTCCATCCAATAGGACCCGAACCCTAACGCCCCGGTCCGCCGCATCAATAAGGGCACCAAGAATCAGCTCAGTCGACTTACCTTTTGCTATCGAATAATAGGCGATATCAATCGTATCAGTGGCTTCCTGAATCATTTGCATCCGTGCACGTCCCGATTCATACCCATTTTCCAGGAGCAACACTCGATCTGAAGAATCTCCCTGCCCCATAAAACCACTTATATCGTTAGGGGGTGCCTCCCCTTTTTTATCCAAAGGAAAATAGAACAGAACAACCGCCGTAGCCACTGCATAAAGGACGTATAATAGACATACAAACAGTGCTCCTTTCACGATCTTTTTTGTCATGAAATCCCTCCCCCTAACTTTCCTAATACTATTTGTATTAAGGACTAACTCTATACTTGGATCGAAAAGAGGAATGACTAATAAAGTTCATGAAATAGTCAAATGATATCTTCATTAATATTCGTTTCATAAAGGAGTGATAGTTTGAGAAAAATAATTGGCTTCATTACGATATTGCTCTTTCTTGTAACCATGGATCCCGCACGTCATACCTTGGCTGGTGAACAGCCGCATGGTTAGAGAAAGACAGTGGACATACAAGTTCTAACCTTCAACATCCATCATGCTGTTGGAATCGATGGGGTTCTGGATATAGACCGGGTCGCGAAGACAATCGAAGGAGAACATGCCGAAATCATTGGGTTACAGGAAGTGGACAATCATTGGTCAGAGCGGAGCCTTTTCGAAGATCAAGCAAAATGGTTGGCCAAACGCTTGAATATGCATTATGCATACATGGCCAACTTGGAACGTGATCCTTTGAATCCAGGGGAACACCGACGTCAATATGGAACGGCCATATTAAGTAAGTATCCAATCCTTCATGCACAAAACCATTTCTTTAAGAAGATTAGAAATACAGAGCAGCGTGGGTTATTAGAAGCTACAATCAAAGTGAAGGGCAACCATCTTACTGTTTATAATGCACACTTGGCCTTAGCTCCGGAACAAAGACAAAAACAAGTGGATGAGGTCATCGCTATCTCCCTTGAAGCCAAAGGGCCCAAGCTCATAGTGGGCGACTTAAATGCAACTCCAGAAAGCAAGGAAATACAGAAGCTTTCCTCTTCTTTTCATGATGCGTTTGCCAATCTGAATGATGCGTATACATACTATTCCGCGGATGGCACTCCGAAAAGAATTGATTATATTTTCGCATCAAAAAACGTTAAAATATCAAATCCAAAAATCATATCCACCCTAGCTTCTGACCATCTCCCATTGACGGCTAAGATTACATTAAAAAGATAAAGTACCTTCCGCACGAAGATTGAATAAATGAATGAAAGCCAGAAATGTTGGTCTTACAACTTTTGTGCTTTTTCACTTGGGGAAAAATGATACACCATTTCCCTTGTCACCAACTTGTCAGGATTTGAATAACCCGAATCACTTTATATTATGATTTCAAAAGGTATACTAATAGGTAATAATGAACGGAAAGGAGTGTTCGTTTTGCGGGAAGGTCTTCCTTTTGGACGGTTGTTCACCAAGCAGAAAGTGAAAAACGTGAAGGTCATGTCCTACAATATCCATCATGCTGTAGGTTTGGATGGGATTTTGGATATGGAACGGATTGCCAGTATAATAGAAGCCGAGGGCGCCGATATCATCGGACTCCAAGAAGTGGACAATCATTGGTCAGAACGAAGTGGCTTTGAAGATCAAGCCGATTGGTTGGCTAAGCGTCTCGACATGCATTATATCTATATGGCCAATATCGATCGTCCCCCATTTAAATCAAGAAAAAATCGCCGACAATATGGGGCAGCCATACTAAGCACATATCCAATCATTCAAGCGCAAAATTACCTTCTTACGAAAATTGGCGAATCGGAGCAACGAGGACTATTGGAAATTGCCCTCGTTATAAAAGGCCATAAACTCAACATCTATAATACACACTTAGCTTTAACTGCTAACGAGCGTCACATTCAATTGAACGAAATCATCCAAATTTCAAATAGAAAAAAAGGTCACAAGGTCATCATGGGTGACTTGAATACAACACCACAAAGCACGGAATTGAAAACTCTTGCCTCTCATTTTCATGATGCATTCGCCGAACAAAACGATGCTTATACTTATGATGCTGAGGGCATCCCCAAAAGGATTGATTATATTTTCACTTCAAAGGAGATAAAAACATCTCAAGCGAAAGTGATTTATACTCCAGGATCTGACCATTACCCCATTATCGCCACCCTGGCTTTGGATAAGAACACCCACACTCGCCGTTCCAACTAAGGATGGCGAGTTTCATGTATTACTTACACCCCGCCCCTTTTTTGTTCATCACTTATATTCCCCAGGAAACTTTGTATCCCACAAAAAACCCTGCCAAATGGATTATTTTTCAAAAAATAAATGTGTCTAACTTGTGAACAAGATGGATATCGTTTAATATATATATAAAGAGGGAGGAATTTCCATGATTAAGCAACCTTCAAAAGTAAGCGTTTTCAATTATGGTTTTGCATTAGGTATATCGGAAGTGTTTTTTTTAACCAGCTTCTATCTCAGCATTCTTGATGTTTCCTACTTTGCCCTAGCCTTACCGTTCTCGGCTGTATTTCTTTTAGTGTCCTTATACTTCTTTATCCGCACTGATAAAGTCGCAAAGACCTTATACAAACAGCGCGTAGAAAGAGAAGCTGTCTATTCATTTTATCATAAGTCTTTCGGAATCTTCTTAATCATATTCGCTGCATTGCTTTGCATAGCACTTGCTTATTTACCTTTTATACAACAAGGAGGACACTTCTACATTCTTTATTGCGTCCCAATGGCCATCTTATGTTTGGTTCCTTGCATCACATCGTATAAAGGAATGAAATTGTCCAAAATCAACATTGAAAAAACACCACCCCATGTAGATATGAATTAATGTCGAATCGAATAAAGAAAGAGGATGGGTCATGTTCTTCTACAATCTAGAAGCATGTCCATCCTCTTTTATTTGAAAAGTCAGGTTTCGAAACACAACCCATTCTTACCGTTTAGCTTTCAAAACACCTTGCTTACCCTTTTGTGATTACGAATGGTAAGCCCAAAACGTATATCCACACTTCATGCTTTTTCCGTTTTACTTACATATTCAAAGAAGCCAAGCCTATTGCCCCAAGGATCACTAAACGTTCCCCACTTTACTGGAACCTCCGCTCTTGAATGAATCTCAAAAAATTCCACTCCAAGTTCTTGCATGACTCTTTCCCGTTCTTTTTCCAGACTAACCACACCTATACGTAACGGACCACATCCTTCTGATGGTGTTCCTTCCGATACTTGTAGCCAACTCCCTGGAATGAGTTCCCACTCCATAAAACCTTCATGAGGCATAAAGTCAGGTTTGCGTTTTATGAAGGACTCATACCACTGGCGTCCTTCTTCTATATCGGTAACCCGAATTTGTATGGTCATTTCATAAATCATTGATTCCCTCCTTGAGTATTTATTATCCAATTGGTATTTACGATCAGATAACACCTCTAACAGGATAAAGAAGGACCTTTAGAAACCCTATAATTTCACTTTCACACATTTAGTCCAATAAGCCTTTCCCTCCCTCTGTTTGTAATGTACCGATCCTCTCCATTCCAGCCATGATTGGTTTTGCTCGTTTTATTAATGTTTGAGTCGCTTCAAGACCGAGGGATGCTTGATGGGCACCTTCATCGTTCCACACTTCATACACATAAACAGAGTTAGGCTCTTCTTCGGAAATATTGACGAGATAGATTTCACAGTCGTCCAGGCTCTTTAGGGATTCTGCTGCTTCTAACAAAATATTTACCATTGCGTCACGTTCGCCATCTTTCACAATGAACTTTCCAATCAATCCATATTTACTCATGTACTCCTCCTTTAATAGCTCCTTTTTGGATACCTGTTAGATATTTCTACATCAATTTGCAATTATCCTATTTTTACCATAAAAAAAATAAAAAAACATGATCCTTAGCCTCTCCCCCAAAAGGAGATGACCATGATCACGTTTTTATTATCTTATGATGTTTGTTTTTCCCTTTTAGCTAGCTTATCTTCTGCAGGCCAAGCACGCTTAATGAAGAATGTTAAGATTAGCGCCAATCCAGCGATGAAGGTTGATACAAGGAAAGAGAAGTTAATGCCATCTAACATCGCTTGCATACCAACTTGCGCTTGCATTTGAGCCATCATCTCAGCTGTAGGCTGACTTGTTAATTTGCTCATGGCAGCAGTCATTAGGTCTTCGCCAGACGAAGTGGCTCGGTTAGACATGACCGTAACGAGCAATGCTGTTCCGATTGCACCTGAAACTTGATTAAGTGTATTATTCATCGCAGTACCATGTGGATTCATACGGGCCGGCAATGAGTTTAAACCATTTGTCATGATAGGCATCATTGCCATGGACAACCCGAACATCCGTACAGAATACAGAACCATAATATTTCCATACGATGTTTCCATAGTCAACTCGCTAAAGTAATAAGTGGTAACAACGGTGATAAGCAAACCAACAGCAGCAAGAACGCGTGCTCCGAACTTATCAAATAGCTTACCGGTAATTGGTGACATGAGTGCCATGATGATTGCTCCTGGAAGCATCAACAGTCCCGAATCGAACGGTGAAATGCCACGAAGCGTTTGGATATACATCGGCATCAAGATCATGGCCGAGAACATTGCCATATTCAGGACAATGGAAATGGCCGCTGATAAGGCGAACATTGGATGGGTAAAAATCCTGAATTCAAGCATCGGCGTTTCCATTTTAAGCTGGCGTACAATGAAAAGAACCAGTGTAACGGCACCGACGGCTAATGTTCCGTATACCCAAGGACTATCCCAGCCCTTGCTACCCGCTGAGCTGAAGCCGTACAGCAATCCGCCGAAACCTAAACTAGATAGAATGACAGACAGAATATCTATTCGAATATCTACTTTTTCTTTCTTGTCTTTCAGTTTAAAGAAGCCAAGAATAAGAACTAGTAACGCAAGTGGAGTAATAAAGTGGAAAAGCATTCTCCAGTCATAATGTTCCACGATCCATCCGGATAGCGTTGGTCCGATAGCAGGGGCAGCCATCATGACTAAACCGAATAACCCCATTGCCGATCCACGCTTTTCAACAGGGAATGACGTTAAAAGAACGTTCATTAATAATGGCATCATGATCGCTGAACCAGCCGCCTGAACCATCCGTGCACCTAATAACAATGGGAATACATGTGCTACACCTGCAACAATCGTCCCGATTGAAAATAGCAACATCGCTGTCAAGAACAGCTTCCGCACAGAATATTTTCTAATTAAGAAGGCTGTTGTAGGAATCATGATACCATTCACCAGCATATATCCCGTTGCCAACCATTGGACGGTTGCCGTCTCGATTTCAAGATCTTTTGATATGGATGGTAATGCAATATTCAAAAGAGTTGAATTAAGTATGGATATGAATGCCCCGATCATCAAGATGGCTAAAATGCCATAAGGGGCCTTTTTTTCTATCGTTTGAGTAGTACTCACTTTTTATCTATTCCTCCATTCAAACTGTTGGTTCATTTTCTTATACGGTAAGTCTAACTTTCTGCATAAAATATATAATATACTCCTCGCCCATATTTTGCAATATAAATTTCTTACGTGAATATTGGGTTTGTGCTGGTATGGAAAATAGTATACGATTACATTTATACAGGCATTATAATTGACTAAGGGTGATCATATGAATGAACGCAAGCAGAATGTCATCGATACAGCTCATAAATTGTTTATTGAAAAAGGCTATCAAGCGACATCCATCCAAGATATTTTAGATGGCAGTGGCATTTCCAAAGGTACATTTTATAATTATTTCCCCTCCAAGGGAGAATTATTTATGGCCATTTTCAGTTCCTTCTATAAAAAGATCCGCTATGACCGGGAAGAACTATTGATTGGTCAGGATTTAGCGGATATTGAAATATTCATTAAACAGCTAGAAATACAAATGACGGTGAATATACAAAGTAAATTACTCGTCTTAATTGAAGAAGTACGTGTATCAAACGACGAAGAATTGAAAGAATTCATCAAGCGCATCCAATTATTAAGCATACGTTGGATGTATGGTCGTTTTATCGATATCTTTGGGGAAAGTAAAAAACCTTATTTATTGGATACCGCCATTCTCTTTAACGGAATGATGGCCCATATGAGTTATTTCAGCTTCCATGCCAAAGATACCGCTACACCAGAAATTAAAGTCATCCGCTATTGCATGAACCGGATCGTCGATTTAGTTGACGGAGTAGCCAAAAGCAAAGAACAAATACTTAATCCGGAATTAATCAATACATGGCTTCCAACCTCTAAAAATAATTTACATCAATGTCATAATGAGTTAATGAAATCCACCTTGGCCCTAAAAAAGGCAACACACAGATCGCTTCCTTGTCGAGAAGATCAATCAAAAGCAAATGAACTAATCGACTTCATTCAAGAAGAGCTGATGCAAACCAGTAAGCCACGGGTATTTTTAATAGAAAGCTTACTCCATGTTATAAAGACCCAATATGCCTCCAAGTCCAAACAAGATATGGAACTATTCGAAGAAAACGTCAACACCTGCCTGCGCTTATTGGAAAAAGAAATCTAAGGAGACAGCAAAAAACACTTTGTCATGAAGGAATTGCGCACAACTTTCATTTCTTAGGTGTTTCCTTATGGAAGAATGAAGAACCTCTTCCTCCCTTCTAGTACCCCATTTGTTGGGCACTTCTACCTTCATTTGAATAATTGGAACGATTTACCTTTTGAAACGTAGAGTTACCTAAGGTGAATAAGGGGTGAGGCGGTTGCTAAAGGTATTCATGATTATTGGTGTGGTAGGAATAAGCCTTTCAGGAATATTTATAGGGGCCTGGACAACCGGGCCTGAACAACGGGCTAATTTCCATTCGGAAACGAGTGAACATCGGCAGTTCAGATTAAACATGTCATTGTATACCGGGATTATTGGCATACTGTCATTAGGCATTGCCGGGTTGATATGGTACTTCTAGCTGAAAACGAAAAAAAGAAGGTCGCCATTGGTGACCTTCTTTGTCGTATCATTCAGCCCATTTCTCATCATCGGAAATCTGTTCTCTTTTCTTCAAATCAAAGGATTCATACTCATCATGAAAACAAAAATAAGAAGGCAATTCAATCGCTTCTCCATTCGCTTTTTCCCAACACTCCGCAAACCACTTTGTGATGGCTTGTTTCTCTAATGTATCCAGTTCTTCATCGTTCTCCTCGTAAAAATTCCAAAAGTCATCTATTTCGTTACCTAAGACGATGGAAAATGGTACATCTTCTACAATTCCCACACTACCTGAAAAAATGCTAGAATCCTTTCCCTCATAAAAGACCTCATTAGCTACTCGATCCATGGAAAACATCGTGATGGATAAATAAAAATCATTCCGATCAGCCACAAAATCCAAGAGCTCCACTTCAGAGTAAAAGTTGTATGTTTGTACCTTTTTAAGCTTTTCGATCAAATCATCCGAATTCGCCTCAAGGTTACCTTCTACGGACTTTATATAGTCGGCAACCGTATAACTTGAATGGACTTCTTCCTTCCCCGTTTCTTCTATAGTATTGTCAGTACTATCGACATGGTCTGCACTATCTACTGCCTCTGACTTGGCATCGTTGTCCAGGTTACAACCACCCAACAAAACAGCCCCCACTAATACGATCATGAACTTTTTCAAAACTTCCCCTCGCCTCTTTGTTTTTGCCGCCCATTTATTAAGCAGGAATTTCCATTATAACAAAAGTTTACTATTTCACCATAAGAATGTTAAAAAAGAAACGGAATCTTGAAAACCCTAGCATGCTTCATTAGGGATACGAACTAATGCAACTTGTTCCATTACCATTCAAAAACAATTTAATGCAGGGATAATTGACTACACTCACACTTTTTTAGGTAATATCGACCCATTTATTAAGTTATTTTCCACGTGTTACCATATAGATACCGTGACTATTATCACCATACCTATAAGCATAAGGGGCTGAAAACATTGTCCTATCTAACCGATTTACAATCCGAATTAACCCTGAAGAAGCAACAAGTCGAAAAGTTAAAAACCTGCAAGCATGAATTAGACAGTCTACAAGGAGAGTTTCTTCAAAATGAAAGATTAGTAACGGACCCAGCGCTCTCTTCCCAAACATGGCATGGAACCTTAGCCACTGATTTTACTGAAGTTCGTGAAAACCTAGAATCAGCCTATAAAGATTTATCTCAATCTCAGTTGAATGCAGCGATAACGGCCATCGAAAACGAAATAATGAGTCTTCAATCAGAAATCACTTCATTAGAAGCCAGGATTACGGCTGAAATCGAACGACTTGCTAGAGAAGAAGAAAAACGAAGACAAGAAAAGCTAGGAAAGGATTGAATGGTTTGAGTCAAGAAATAAAAGTGAATGGTGAAGATGTAAAATCAGCCATCTCAACAATGGACCGTACAATGGAATCCTTCAAAACGAAATTACTAGAAGACTTCGCAGCCGGAAATGAATTAGACGTTGTAAAAAAAATCAAGGAACTAAACCATCAATTAGAAAAGATTGGCCAAACCTATAAAGAAATCTTAAAAGCTAATAACCAATCCGTACGAACGGCCATACAAGAGGTAGAGCAGGTTGACCAACAGCTTTCAACTTCTATAAACGCACATTAGAATATGGAGGATACAATGAGGACACTTCATTCTCAATCTTTACATAGTGGAATAGATGGATTACTAAGCAAAGTAAAAGCCCAAAGGAAACAGGCAAATGAACTGGAGAAGGTTATTCTTGAATTTTCCAATCTCGATGATTCCTTAAAAGGAAAAGGTGGTTCAGCGATACGCTCCTTTTATCAAGATTGGCATATCCCTTTCCTTTCATTCTATGACTCTTCTCTTAAAAACTATGAAGCAGTCCTGACGGCTCTTAAAGAGGCTTCTAATGAATTGGAGTCTGATTCAAGCGGTTTTATCCGCCAAAGCTTTCTTGAAGGCGAACTCACGACAGGCTTAAAAAATGCACAAAATGTAACCATTGATTTAGTGGATGAAACCAACACCACCCTGGATCAGATACGTGATATCGTTGCCATCGAAAAGCTCAATGACCAGACATTTCTCACCCACTATCAAAGGGCTAATTCTAGAATAAAGAAAACGGTTGATAATTTGGGTGCGTTTGATACAAGCCAAACAAAAGAACTAGCATCCGTAGAGGATGACATACAATTGATGAACAAATACCTCAATGAAATTCAAGGGATGTTCAGTAGCGGAAACTTCAACATTCAGAACTATGATGTGAATCAATTAAAGGATAAGCCGGCATTTTCAGAGGTAAAAAAGCAAGTAGCTTCAGAAGATAAGATGACATTTGGACAAATGCTTACCTCTCCTTTTGCCTATATTAACGGGAAAATGAGTTTTGGCGATAATGTCTTAGTAGGATATCAAGCGGCTTCCTCTATATCTACCATGTTTTTGTCAAAAAAATTAAGTATTCATTACTTTGGTAGTAAACCGACACTATGGCAAAAACTAAAAGGAAACTATGAGTTTTCTGTAAAGTCAGATCCGTCTTGGACATCGAAAGGAAAACATAGTTCGAAAGTTTCTAAATGGCTATTGGACTTTTCCAGATCCACACCTACTAACCCAGTGATGCAGAAACTACAGAAATTCGCTGCTTCTTACACAAGTCCTTCCCATATGTTAAAACACCTGGCCGGTTTCCCGAAAAACTTCGAACGATCAACCGGTAAAGACTTAGTTAAGGGAACAACTGAAAGAATAAAATCGAATGGTACAACAGGTCTATTGAGTAAAGCAGCAGGCGCTAAGGGGTTAACATCTGTGGCAAAAAGAATTCCATTGGTTGGTACTGCAGTATCTTTTACTTCTAATCTTGGTGAATTTTCAGATCCAGAGAACTCCAATAAGACTATCGCTGAAAAAACAGGAAGGTGGGCATTTGGATTCGGCGCAGATTTGGCAGCAATTGGGGTAGGAGCAAAAATAGGTGCCACAATAGGAAGTATCGGCGGACCTGTTGGAATCGTTGTAGGCGGAGCAGTAGGAGGCTTAGTTGGTGGAATAGTAAGCTCTACATTTGGTAATCAAATCAAAGATGCTGGTGAAAAAGTTGGAGAAGTTGCAGATAAAATCATTAATAAGTCAGGTAAAGTAATGGACAACATTGGTAGTAATATAAAAAATTCTGTATCTAGTTGGTTTAATTAAAAACTATGTTCAAGATAAAGGTTGATTTTATTGTAAATAGAATAATGACGCCTAACCGACATCTAATAATATTAGTTTATTCTTGACTGGTATTATATGGAAAAAAATAAGAAAATCGCAATTTACATCGAAAACAACAGTTTTTAAATAGTTCTTTAATGTTTCGCTTCGTAAACCACAGTGACTACTACTATTCAAAACTAACCAAGAACTTTAACATAGATTAATTAAACAGAGTATTTTCATTCTAGTTTATATGGATTTTTATACACTTGAATAAGATTAAATCTATAGTATAAAGATGTAATTATTCAAAAGCATAATTTAATAATTGAAAAGAGGATTTCAATGATAATAGACATAATTCAAGGGATAAGAATTTTATTATTATGTATACTTTCAGGACAACTTATATATGGATTCTTAATTTTTTTATTGGAAGAAACTATGACAAATTTTTATGCTTTAGGTGTCTATGAGAAACCTCGTACAATCTATCAAAAATCAGTTAATTTTTTCATGTTCATTACTATAGGTACTGGTTTTCATATTTATATTAAACTTAGGAAATACAATTGGTTTCTTCGGAAAATTCTTTTCTTAATAGCTCTTATTTTACAAGCAATTGCTTCCGTAATTATTTATAAAATCATTTATGGGACGTTGAAAGCTATTTTTCTATAACTTAAAAAGAGGAATATCATGGTAGACGATATAATTCAAGGCATCAGGATTTTTATAACATGTATACTCTCAACACAATTTGCATTTGGCTGTACTATTTTCTTATTCGAAAGTGCGATGATCAACTATTATGCTATGGGAACTTATGAGAGACCCAGTACCCCATATCAAAAATTCGTGAATTTTTTCATGTTTACTTTAATTGGTACTGGATTTCACATTTATCTTAAACTCAGGAAATACAATTGGTTAGTTAGGAAACTTCTATTCCTAATAACCCTTCTTTTACAAGGAATTGCTTCCGTTATTATTTATAAAATCATTTATGGGACGTTGAAAGCTATTTTTCTATAGTTTTAGAAAGAGGAGAAAATGTCATCAGGAACTTCGGAAATAATCAGCAATTTAATTGGATACTTACTCTCCATTCAACTTATGTTTGGTTTTTTAATCTTTTTATTAGAAAGTACTATGATAAATTATTATGCTCTAGCCACCTATGAAAAACCTAAAAATTTCTTCCATAAGTTCGCAAACCTTTTCATGTTTGTTACCGTCGGTACCGGTTATCATATTTACCTTAAACTTAGAAATTATAAATGGTTTGTTCGAAAGTTTTTATTTCTTATTGCCCTTGTTTTACAAGCAATGGTGTCCGTTATTATTTATATAGCCTTGCTTCGTACTCTAGAAGCAATAATTCTTATATAAATATATTTCATTACACTATTTATGGGATAGCATGTGATTTCCTATACACTTACTTTTAAAGTTTGTATAGTAACCCTCCTAAATTCAGGAGGTAACAACTGGTTTATTTTTTATACCTTTTATATATTTCAGAAAGAGGAGAACCATGATATATAGCATAATAGAAGGTATAAGACTTTTATTATTATGTATTCTTATAACGCAATTTGCTTACAGTCTCTCCATTTTTTTATTAGAAAGAGCGATGATTAATTTTTACACTATAGGGACTTACGAAGAACCTTCTACTCTTTTTCAAAAGTCCATTAATTTTATTATGTTCACTTTAACCGGGATTGGATACAACCTTTACCTTAAAATCAGCAAATACAATTGGGTTATTCGGAAGTTTTTATTCTTAATAGCCCTTATTTCACAAGGAATTGCTTCTATCATTATTTATAAAATCATTTATGGAGTATTGAAAGCTATTTTTCTATAAGGGTTACATTCCATTTTTTGAAAGAGGACAATAATGACATACAGTACAATTGAATGGATAGGAATTTTATTACTATATCTCCTCTCAATCCAATGGGGATCTAGCTTTGTAATCTTCTTATTCGAAAGCGCCATGATCAGGTACTATTATATTTTAGGAACTTATGAGAAACCCAGTAACCTTTATCAAAAAACCGTGAACTTTTGCATGTATGCCATGATGGGTGCCGGCTTTTATATTTATCTCAGACTACGTAAATACAATTGGTTTGTACGGAAATTTTTCTTCCTTATCGCTCTTATTATACAAGGAATTGCTTCCATTATTATTTACAAGATCATTTATGGGACAGTGAAAGCTATCTTTCTATAACTTATCAAAAAGTGGGTACATATATTCTAAAGAGGACGTGACAAAATGAATCATTTGTTAACCTGTACGACTGAAGAATTAGCCTTGATGGTGAGTGTTGCCGGACATCATGGAATCGCAAAAGGTATTGCCGAAACTGCTATTGGGGATAAGTCCGAAAAAGAGTGGTTGACCATTCTTGAAGTGACGAAAAATCAATTGATCATGAAAAACATGTGGAGTGAGGAGCAAGAATCTCGGGAAGAAGTACCATTAACGCAGGAAACTCAGCGTTTCATCGAAAAGTATATTGGCTCAAAAAGAATGATTCGCTGCTCCAATTCCCGTCAAAAGTCCGTATTAATGCTACATCACTTTAAAGAGGATGAATGGCTTTTCCACTTGATCGATCGAGATATCATTCATGAATTCGCGATTATCCCCTCTTCTGAAATCCAATTGATTATTAGAGAATATTATGGAATCTCCTTTGACAAATATCAAGGTGAGGAAGCTTTCTCTCTGACCGAGCAAGCATTTGATTGGCTAAGTAATCCTAAAAAGGTTGATAAAGTACGCAAGAAGTCCAAGTTTACCCAGCAAGAAGAAGACAGTTTCTACTTATTCTCTGATGACCTGCGCACTTATGACTGGACTTTGTTTAATATTTCTAATTTTAGTATAACGAGTTATGAAGAAGAAACATATTTAGAGAACATTCTATTCTTTTTACCTTCTGATCGTGGAATATGGCTTGCAGAATATACGGAAGATTCAAAAACCTCTGTACATATCCATTTAGCCAACCATGATGAATGGGAAGCCACTTTAGCTGGTATTGGTGACTTGGCTGCCTATCAGGGACAATCAATATAAAAATTTAATAGATTTAGTAAAGCGGAGGGGCCATTTCAATAGAGATTGGCCTTTCGTTTTGAAAAGAGGCAGATTATGTGCACGACATAATTCAAGGTATAAGAATTTTATTAACCGGTTTCCTTTTAACACAACTTTCGTATGGCTTCACCATTTTTTTATTGGAAAGTACAATGACAAACTTTTATGCTCTGGCGATTTATGAGAACCCTCGTAACCGCTATCAAAAGTTCGTGAATTTTTTCATGTTCATTCTCGTTGGCTCAGGCTATCATATTTATCTTACACTTAGAAATTACAGTTGGCTTGTTCGAAAATTTTTATTCCTGATTGCCCTGTTTCTACAGGCAATTGCTTCTGTTATTATTTATTACGTTATTTATGGGGTTTTGAAAGTTATATTTTTATAAGTACCGTTCATGTTAGGGAGAAGATGAGAATGGCATACAGCATTATAGAAGAGATAAGAAATTTATTAGCAGGATATCTAACAATACAACTTACCTATGGCTTCTGTATTTTTTATTAGAGGGAACGATGACCAGCTTTTACGCTTTAACCATCTATGAAAAACCTAGTAGCCCTTATCAAAAATTTATAAACTTATTCATGTTCCTTCTCGTTGGTTCCGGTTACTACATTTATCTAAGGCTTAGCAAATATAGTTGGTTTGTTCGAAAGTTTTTGTTTCTAATCGCCCTTATTTTCCAGTTACTTGCTTCCCTTATGATTTATTATGCTATTTATGGGATGTTGAAGGTTATTTTTCTATAGCTTATCAGAATGTGATTTTAGCTATGCATAACAGATTTCCTATCAGGGACAATTAGAATAAAGAAAAACAAAGGACCAATTTCAATAGAAGATTGGTCCTTCGTTATATACAGATATTAAAAAGCCTGATTCATAAGGCCACTCTAACAGAGACTCTTCAATTCATTGGTTAATCTTATAAATTCCTGCTTATCACGGGTTTCCAACGAATGATCGATTTCTTTTTCGATTTGAGTTTTCCGGTAATCACTGAGGGCCTTGATAAGTACCATTTCTGCCAACGTTTCCATCATCTCAGGTTCTAGTGGTGTTATAGGCAATTGCTTCTCCATTCGAAACCAACTCCTTCACCTTTTTTCTATTATATTGGACAACTTGAAAATTAGTATCATTCTTTATGTTTTCTTAAAAATATACATTAGTAGTAAGATATCTTCTTTTGTGAACCGTTCCCCTCTCCCTTCTCTTACTCTCATGATTAACTGGATGGGACTTTTCTATACATGAAAATAAAAAAATCCTACCCTTCTATTATTAAATAGGAAGAGTAAGATTTTATGATATGAGCTATTTCCTTCTGACTTTCAGTAACCCCCAAGATAGCAAGCCTGTAATTCCTACAAAGATTAAGTCAATAAGTACCCATTCAAAATCAATCCTATTATAATGATAATCCTCTTCATGAAAACAAGTGAAATTCCACAAATAGAAAAGCACTGTGATGATTACATGAATGATGGGTCCTACTATAAACTTCTTTGTAACCAACGCTGATCCTGTTCCTATTACAAAAGCAGTCGGGAGGATAAGCACTTCTAAGACGTAAGGATTAAACCAAGTCGATGCACTTATCATTCTAATCCTCCTCTAATGAGCAGCTTGTTCCTGTTTCAATTTCTTCCACCGGGAATAGATATCCAAACACGACATCAATAGAATCAGCCATAGGAAAGGACTATCAAATGCAATTCCCGCAGTCGATTGGCCTCCGAGAATGGTCAGCAAAGCTAGTAATGAGAGTAAATAAAAGAGGGAAAGCACTTGCCACTGGAGCCATTCCCTAGGATTCCCATCACTGAATCTCTTAAATGAAAAACTGATCACATATATGACTAAAATCAGCCATAGTAAAATACCATCTGGAATCACCCGTACCAGCGATAGATTTGGGAAATAATCCAGCACAATGACTGGTGTAAAAATAACAAGCGTGATTACTTGTAATGACTTCATTTTGCCCTCCGCTATTTCGATAACAACCTCTTTCAATCAACTATCCCGGTGATCCATTTTCTTATTAATGGACCGGAGTTCATCTTCAATCCGAGTGAGCCTACTATCTATATCTGGTTGATTACGATTCTTGTCTGAATTCTTAAGTAGCTTACTGATAAACGCAAAAAATGAGACGAAGAATAAAGCGATAAGTGCAAATACGATGATCATCAAAATGATTCCTGGTACCCCAATATTACTCATTTAAAACAGCTCCTTTCGTAATCCATTTTATACCAAAGGTTCAGGTATGGAAATAAAATCTCATCCTAGCTTAGCATTCTTTAGCGAAAAGGAATATCCTTATATTACCCATTAATATGGAAATGAGGGGAACTATGAAAAAAAGTCTTTTTAGTAAGCTAACCTATACCTATTCATCTATCATTTTCATCATTTTCTTAATCTATTGCTTTAATGTTACGGACAAGGATGGGGAAATAGCTTATCAAGAACATAAAGCTCCTCTACATGTATTCTTCGTCTTGTTTTTTATTGCTTTCATCCTTTTAGGCATCAATCTTATTAGCACAAAGAACAAAACGGATACGATTCAAAGAAAAACATTGGTTTCTGGACTGAAACTTACTGGCATTCTATTTTTTTTCATTGTACTAAGGATGCTGTTTGAAAGATAAGATGTAATATTCGATATTCCTACAAAATGATTGAATCTTTCATTATCTTTGACAAACCGTATACGTTTGTATACAATTAGAAATCATAACCAATATGTATACAAATGTATACAAAGAAAGGTGATATGAATATGAAAGATGAGACATTTAAGGACATGCAGAACGAAGAAGGCCATCGTCGTGGTGGACGACACAAAGGAAATGATGGTACACATCGACGTGGAGCAAAAACCTTTCGCCGAGGCCGGGCCATCGCTTTTTTGAATCGAATGAATCTTAAACGGTCAACGATTCAACAACAGTTAGATAAACCTGAGTTTCAATCCATTCAACCCATCTTAGTCGGTGAATTGAAAGCCATAGATATGGTCATCAACGAATTCACACAATTATTTGAAATACAAGAGAACGAAGCAACGGACGCACCCAATGAAAAGGAAGCTACAGAAAAGACCACAAAAAATACTGAAGAAGGAGTGTAATTCATGAAGCAATTGAACACGTATATCGATTCCGTATTTTATCAACAAAATACCCTTTTGGAGGATGTCTTATCTTCCATTGAGGAGAACGGCATGCGCCCCATCTCCGTATCTCCTTCCTCCGGAAAACTTCTTACCATGCTGGTATCCATTTCAGGAGCAAAAAGTATTCTAGAAATTGGAGCGCTTGGCGGCTATAGCGGGATTTGCCTTGCTAGAGGGTTCGGTAAAGAAGGAAGATTAACCTCCCTCGAATTAGAGGAAAGTTATGCAAAGCTGGCAAACAGCAACCTAGCCAAAGCAGGATTCGCTGATCAAGTGTCCTATATGACCGGACCAGCTTTGCAAAGCCTTGAAAAGCTAGTAGATGAAAATAAGCGCTTCGATTTTTTCTTTATCGATGCTGATAAGGAAAACTATGAGAATTATTTGAGGCTTTGCATCGATCTTGCGGAGCCGGGTGCTCTAATCATTACGGATAATGTCCTGGCCAATGGTAGTGTAGTAGATTCGGAAGTGATACCTAAGCGCTATACGGAAGTCATGAAGAGATTCAATATAACCGTGGCCAATCATCCACAATTAGAATCCCTTCTGATTCCAATCGGTGATGGTATGACGATCTCGCAAGTAAAGAAATGAATTGTGACCCCATTTTGAATGGGGTCTTCTGCTTTTAACCGTTCACGTTCTTCGTAATTCGTCCCTCCTTGCCATTAATTCGACGCTCACACTCATTAATTCAACATTCACAGAATTAATTCGACGCTCACCATCCATAATTCGACCTTCGCCTACAAAACAAAGCCGATAGCGACTTGCCGCTATCGGCTTTCTATCACTCTTTTAATAATCTCCGTAATACCTTGCCTGAACTGGTTGTTGGCAAGCTGTCCCGGAATTCAACGTAGCGGGGATATTTATAGGACGCCATCCTGTTTCTTGACCAATCGATGATTTCCTCCTCACTGATTTCCCCTTTGTACTCCGGTTTCAATACGATGAAGGCCTTCACGCTTTCTCCCCTGTTCCCATCTGGCACACCAACTGCGGCAACTTGTAAAATCGCTTCATGGCCTTTCATCAAGACTTCCACATCTTCCGGAAAAATGCTGTATCCGGAGGATTTGATCATCTCTTTCATACGGCCGAGGAAATGCAGATAGCCTTCCTCATCCAGCATTCCAATGTCACCTGTATAGACCCAGCCATTTTTTAATGTCTCGGCTGTCGCCTCTGGCCTATTCAAATATCCTTTGAATACGCCTGGATTCTTCAACACGATTTCCCCTCGTTTACCCGGCCGTAAGTCTTCTCCTGTTTCAAGGTCCACGATGCATATCTCGGTATCAAATGTAGGAATGCCACAAGTACCAAACTTGATTTTATCAATCGGCATGAATGTATCACATGTATGCGTTTCACTTAACCCATACGATGCTTCATACAAAAGACAACCATCGGTCAATTCCCCCCATGCCTTTGCAAGTTTTTCATCGACCGGAATGCCAAAACTAGTCGCGAAATTCAATTCAAGTGAAGTTAAGTCTCTTCCTTCGATACCGTGAGTATTCAAGATTGCTACATTCATAGGAGCGATGGTATATAATTTATTCACTTTATATGTTTCAATTGCACTAATTGCAGCCTCTGGCTCAAACCTTGTCAATGCCACACACATGCAGGCACTGTATACAGGAATATTGACGCCCATCACCATCCCGGCAATATGACAAAACGGAGCGGCTGCCAGCATATTGTCGTTGTGCGTGATGAAAGAACTTTGAGCAGTCGCTGCCGTTTTGAACAACGCGTTCCCATATGTAAGCATTGCCGCTTTCGGCCTCCCCGTCGTACCCGAAGTGAAGACCATCAGGCCCACATCTTCCCATATATTCACTTCTTCCACTTCTTTTAGAACTTCATTCGTATAGAGAATTTCAAGAAGATCAAACGTTCGTTCCATTGTCACTTTCTCCGCCAAAAACTCGACTGGCAACGGCAAAGTGGGAGATTCTGAAAGAAAGTCAGCATAATGGGTGGTGATGATAAATTGTAAGGATTTTGCCTTACCTCTCACCGCTTCCATAGTTGGATATAACTCCTGGCCGGCAATAACGGCCTTTATATCCGCCTCCTTGATCAAATATTCCAGTTCCGCTTCTTTATACATCGGATTCAAGGGAACCACTATTGCACCAAGCATTTGGATGGCATAATGTCCAATGAGATATTGCGGACAATTCTGCATGAACAAAGCGATCCGGTCGCCCTTAGTAACACCTTGGTCTTTAAGAAACTGTGCGAGCCTCCCCGTGTCATCCTGAAGCTGCCTCCAAGTCAGACTGTTCCCATAATACACATACGCCGTTTCCTCCGGACGTTCCTTCGCATTATCCATCAAGTACTCATGAAGCGGCTTTTCTCCTAATCGGTAATGCAATGTTTCCAAAACACCTTTTGGCCAGCTTTTCTTAGTGATTGATTTCAAGATCCATTCCTCCTATTAAAAGAATCACAAATGGTTGGAAGCGTTATCATATTTTTGCATTGGACCTAGTTGAGGAAAAAACGGATGAGATATAGAGAAGCGTCATGATGCGGAATCGAAGGGATTTATTATTAGAATATTCTAATAATAATTATATTTCATCTTATCTTTAAAATCTAGGATAGTCCCTCTGTAAAAAAAAATTCCTCCGTAACTTGAACAGAGTATAAAAATAGCATTTGGCGGGCGCGTCCACCAAATGCTTAGTTTTGTTCCAACTTGTTAGAAGTAATCCTGACCTTTAAAAGGTGACTAACCCAACCATACGACCAAATCCGTAACCAACCAATATAATTAAGAAACCTCCTATAATATAGAAGGATGCCCTCATAAATTGATCCTGTTTGTTTATAGTCTGAAAAACACTTTTCAAAAACTTATTCATTGTAAATTCCCTTCAAAATTATTCATTTGGAAAATTGATACAATAATTCTACCATAGAATACATCAGTTTGTACCGGATAACATGGTAGTCAACGTATAATAAACGAAATGGAGATTCTGTCCATTCATTTCGAAGCCTTCTTCACTGGTAGCCACCTTCTTGAAGCCGTTTTTCTCCAAAACTTTTTGGGAGGGAATATTAGTAGTGGTCGTCTTTGCATGGATTTGTTTGATATCTTTATCGACGATTTTCTTTAGTAATAATTGCAGAGCCCTATTGGCAATCCCTCTTCCAGTGTATATTTGACCTACTCGATAACCAAGATGCCCTATTCTTTGGTTTTCTTCGATATCTACCACATTTATTCTTCCTAAAATGGAATGGTGTTTATCCTTGATTAAATAGAAAAAGGAAGCTCCTCGTGTTTGTTCATCGAGTAACGCTTTATGGCTTTCATTGAAATGAGCAGGGGTATAATAGTCATCTCCACGAGACGGGACCATTTCTTCAAAAAAAGCTCTGTTTTCCAGTTCGAATGCTAACAACTCTTCCATATCTGAATCTTGTAACTCCTCTATGAATATATCCATTTATGCCGCCACCCTTCTATCAATTAAGTAGATTATACTATGAGATCAATCCCTACATTAATAGGAGCGGGGCAACCGTCCATTATTTTTTGGTCTATTTCATTGTTTCAATAACGGCTGAAATACCCATACCTCCACCTATACATAGGGTGACTAACCCATATCGACCATTACGACGTTCTAGTTCATAGAGAATCTTAGTTAGTAAAATCGCACCTGTTGCCCCAAGTGGGTGCCCCAATGCAATGGCTCCTCCGTTCACATTGATCTTGTCCAGTCCCACGTCCCACTCCTTAATCACCGCAAGGGCCTGGGCAGCGAAAGCTTCATTTAATTCGATTAAATCCAGGTCTTCCATTGAAATATTGGCAACTTGTAATGCTTTTTTCGTGGCAGGTACTGGTCCAATCCCCATGACTTCTGGGGATACGCCTACTGCTGCATGTCCAATAATGCGCGCGCGTGGTTTAAGGCCCAGCTTCAAAGCTTTTTCCTCGGACATCAGCAACACGGCTGATGCCCCATCATTGCGGCCACTACTATTACCTGCTGTGACGCTTCCTCCTTTTTTAAATACTGGCTTTAATTCGGCTAACTTTTCGGGTGTCGTTTGTCTCGGATATTCATCTTTGTCAAATATCACCGTTCCTTTTCTAGTCTTCACTTTATAGGGGATAATTTCATCTGCAAAGCGGTTTTCTTCAATCGCCTTTAAAGCAAGTGACTGACTGCGAAAAGCAAATGAATCTTGCTTTTCTCTTGAAATCCCATACTGCTCCACCAAGTTTTCGGCTGTGAGTCCCATTGTAAATTTGCCATATTGATCCTCTGGTTGTGAACGGGGTTGGCTTTCTGTATTCGGATCAAGCAATTGCCCGTTATTTGCACCAAGTCCATAACGAATACCTCTCATGTAATAGGGTGCTGTACTCATGCTTTCTGCCCCACCTGCAATGATGATGTCGCTTTGCCCACACTGAATTTGTTGAACGGCATTTATGATCGATTGTAATCCTGAACCACATTGCCTATGTACTGTGTAACCGGCCACTTCTACTGGAAGACCCGCACGTAATGCAGCAAGACGCGCAAGGTTAGGGGAGTCGGCACTTTGTTTTGCCTGACCTAATATGACTTCATCAACAAGACTCGCATCTAGATTGGATCGCTTAACAATGGCATCAATCACGGAAGCCGCCAAGAAATCGACTTCCACCTCTTTTAGTGTTCCCCCCATTGTGGCAATGGGGGTCCGGACTGCATCTACAATTACAACATTCCTCACTTCTTACACCCCTTTTCATCATATTCATAAAAACCGCTACCTGATTTCCTACCAAAACGACCGGCCTTTACATATTTACTTAATAAGGGACAAGGTCGATATTTTTCACCCAATGTTTGATATAAATACTCCATATTCTTTAAACGCGTATCCAAACCTACCAAGTCTGCTAATTCCAATGGTCCCATTGGATGATTGAGTCCCAGTTTTAACGCTTGATCAATGTCATGTGCAGAAGCGACACCTTCCATTAGCATGGTCATCGCTTCATTTCCAATTAAACAGTTCATACGGCTTGTTACAAAGCCTGGGAACTCATTGACTTCAACCGTTTGTTTATTCATCTTTTCCCCAACGGCTTTTGCAAAGGCCATCGTATCATCACTTGTTTGTAATCCCCGGACAATTTCAATAAGCTTCATCTTATGAGGTGGATTAAAGAAATGCATCGCAATGCATTGTTCAGGCCGATTCGTTTGGGCCGCTATTTCTGTAGGACTCATTGTTGAGGTATTCGTAGCTAAAATCGTGTGTGGTAAACAATATTCATCTAATTTTTTAAAAATTTCAATTTTCAACTTCATGATTTCCGGCACGGCTTCAATCACTAATTGAACGTTCGAAGCCGCTTTTTCAAGTGACGTTTCATAGAAAATCCGTGCGATTGCCTGCTGCTTTTGATCCAAAGTGATGATCTGCCTTGCAACAGCCTTCTCCAGTTCTTCTTCAATAAACGCTTGCGCTCTTTGTAAGGTATCTTCATCCACATCATTAAGTTGTACAGTGAATCCGTTTTGAGCAGCGGTTAATGCAATTCCCCTACCCATCAATCCACTTCCGACGACGGCTATTTGTTCCATTTCCCTCTCACCCTTCTCTCTCATAGACTCCCATTCATCCGTAGAATCCGTTCATAGTCCACCAAATACTTCATGGCTTTCACAATCTTTTCTGGGTTTGGATAGACGAAGAATTGTTTTTCCTGATAGAAAGATACTGCTTTTGGTGCGATCGCAGTTGCCCCTAAGCGCCCAACGATTATCGGTTTTTGGTGCGATTGGAAGACTTCATAAATGGCCTCGGCAATGACAAGTGCTCCCGGGTCGGCATTCGATGTTAGCATAACGAGCACACCATCGATTTGTGAATCTTCCACAACGGCTGTTAATACTTTCTTAAACATATCAGGGTTTCCGATTATCTCCGCCGTTACGTCAACGGGATTATTCGCTGCGCCAAATACAGGAATGTATTGCTTGATCTTCTCGGCAGTTTCTGTAAGTTCAGGTACCTCAAGTCCATTCGCTGTGCATAAATCGGCAATTACACTACAAGCACCACCAGAAGCTGTAACAATCCCAATGCGGTTGCCTTTAGGCAGTGGTTGTTTTTCAAATATCGCAGCAACTTCAATTAAGTCCTCGATTTGTTCCACGGGTAATACATTATATTTTCTAAAGGCCGCCGAATATACCGCCTCATCACCGGCGATGGAACCCGTATGTGATTGAACGGCCCGCTTCCCTACTTCAGAGCGTCCTGTTTTATAAACAAGAACTGGCTTTTTCGCATCTAACGCTTTTTGGGTCGCACGTTCAAATGCCTTTGCATCTTTTAAACCTTCCATGAAGGCCGAGATAACTTTCGTTTGTGAATCTTCAGCAAAGGTTTCAATAAAATCGGAAGTTGTGAGATCCACTTCATTTGCCACTGTTACCCATCGGCTAAAGCCCACTTTATTCTCCCAAGCACGACTGAGTAAAGCACTACCCATCGCTCCACTTTGGGAAATGAATCCGATCCCGCCGGCCACTTTTTCTTTTGTTGTTAAAGCCGAACCAAATGCCATATACACATTGTCATTTGGGCTGGCCACACCGATTACATTTGGGCCTACGATCCGAATCCCCGCTTCTTTAGCGATACTTAATATTTCTTGTTGTAAAAGGGCCCCTTTTGCTCCGACTTCAGCAAAACCCGATGAATAGATAATGACATTTTTAATCCCTTTTTGTTGGCATTCACGCATGACGCCAGGGACACTCTGTGCTGCCACAATAATACAAGCCACATCAATTGGCTCAGTTACATCGGTTAAAGAAGGATATACGCGATGACCGAAAATTTCATCTGCCTTAGGGTTGATTGGAAACACTTTCCCTTTAAACTGATTTTCCACCAAATACTTAACTAAGCGGCCACCATTCTTCTTTTCATTAGACGATGCGCCTACAATGGCTATGGATGAGGGATGTAATAGTTTATCCAGGTTTTCTAAACTCCGGCGCTCCCCTTCAAGTTCAATGACCGGCTCATTTAAAATGCGCACATCACAGATGAGTGGACCTTCTGCAGAGAAGATAACAGGATTCAAGTCTAACTCCATAATTTCAGGACGGAGGGTTACAAGTTCATTAAGCTTCTGACAAATGTCCACAAGCAGATTCATATCGATTCCGGCTTGATCGCGGTATCCCTTTACTAGTTCGGCACTTTTCAACTCATCTACCATGCTAAGAACATCCTGCTTGCTTACGGGCATAATTCGCATGGAAAAGTCCTTCAAAATTTCTACGAATGTACCACCCATCCCCAGAACCAAAAGATGTCCGAACACGGGGTCCCTTTTGATTCCTAAAATAAGTTCTAGCCCCTTCTGGGACATTTTTTGAAGAAGTACACCCTCTAATTTCGCTGAAGCATCATAGGCGATTGCATTGTCAATAATGACTTCATAGGCTTCTAAAAGTTGCTGCTCATCTTGAATATTCACTTTGACAATACCGGCTTCCGTTTTATGCGTAATTTGCGGGGACATACCCTTTAATACAAGTGGATAGCCAATCTTATCAGCAAAAATCACTGCCTCTTCGCGTGTTTTCGCCAATTCAGCAGGGGCAACAGGTAATTTAAACTTTTTTAATAATTTCGCCCCTTCATATTCCGTTAGAAATGTCTTCTCCTCCACCATTTGTTCTGTCAAAGTCATTTAACCACCTTCTCAATCTCAGGCTTTTTTTTACGTTGGCTAAAGCGCAGTTCAAATACTTCCTCAGCAATTTTATTTTTCAGCATTTCTGGTGTACCACCTGCAATCATCCAACCACGAACGCGACGGAAAATATATTCCAATGGATAATCCGTTGAGTAGCCATATCCACCAAAGATTTGTACAGCTTCATTTGCCACCTCAAATGCGGTTGTATTGATATAACACTTTGCCATTGAAGCCTCTAATGGGCTTGGAGCTCCTTTATCTGCATTCGTTGCCGCTTTATATAACAAGAGGCGACCAGCTTCCAATTTCATTTTCATTTCGGCCACCTTCCACTGAATGCCTTGGAACTCAGCTAGTGGACGCCCGAACTGTTCACGTTCCTTTGCATGTTCAACTGCCATATCAAAAGCAGCTTGTGCTAAAGCTAATGAGCGTGAAGTATTACCCATACGTTCGATGTTAAACATGGTAAATAACTTTTTGAACCCATTATCCGGAACCAGGATATTTTCAATCGGTACTTCACAATCTTCGAAGAATAATGCACAATGTTCCTCACCTGACATATGTGTTTCCGTTTTTCCTAGTGTGAATCCTGGTAAGCCACGTTCAATCAAGATGGCTCCCGAGCTACGAACATCATCACCGAAACGGACCCAGACTACGTAATATTGATTATGGGGACCATGTGTATTGAATACTTTCGAACCATTTACGATGACTTTATCTCCCACAATACGTGCTCGTGTTTCCAAGTCGGTTGTAGCTGAACCTGCATTGGGCTCACTCATGGCAACAGAGATTAACTGTTCACCCGCTAAGATCCCCGGGAGAGTACGGGCCTTCAATTCTGGTGAACCATAGGCAGACAATTGGCGAATCGCCCCAAAATTCCCCACCTGGAACATATCAGCCGTATTCGGGCAAACTTTTGCGATTTCTTCCATGACGATAATGGCTTCCATTAACGTCATTCCTTGACCGCCGTCTTCTTCCGGTAGTGTCATGCCCATCAAACCGTGTTCTGCAAGAATCCGTGCATTCTCCCATGGCACCTCACCGTTTTTTATCCATGTGTATGCTTTTTCCGAGAATTTTTCTTTTGCTAAATTCTTCGCCCACTTTTTTAAATCTTCCTGTTCTTTTGATAATGTAAAATCCATATCTAGCACCCCTTTAGTAGTTTTATAGTTGGAATTAAATAGTTTAATCCACTCCCTTTATATATAAGCAATTTTGATGCCAACTTAAAAAACATAGAGAATCCTTTACTTCATTGCCTTTTTATAAACCCATAAATAAAAAACGTTTAGTTTATGAACAATTTCGTTCATAAACTAAACGTTTCACTTTCCTGCGAAAATAGGTTTTCTTTTTTCAATAAATGCTTGTGTACCTTCTTGTTTATCTTTTGTCCCAAACAAAAGAGATTGGGCTAACTTTTCTAATACTAGTGCTGACGATAAATTTATCTCAGCTCCCTCTTTCACGACTAACTTAGCTAGCCGGCAAGCGATGGGCCCTTTGGTAATGATTTTTTGTGCTTTAGTAATGACTGCTTCCCATAGTTCTTCTTGGGGTATGACCGCCGAAACGACTCCTAGCCTTTCAGCTCGTTCCGCTGTCATCACATCCCCCGTTAAAATGAGGTCCAGCGCGACCCCTTTGTTAATCAAACGGGATAATCTTTGAGTTCCACCTCCACCTGGAATGATGGATAAGTTTAATTCGGGAAAGCAAAACTTTGCATTCGCAGAAGCAATTCGGATATCACAGGCTAACGCTACTTCAAATCCCCCACCAAATGCATACCCATTGATGGCGGCAATCGTTACCTTTTCACAATTCTCGATTTTCTCACATAACACGGACAAGTCAGCCTCTAAACCTTGAATAGGTGTTTTCACGGTCAGCTGGTTAATATCCGCACCGGAAATAAATGATTTACTTCCGGCTCCCGTCATTACAATGACTTGGACTCCATCGTGATTTACCCATTTATCTATGGAAGCGGAAAGTTCTTGGATGGTTTCTTTATTAAGCGCATTATGGACCTCTAACCGGTTTACTTTAATAATTCCTAGTGCGCCATCTTTATACACGTCTAAATATTTGAATTCACTCATCCTTGTAGCCCCCTAAATTTGATAAAAAACATCCGTGTTTTTTTCACTACTAAGTCCCTTTAAGAAAACTTGGCTCGGTTTCACACCTATAATCGGGTTACAATTGGACGTGAATTTCGTTTGGAGTTGTTCTGTAGTTAATGGTTTGGAAGGTTCACCTAACGGATTATCGATAAAGTGACTCCATTCCTCTCCATTATTCATTACCATATCTACTTTTGCTGCGCGATACTCTGGATACAGCTCATTTGCCTTTTCATCCACGTACACATCAATTTTTTTCGCTAATTCCCAAACCTCTTCAGGTGCATGGGATGGTTGGAATAAATCCACATGCAATTCATCATGTAGACAAGCCAAAGCAACTGCATAGGGCATGCTCATTTGTGCATCCAATAGATTAGTACATTCCTTATGATGATGCATCGCGGCAATTTCATTTACCCCGATTTTAATGGCTCGAATTTCTTCAACATCGATTGAAAATATTTTCTTCATTTCATTTATCACATCAATCGCCACATGTAAGTGCCGACAACATGGATATGGCTTGAAATAAATATTGAAAATTTCATATTGAGTTCCTAGATTTGCAAATAACCGTTCATTATTTATGTCCCCGGCGAATGCTTCAAAGAATCCGTTGGTCCCTTCCAAAACATTGGTTGGACCTGTTAGACCATGAAGACTTAATAAGGCTGCGTGTATACCATCTCTTGCTGCTTGTCCTGGGTGGATCCGTTTCACTTCAGAACCTGTTCCTAAAAAAGCAAAGAGTCCACCCGCAAAGCTACCGGCGATTCCGAAAGCATTTTGGATCTCCTCCACGTCCATTTTATGCAAATAGCATACAGCAGCCGTTGCGCCAAAAATTCCGGTAATCGGCGTATTATGAAAACCGCGTTTACGAGAATTGGGGTGTATGGCGGCGGAAATTCTCAAACAAACTTCATAGCCAATGACAATGGCTTTTAATAGTTCATCCTTTTCTGACTGTAGGCTTTCCGCAATCGCCAGTACGGCCGGGATGATTGGTGCAGCGGGATGAACCGACCCATGTGTATGGCCATCATCAAAGTCCAAGCAATGTGCACTCGTTCCATTGATAAAAGCGGCATTTGCTGGGGAAAGCCTATGCTTTGAACCAATGACGTTACTTTTCCCCGTTCCTTCGCTTTCTATTAAATAATGTAATACCCTCTTACTTGTTTCTGTTTGAGATCCCGTTATGGCTGCGCAAAAATAATCCGTTAAAATATGATGCACTTGTTTTTTTACTGTTTGGTCTAGTTGGACTGGATGAAAATCATGAATGAACTTTGCAAATTCATGTGTAACTTGTACAGGTGTTCCCACTATCTTATTTGACATCTTGTACCTCCTTTTGGATTGTAGCTTGTTTTTCCTGAATACCCTTGGCCGATAGGCAACCGATTCCTAATAAGAGTGCCTTAAAAATAAAAATCGACCCAAGACCGATTAATGTGCTTAAGTTAGCGAAAAGAAAGGGGAGTATCGTTTGTGATAAACGATTAGCCGCCAAACGAATACCCAACACTTCTCCCGTTTGGTTTACTGGCGCTAAATTATACGTGAGTATGATCGTCAGTGGCTGTGTCACACCTAAACCAGCTCCTATAATAAAGACGATAAGAAATAAGGCGGCAAAACTACTCGTAAACGTCACACACGCATACCCAACTGCCCCAATGAGCATAAAAAGCCATAACGTTTTAACGCGCCCAAATAAAGTGATGAGCTTTCCTATAAAAATCCTTGCAAGCATATTAGCACCAGCCATTACTGATAGTAAAATGCCAATCCGGGAAGCTGTGAACCCTATACTTTCTGCATATAAAGGAAAGTACACATAAAACAAATCCAAGGCCGAGAGCACCAGCATTCCAGCGATAATCGTTTTTCTCAAGTGGACTTGACCAATAAGTTGTGTCACGGCCAGATTATTGTCTTTAGCTTTCTTTGTTTCTTTCTTTTTCGTCGTTTGAATGCCTAATGTTGCTATAAAACTAACAATCGGTGCACAGGCTAGCACGATAAAGGCCATTAAATAGCCAAAATAATCTGTAGTGAATCCACCGACAAATGGACCAATGAACATGCCTGTCGAAGTAAATAAACTAAATGTCCCGACTGCCCTATCACGATTACTGCTTGGAACGGCACTGGCAACCCCATTTTGCAAGGCAACAATCGTTAAGATCTGACTGGTTCCTAATAAGAACTGCGATACAAAGAGCATACCGATGCTTTGAAATAAAACGGGTAACCATGCTGAGATGCCAATCCCCAAAGCCCCTATCAAAATGGGTATTTTTTCTCCGTATTGATCAATGAATCTTCCAATCTTAATGGCTATCAATAAAGGGCCAACCGAATAACACATCGTGATTAAACTGATCTGGAACATCGTCGCATCTAGAGAGCTGGCATATAAAGAGGTTAAAGGACGTATTCCAAAAACAGCGATGAACACAAAAATAGCTGCGATATATAAAGAATAAAGCTTCATACACATCATCCAAACTTAACGTCATTTAAAAAAAGAGGAGTAAATACTTCCATATTCACTCACATCCTTTAATAAAATCTATTTATTTTGTTAATTCCAAGTTTGTATCAACAGCATCGACCGGATTATTCCTTGTCGTGTAAATAAGGGCTAACAAACCAACAAGGAGACCCAGGCCAATAATATCCGTAAGCATTCCTGCCGATATCAGTAATACGGCTGTGATAAAAGCCAATACCCGTTCATACCAGAATAGTTTTCGCTTCAACCAGCCAACCATGGCCATCGCTAATACGAAAACGCCTATACAGGCCATTAATATGGTCCACATTATGGCCGATACTTTCCCTTGTGCTAACAATTCCGGACCGTATATGAACATGTAGGGAATCAAGAATGCAACAAGTCCAATCTTTGCAGAAGTTATACTGGTTTTCAGTGGATGACTATTGGCGATTCCCGCCGCTGTGAAGGATGCAAGGGCTACTGGTGGTGTGATTGGTGCTAGACAAGAGAAGTAGAATACAAACATATGGGCGAATATCGGTTCAATTCCCAAATTGATTAGTGCCGGTGCCGTTAACACACCAAGTAGAATGTATGCTGCAGTCGGGGGAAGCCCCATTCCCATGATGATACACGCTATCATCGTTACAACTAGCGTTAAGATAATCGAGGTACTGCCTACGTTCACCATTAGTGTAGTCAATGTTACACCCACACCTGTTAAGTTAACGACCCCAACGACGATACCGGCCGTGGCACAGGCAACGGTTGTCAGAACCATCCCTTTTGCCCCATCAATTAATGCATCTATGAAGAAATTCCATTTCACTTGTTTGAAATAGAATACGATATAGGACACGACTAATGCGACAATTGACCAGAATGCCGAATACATCGGAGAGGCTTGAACAAATACAAGCAAGTATATAAGACAACCTAAACCAATATACAGATGGAATCCTGCTAGGAACGTTTCTTTCAAGTTAGGTAAATCAGCTTTCGAAAGCCCTCGTAAGTTTTCCTTGGCTGCTTCCAAATCCACATAGAAGTAAATGGATAAATAATATAAAAGGGCCGGTATGATGGCAGCAATGATGATCTCAGAATACGGAATCCCAGTCATTTCCGCCATAACGAAGGCGCCAGCGCCCATGATTGGTGGCATCATTGAACCACCTGTTGAAGCAACTGCTTCAATTGCAGCGGCCACTTTTGGCTTATATCCGATCTTTTTCATCAATGGAATGGTAAATTGTCCTGTCGATGACACGTTGGCTACCGGACTACCTGAAACCGTCCCCATTAATGCACTCGATACAACCGCTACTTTTGCTGGGCCCCCACGATAACGACCCCCGAAAAAGTAAGCCAAATCGATAAATACCTTACCAGCACCCGTTGCATTCAAGAACGCACCGAAAATGATGAATAGGGCAATAAATGTTGCCGCAATCCCTAAAGTGCTTCCCCATAATCCTTCACTTGAAAGGAATATTAATGACATGAAACGATTGGTCGACATGTTCGAAGACTCAAAAACACTCGGGAAAAACGAACCAAAATATGAATAGAAAATGAAGGCTGTGCCGATTAACGCTAAAATTAACCCAGCCACACGTCGAGTTGCTTCAAGTACTAAAATGATAGTCACCGCACCAAAGAAAACATCTAATGCATTTGGCGCACCTACACGAAACAAAAGCGTTTCATATGTAGAGAATATATAAATCCCTGAACTAACCGATAACGCAACGGCAATAAAATCGAGTATCCGCCAAGATTTTGGTAGTTTAATGGGGTACATTAAAAATACTAATATTAGAATTAAGTATAGGTGGAGACTTCGTTGTAACATGGGCGTTAGTAAACCGAACCCTCCCGTATACAACTGGAAAATCGATAAGACAATGGCCGTGATGAAAATAATTTTCTTCACTAAATGGTGTTGTGGTTTTTGAGGTTCATGCTCCATATTTTTTCCCCCTTTTTAATTACTTTATAGCTCCACTTTCTTCAAAATATTGTTTCGCACCTGGATGCATCTCAATGACGTTTTGCACGGCACTTTCCATACTTACTTCTTTCATAGAGCTATGTGCAAGCTGGATTTCTTCTATATTTTCAAAGAATCCTTTTACAAAGTTATACACTGCTTCATCAGGTATATCGTTACGTGTAACAATTTGGGTATTGATGGCCAAAGTCCTTACATCATTTTCTACCTCTTTATACGTACCACCTGGCAATACATAAGGAAAAATGGATGGGTTTTCTTCAAATATTTTTTCACTTTCTTCTTCTGTGAAGCCAACAATATCTATGTCCCGTGTACTCCCTAGCTCTTGCACGGCTGATGCTGGCGCTCCTGCCCAAACAAATGTTGCATCTACTTGGTTATCCCTCATTCCTTCAATGGCATCTGCAAAGGACAGATACTTTTGCTTGACCCCCTCGTCATAAGGCAACCCCAAAACTTCCAGAACCTCTTTACTTTTCAGTTCCGAACCACTACCAGGCGCACCCACAGCCACACGTTTTCCTTTCAGATCATTAAATGATTTAATATTGGAATCCTTTAAAACAACCAATGTAAGGGGCTGCTCGTATAGGCTTATTACACCGCGTAATACGTCCGAACGGGCATTTCCTTCGAATTCATGTGTTCCATTATAAGCAGCTAAAGCACTATCCCCACCTACAAGTGCGAAATTCACCTCATTGCGGTCCAATAATCGAACATTTTCAACAGAACCACCTGAAGCCTGATTCGTAATGAAAATTCCCTTTGCATTATTGTTTAGATTTTGTGAGATGGCCGCTCCAATGGCATAGAATGAACCACTTGTACCGGCTGTTGTCATCGTTACTTTGTAATCCCCATTTTCATTTTTTTTGACTACCCCATTACTTGCAGAAACGTTACAAGCCGATAAAATGATGACAACCATGAACAGCCAGACGAAGCGCGAATACTTTCGAATTCTCATAAATGAATCCCTCCTTTATTTGTTGATCTATCCATTAATTCCGTTGAGCAAAGAAAGTTTGTAGACGCTTCAAGTGATCTTCATTCCCACGCAAAAGTGTTTGATGCATATTTTCGAGTGTCATGATTTTTTCGATTTGGTCATTACTTTGTTGGTTGATTAATGATTTTGATACGATAAAAGAATCAACGGGACCTTCAATTAATTGTTGCGCCATCTCTATTGCGTACTCCATTCCCGCTCCTTCTTCTACAACTTCATTGATGAGTCCTTCTCCTAATGCCTCCATAGCCGTTAGGCTCGCACCATCACAGAACCACTTTTTTGCTTTCTTCTCTCCAATAATGTTTGGTAGATAATAATGTAATCCTAAATCCGGAATAAGTCCTAAATTCTTAAAGGCCAATATGAATTTCGCATTCTTCTCCGCTATTGATAAGTCCGTTGCTAACGCTAGGCTGATTCCCGCTCCGGCGGCTACCCCATTCACCATGCTAATGACGAGCTTCTCGCAATTACGGATGAGCATAATGATATGTTTAGAGAGTTCCATATTTCTTCGAATACTTTCAGCATCATAAGGCTCTTGCATGGCTTTCACATCACCACCTGCACAAAACGCCTTGCCTGAACCGGTCAGGATAATGACTTTTATATCTTGATTGAATTGCAAGGATTGTAACTCTGAAAGTAATTCCTGCTTCAGCTCATATGATAGCGCATTCATTTTAGTCGGCTCATTTAATGTAATGACACGGATTTGTCCATATGATACGGCGCTAATACTACTTTGCAACTTGTAATCTCCCCCTTCCTATTAACTTAATAAGCAAAATCCATGCCAAATATAAAATGGCTTAAATTCTAACAAATTGCCGAATAACCTGTTCATTATTTAAACATCCATATAAAAACGTTCATTTCGTAAACATACGCGTAAGATTACTCCAAAAAAATACAAAGCGGAAGGGATCCACTTTGACTTTTTATATTTCTGATATTCTCTTCCACAATGTTGTTCGGCTAATCCCTAGTAATTCGGCCACAACCTTTTTATTATCGTTATGTTCTTCTAACATTTTCATAATCACTTGCTTATTAATTTCATCTAACGTTCCTGTTCGAACGATTAGTTCATCTCCCTGGGATTCCAGTTTTTGTCCCTCACCCATCTCTTTCAAAATATCTTCTATGAAATATTTTTCTTTTTTTACATTTTTCGAATAGAGGATATACCGCTCTACGACATTTTCAAGTTGCCGTACATTCCCAGGCCAACTATAATTCTTGAAGAAATATTGGATAGGTAAGGATAAATCAGAAAAGCGAATCGAATGATTTAACTTTTGAAAATGTTGATCCACAAGCAATGGGATATCTAATCCCCGTTCTCTAAGGGCTGGAACGTCTAAATGCAATATGCTAAGCCTAAAATAGAGATCTAATCGAAACTCACCTTTATCCACCATTTCCCATAAATTTTTGTTCGTGGCTGCAATCACTCGAATATCAATCGGAATGACCCCTTCTCCACCAAGTCTCATAACTTCTTTCTCTTGAAGGACTCGTAATAACCTGGTTTGGATATGCGTCGGGATTTCCCCAATCTCATCTAGAAAGATCGTGCCTTCATGTGCTAATTCAAATACACCTTGACGGCCACCCTTACTTGCACCAGTGAATGCCCCTTCCGTGTAGCCAAATAATTCACTCTCCAATAAATTTTCAGGCAAGGCTGCACAATTTATGGCAACAAAAGGACCTTTGTTGCGGCTACTTTCATTATGTATACTTTGTGCAAAAAGTTCCTTTCCGGTTCCACTCTCTCCTATTATAAGAACAGTGGACTCCGTCTTTGCATACTCCTTTGCCAAGTCAATGACTTCCTCCATAATTGGATCTTCATGAATGATTTCATCAAATGTGAATTTGGCCGTATGTCCCTTTACATGTAAATCCCGTCGAATTTTCTGTTCTAACTTTTGAATTTTACTAACCTCTCTGCAATTCACAAAGGTTCCAATCTTCGTATACCCGACAATAACAGGACTGTATGATACATTAAGAGTTCCTAACGTAAAGTTCCCACCCTCAATGTGTTTACTGCTTTTCAATAAAATATTCTTTAACTCCACCAATGAAATTTGTTCCTTACTTTTCCCTATATAGTCTGTCCTGCTCACATTGAAAATCTTTTCAGCCGCAGCGTTCATCGACTCAATGATGCCTTCCTCATTCAAAAAAATGATGCCTTCTTCCGAAACATTGATTACAGCATTTAACCGCTCTGCCTCTTCCTTGATCATGACGCGATCCCTTGCTACTTGATCGGCTAGAACCAAGGCCCGCTTAATTGTACGGGGGTTGGGTGGTAAGTACATACTTTTCATCCCATAGCTTGATGCAATATTGGCTGACCGCACGCCACCTCCTACAATCACATCCATGCCATCCTCTTTCGCTTGTTTTATTTGTTCGATCAATTGACGATCTGATTGATATGGATAAAAGGAGACCTCGAAACCTAGAATCTTAGTCACTTCTTCAAAGTTAAATAAAAATCCTTCCTCTGGAAAAGTAATGAAACAAATTCGATCGCCCAGCTTCTTTGCTTCGATAAATCCTTGAAGTAAATCGAGATGCTCCGAATCTGAATACACAATGGGAAGATCGATTACTTCTCTTACTTTCGCCGCTGTACCCGCCCGACTAATGACTACTTCATATGTATCTGTTTGCACTAATCGTTTTACTTCCTGCGCCGCTTCATCTAAAATTCCTTCTACAACGGTTATATCCAGCCTTAATTCATTTGCAAGTTCTCGAATCAGTATAGCCATTTCAGGGTAGCCAGCAGTCATAATCATTTTATGTCCCAAACCGTTCACCTCACAAAATTCAAAATTTTCTTTTTTTAATTGTAAATGGATTTCTAGCATAATAAAACCTAAACGGAAAAAATAAACAAAAAAGTTATCAATAAACAGTTATAAAGTAACATATATCTATTCGATTAACCTGAACTGCATAATAAAAACACCGTGGAAGCTATCATCCACGGTGTTTCCCTTTATCCTTTGAATTGACTTTGGAATCCTTCTCGCAAGCGTTCTGGCAGCTCGACAATGGTTTCGTTCAATGTATCCAGCTTTGTTTCGATCCGGTGAAGCAAGTACAAGGTTACAATGATGGGAAACCCGATATCGCTGACAAACGGTAGGATTTGGTCCACTTTTATTCACCTGCCTTGAGTAGTTTTAGTCAAAAAGGACAGGCTCACCGCTTCCGGACTTGTCCTTCCAAGATGAGCCTGCCTATGAATGTAGTTGAATCACCATGAATTCAACCACATTAGCAAATAATTCGACCATTGTGGGCATTAATTCAACCGTTACGACGGATAATTCGACCGTCACAAGAGGTAATTCAACCGTTACTAATTTTAAAGTACTTCAACATCCTCGACATTACGCTCGACCACGCGTGCTCCCTTGATGCTAACGAAATCTCCTGAAGAGGTGATGAAAACATTTTGCGCGATGATTTGTTGCATTGCTTGTTTCACTTGATTCACATCCACCGGTTCCTTTGGATTATCCACAGAAATCGTAGATGACTTTCCTTCTTCTGTTACGAAGATCATTTCCAATGCTTTAGCCATACCTGTCACCTCCCTCGTTTTCCGACCTCACATCACTTACCCGATGATAGCGTTCGTATCGACGCGGTTCACTTCACCCATCGGATAATTCTGCACACTCGCAATGGCCTTGGCTGTTGCCGATAATTGATCGACCAATGCATCCGTTTTAATGTTAGAAAAGGACTTACGTTTAAAAACGATCTCCCCTTTTTCATTGAGGCCCGTTTCAAAATCCAATCGTAACGTTGTCGATAATTTGATTTGGTTTGCCATGTCGCTCACCCCCTTTCATACTCTATATAAACTTTTTAGCGGGAAAAGTAGCATGGCGGGTAAAACTTTTTCATAAAATGCGTAAATATGGAATAAATCATGTAAAATAAAAGAAAGAACATCGAAAACCAAAGACGTTTCCATCACAGTAATGTGGGTAGAGAAAGGATGAGGCATTCTCTACACGTCTCTTTTGAGGAGGAAAGTTCATGAATCCTGTCATCTTATTTGATGGTGAATGTAACTTTTGCGATTCGAGTGTCCAATTCATCATAAAGCGCGATCCGAAGGGGCTGTTTCGTTTTGCTTCCCTTCAAAGTCCAACTGGACAAGAGTTTCAGAAGAAGTATCAGGTTCCCGGGAATATCGATAGCATCGTCTTGCTTGAGAATGGCAAGGCCTACTATAAATCGACTGCAGCACTAAGGATATGTAGCCATTTGAAAGGCGCTTGGAAGCTGTTTTATGGCTTGGTCATTGTCCCACGTTTCATTCGGAACACCGCTTATGATTTCATTGCCAAAAACCGTTATAAATGGTTCGGGAAAAAGGAAGAAAGCTGCATGTTGCCTTCACCAAGTATCAGGAAGCGTTTCTTATAAATGAAAAAAAAGACGAAAAGCAAAGGTGCTTTTTCGTCTTTTTTATATATTCAATGATTTCCCACAAAAATAATAGTTCCTTGAAGGAGTGATTTCCCTTGTATCCACAAACAGTATTAGAAATTATAGGGTCTACTATTTTTGTAGTTATGCTGTATGCCACTGCCTTATTATTGCCACAAAAGATCAGGAAAATGAGTTTACTAATGGCCTCTTCCATTACCGTATTCGTGCTTGCATTCTTTGTTATTCGCCCCTATTGGGTTGATTATCAAGTATCCAAGAAGACTGAACAACTCAACCACTATCTTGAGGACAAATATCCGAATCAAAGATGGCAATTCAGTAGGGACATTGGGAGAAACTATAATCCGTATCACGTAAATGTAGAATTTGAAAACGAAAAAGGGTGGACGTATTCGTATTCCTTGAGCAATGAGTTGTGCCAAGGCTCTTGGTCGCCACCAGAAGGAAAAAGCCCCAGTGAAGGGAAACATTTCGAGAAGAGTTGTGATTAGGCCGCCTCTTGTCAGTAAATGATTTCAGACTTTATCTTGTACTTTTTGCACAAAGTCAAGCCAGCCACATTCTATTAAACGTAAAGAAACCTACTTACTCAAACTTAATGTCTTCCCAAATAAAACGAGGGTTAAATTCATGCGGGTCCAGGTCCGTTTCTTTGTACGTAATCGGCTTTTCATTTGGCATCGTAACGGTTAGTTTCCTTTTATCTTCGCTTAATTTCAAAGTGAAAAGGGTAGTGCGATTTCGATTTTCTTCATTATATAAGATACCCGTGATTGTGGAACCAGTCGGATTCACGATTTCAAAATGCCTAAGTGGATCAATCTCATTTTTTGTGATTCTCTGAAGGGTATACGTACTGATTTCATCCCTCATGATAATAAGGTACGTGTCATTCGATACCCAATAATTGTACAATTGGCTACCAAAATACTTAGGGGTCTTATAAGAAGGCACATCGCTCGTTTCCACTAAGTCTTTCCCCTCTTTTGTTTCTTGCACTTGGAACTTTCCTTCTTGAATGGCTGGTTCTTCACATGCAACAAGGCTACCTATCATCAGCCATCCAATCATTACTCTTTTACACCTATGCACATCTGTATCCCCCTATTCCATTTCTCAACGGGTGTCTTTTTTATCTATTGATTATAATTTCTCTCTCCTTCATTTACCACAAAAAGGAACTAATTCGCAATAGGATCCCTACATCTTCCCATTTATTATTTTTTTTACAATTTTTCACTAAAATATACTATTATATTAAAGACAACAATCAAGGAGGAAAGTCATGAAGAAAATGGCCGTCATACTTACTTCGTTATCCGTATTTTTAGCTGCTTGTGGAAATTCCTTTATTTCTTCTCAATATCAAGAAATTGATACGATTGAAAATGACTTAGGGGATCATGGAACGGTTTATCAGGCTTATAGTAAAAGTGTTTCAGAGGTTGCTAGTGAGATCCGGACGGACACAGAACCCGATCATGCTTCAGTAAGTAGTGAGGAAGAGATGTTTCTCCTCTATCCAGAAGACTCAACAGATGAAGTCATACATATTATGAAAGATGAACTAAACCCAGCTAATACGATCATTGAAGTCGTCGAAGAGGATTTTGCCGAAAATAGCTATGACTTTCCTCTTATGGAAACACTCGGCGTTTTAAGTGTGGCTACCACTTTGTATGGCTGGAATCAAGTAGACTCGAAAACATTAAAGAAACGGCTGGGCTATAAGGGTTATGTTAACGCGTTTAGAAATCATAACTCCACTAGTATCCCCACTAATTCTTTGATGGAGGATGAAGAGGAAGACGAATCCGGATCTTCATACACGGGTAGCAGTTATAGAGGGACAGGCAATGTGAAAAAATCATCAGATCCGGACAGCATTCGAAATGGTGATGTTGTACGTGGTGGCGGTCCGGGGACCGGGAAATGACAAGGGGGATATAAGAAATGTTTGAAAACATTATAGACGTACAGGAAGTGTTACTAACAATCTATTACTTTTTGGTATTGGGTGTAGTATCCATTGTTTGTATGTGGATTTTCGAAAAAATCACACCGTACAATGATTTTGAACTGATCAGAAACGGGAACAGTGCGGTCGCTATTCAGTTTGCGGGGAAAATCTTGGGTATCACCTACATCATGAGTACTGCCGTTGACACAAATAATTCCTTACTGGGTGCCGCAATATGGGGCATCATCGGCTTTATCTTGATGATGATCGGTTATTTTATATTTGAGATCGCTACACCGAAATTGGATGTGAGAAAAGAGATTGAAAAAGGGAAAGTATCGGTTGGAATCATTGCAGCCGCTATATCCCTCGCTATCGCCTTTATCATTTCAGGTGCCATTTCATAAGACGGACTAACATGAAGAATCTGAGTTCTTTCAGGTTCTTTTTTGATGGATCATTATAGATTGTGAAGGAGAGAACAGTATGTCAGAAAGAGCAAGCCACATTCAAAAAAGAAGAATCTTCACGTCTTCCGGGATTGTTTCTATATGTGGGATTGTGTACCAGGTACTATATGGAGCCGCTGGTGGCTATCTTTTCGGGGATTCCACATTATTCTATTGTTTAACCATTGGCTTGTTTTTGAGCGGGATGGGCATTGGGGCCATGCATAGCGGTAAATTCCATCGCCACTTGATGTCCAAATTCGTGATAACGGAATATTTGATTGCCTTAATCGGTGGTTTCTCCATCTTCTCCGTTTTTTACATACAAGCAAATTTCGGGGATGGGACATCCAAGGTCTTTTTATTTGCCATCATCATCATCACCGGTTATCTTACAGGATTGGAAGTGCCCCTACTTATTCGGAAATCCGAAGAAATTGATGCCGACTTAAAGGAATCGACTGCTAATGTACTGGGATGGGACTATGTTGGTAGTCTATTGGGGACCGTGGCTTTTGCTTTTTGGCTAAAACCGATGCTGGGACTGATCAAGACCGGATTTTTTATCGCTTTTATCAATATCATCGTGGCCCTCTGGATAAGCTTTGCATTTAAAAAAGAGATTCAACAAACGTATATCAGACTGACGGGGATCTTATTAACCATCGTGATTGGCTTAGGTTTTTTATATGGGGAACAGTATGCCCATACATTGGAGCAGAAACTTTATAGAGACCCCATCGTTTTTTCCAAAGATACGAAATACCAGAAGATTATCATGACGAAAGATACAGGAGATTTACGTTTATACCAAAATGGACAGCTTCAGTTCGCTGAATCAGATGAACATCGATACCACGAAGCGCTGGTTCATATTCCAATGTCGCTTTCCGACAAGAATACGAATGTACTGGTCCTTGGTGGTGGTGATGGGTTGGCGACAAGGGAATTATTGAAGTATAAAGAGATTCAAAACATTACCCTGGTAGACTTGGATCCTGAAATGACGACCCTTTCCAAAGAGAACCCACTTTTGACGAAGTTGAATCAAAACTCCTTTCACTCTAAAAAAGTTCATATTATTAATGAAGATGCCTTTAGTTATTTGAAGAATGCCGATGACGTATATGATGTCATCCTTGTAGATTTACCTGATCCGAATAACGAGTCCTTGAATAAACTCTATACGTGGGAATTCTATAGCTTAGTTAGGAACCACCTGACACCAACTGGCTTTACTTCTATTCAATCGACTTCCCCTGTATTTGCTACAGCGGCTTTCTGGACGATCAGTAACACCGTGAAATCGACAGGGTTATATGTGGATAATTATCATTTAGATATTCCTTCGTTTGGTAATTGGGGTTTCACATTAGCCTCCAGGGAAAAGTTTGATATTGAAACTGCTGAACTAAAAGTGGAAACTACCTATCTTGCGGATGAAATGATTCCATCTCTCTTTTACTTCGGCAAAGATGAAGATCAAGATATAACCATCAAGGGTAAGCATTTTGAGATCCCCGTTAATTCATTAAATAGACCCGACCTTCTCGACTTATATGAAAGAGCTTGGGATTATTATTAACAACAAGAAAGTTGAAACTTTTCCTCACTCTTTCCGTACTATCTATTATAAATTATTTACAGAGGAGGTATTTTATTGGATAGGCCTAAGTCGGTAAATAAATCCAGTCTTGTTCTTCCTGTTTTCTTTGGAATGGGAATAGGTGGGGTATTTGGGTTAGTTGCTTATGTTAAAGACTGGCTCTGATTAAAAATGAGCGAGACGGAAAGCAGATTATACCTTCCGTCTTTTTACTGCTAGGACGTGGACTATCGCCATAAATGGTTGGCAGTCGAGCTCAATTGCAGTGATATATCTCACTTTTAACCTTAATCAAGCTGTTACACTTTGGATTGTGTTAGGAAATAGAGCATGTACGAACAAAAAGCTCATCTTTGAAGGACCATCCCTTCAAAAATGAGCTTAATTCGACCATTGTGGCGATTAATTCAACCGTTATAGGCATTAATTCGACCGTTACGACCAATAATTCGACCGTCAGAAGAGATAATTCAACCGTTACTGATTTTAAAGCACTTCGACATCCTCGACATTACGCTCGACCACGCGTGCTCCCTTGATGCTAACGAAATCTCCTGATGAGGTGATGAAAACATTTTGCGCGATGATTTGCTGCATTGCTTGTTTCACTTGATTCACATCCACCGGTTCCTTTGGATTATCCACAGAAATCGTCGACGACTTTCCTTCTTCTGTTACGAAGATCATTTCCAATGCTTTAGCCATACCTGTCACCTCCCTCGTTTTCCGACCTCACATCACTTACCCGATGATGGCGTTCGTATCCACGCGGTTCACTTCACCCATCGGATAATTCTGCACACTCGCAATGGCCTTGGCAGTCGCCGATAACTGATCGACCGATGCATCCGTTTTAATGTTAGAGAAGGATTTACGCTTGAAAACGATCTCCCCTTTTTCATTGAGGCCCGTTTCGAAATCCAATCGTAACGTTGTCGATAATTTGATTTGGTTTGCCATGTCGCTCACCCCCTTTCACCCTCTATATAAACTTTTTCGGGGGAAAAGTAGCATGGCAGTGAAAATAAACTCAATTAAAAAAGGAGACAGCCATTACGCTGTCTCCACTAGAAATCACCTATGATTATCCTGATAGAACTTACTAACGATACACCCTTGATTGCATGGGTAGATTATTTTTTCAAAACTAAAGCATCATGCTTTCAAAAAGTGAGCTGCTCAGGAAGTCATGCCCGTTCTTTTATGCGTGCTCTAAGTTCTTCCAGCCATTCGGCGTTGTGCTGCGCCCGACTGTGTGCATGCTCCTGAATAAACTTAACTCCCCAATAGTTCTCAGCATTTTCATCAATTTCGTGGCTGAAGCTTGTGTAGGTTTCCCAAGTCTTACGCTGTTTTTCAATTTTCTCCTCTAATATCGTGAGTACTTTCTCTACCTTCACGTGCTTGATATAGGAAAGGGCAATATACATTTCATTTATTTCAGTGGCCTTTTCAAACGTTTGGTAAATCCGCTTGTTTAATTCTTCTCGTCCCGGATCTGTAATTTGATAGACATGCTTGTCTGGCCTGTTCTCTTCCTTAATGGTTTCCACAGCACGGATAAACCCCATATCCGCTAACTTATCAAAATGATAATATAATTTACTTTCGCTTATCCCCGTAAATTTATCAATAGGAATTGGTTCGGATAATTGCTTTTTCAACTTATATGGATAACTATTCTCTTCAGCCAATTTACCTAAGATATAAATTTGAATCGACAAATCAAAACTCCCCTTCAGTCGTCACTTGTCTATAGTTTAACAAATTTCCGCTGTATATTCTGTAGGGATTTCGACTTTCCCTTTTAAGATCGTCAGAAACGGCTTATTCCTCAAATCCCCATTCGTAAGTAGGATTAAATTCGTTAGGCTCCATCACGGTTTGTTTGTATGTAACAGGAGGCTCATCCGGCATGGTAATCGTCAGTTTCGTATGGTCATCGCTAAGTTTTAGTGTGAATGTGGTCGTCCGATTTCGATGTTCTTCATTATAAAGTACACCTGTCATGGTATTGTCAATGGGTTTGACTATTTCAAAATGTCGTACCTCTTCATAATCATCTCTCGTTATCCTTTGCATGGTATAGGTACTGATGGGGTCCCTTAAAATGAGAAGATAGGTTCCTTCTGATATCCACCCTCCATATAAGTGTCTTCCATTATATTTATAGGCTTCATACGAAGGTTCATCGTTCCCCGTTTTGGCATCCCCGACTTCTTTTTCTGCATGTACCGCTTCCTTATCGTCATTGAATGGTTGTTTGTCCTCACATGCAGCAAGGAGACTTATACCAAGGAATCCCATCATGATTTTTTTGAACGCTGACAATAGCACACCCTCCTATCGGGTCATTTCAAATAGTATTCGTCATGGTAGAGTTATCCCCCTTTTAAAATACATATTTTGGACGAGAGTGTATTTCGTATTTTGGTAAACAATAAGGAACGAAAGGATGTGGATGAAATGTCATTAGAATGGTTTGACAGAGTATGTGGGGAATTGCAGGACCATCTTCAATCAATTTGTGACAAATACGATCGGATTGGCAGCATGACCGTGGAGCGAGGAGCAAAACATCCACGCATCGAATTTTATACAGAATTAGATGAAGATGAGCAGGAGAATTTTTGCGCCCTGTTTTTCGATCCGAAAAGTGAAGAATTTTATATGGAATCCTTCGACATCGATTTTGGGCAAATAAGCAAGGTGCTATTACCTGATATTGAAGATATCGTGGAGGCCGTCCATGAAACCTTCCATGCTTACATAGAAGGGGACGACGACGAATACGACTATGAACTCGATGACGACAATAATGGGTTGGAAATCGTGTCAGGCTCCATGTCCTATCCTTCAACAGGAAACGATGATTCTGAGGTATTCGAAATCGATGTTGAATGGGAAACGCCAGAAGTAACGGCTTATATAAAAGAAAACGAAGTAGAGGTCACCTATCAATTCGGAATCGTCCAGGAAACAGGTGATGGACTGCTGAGACGGGTCAATCGGATTTGGACAGAAGAAGACGACATTATTTTAAGAGATGAAACGAACTTCATGTTCAGTAAAGAAGAGGCTGGTACCATCATCTCGATGATTGCCAGTCATATGGATTCTCTGACTAGCATGGATGAATAGGCTAATAAGAAAACCTTGTCCGGTGAGAAACATGGACAAGGTTTTTTTCTCACATAATCAGTTGTTCATACACTTCATTTAATTGCGTATAACGCTCAGAATCCATCGCTTCTTTTGCATGCTCCATTTCCTTAGGAAGAATTCGGTTAAGAAGTTCTGATTCCTTTCCAGTAAGCTCACGAACGAGTTCTTTCTCCGAATGGAACTGACCATGTTTTATTTTATCGTAAATGTGCTGTGCCTCCGGGTATTGATCCGTATAATTAGACAAGATCTCACGTAAGTAACCAATCGTGCGGTCCATCCAAACCACTCCTCTCCTGGATATGTAATCTAAACTAGATTGTCCCGGAGCCGGGATATCTATACAGGGATTTGGAGGGTGAAGGAAGCAATAAAAATTTCGATAAAAAACGAATTCCTATAACTTCTCGGAATTCGCTTTTTAGTATTATTAATCAAGGCTATTAACTTAACTGAGTGATTCATTTGCTAATAAATACTGAACTAGTCAACCTCGAGTAACTACTGGGAATCCAAATAGTTTCTTACCGTAGATATTTACTGCATCTTCATACAAAGAACTTAAGTGTGTACCGACTGTTAATAAATCACGCGTGAATAATTCAAGCGGATGACCTTTCAGAATAGCATGTCCCCCTAATGTTAATAAACTACGAACTGCAATATCTACGCATTTTCTAATCAACGATGCACGCATTGCTTTGTATTCAGCTTCATTATATGGCTGATCTTTATCTCTGTACATTTGAGCAATATATTCATTTAAAAGGGCTTGTGCAGCTTTTAATTCCATACTAATTTCGGCAAGTACACGTTGACTGGTCGGGGACTCATGTTCATTAGTACCGTTCATACGAACACGTCCAGCTGTATGTTTCTTAAATTCTTCTACTACACGCTCTGCCCCACCAACAGCCATTGATGCGAAGCCTATATAGAATCCTGGGAACCACGGCATATCATAGTATAGATAATCTTTATCATAGTCAGCTTCTGGTGGTCGGCTTTGTTCCTGCATATTGCTCATACGCAGAATAGCTTCCCTTTTAACGAAAACTTTATCTGCAATAACAGTATGGCTTCCACTACCTCGCATCCCCAAAGAATCCCAATTTTCTATAATTGTTAAGTCAGCTACTCGAACACAAACACCAGCACCTTCTTTTACAGCTGAATCATCAAAATGCATTAAAGCACCTAAGGCTACCCATTCTGAGTGTAAAATACCACTCACGAAGTTCCATTGACCTGAAATTAAATATCCACCTTCGCACTCTTCAATTTGACCAACAGGTGCAAACACATCTGCTACAAAACCATCTGATGCAACGACTTCGTCTCGGAAGCTTTTCGGTAAATACGATACCCATGCATTATGCAATGAGTAAAAGCATGTCAACCAACCCGCTGACAAGTTATAATAGCTAACCTTTTTAATTAAGTCTGCATAAGTCCAAAAGTCAATTTGTGGAAAGTTGTAATCTTTAGGTAGTAATAAACGATGGATTTTTTCTTCACGAATCGCATTAATTACATTTTTTGATACTGTTGCATTCTTATCTGCCTCTAATGCTTCAGCCTCTGCAATTTCCCCTATTCTTGTTGCACTTGCCATAAGTTCATCATATAAGTTTGTTTCAACTAACGTACTAGCCATTTTACATCATCCTTTCCATTTCAACTTCGGAATGTACTTCTTCATTAAAAAATTGAATGACACTCTCGTTCACAATCTCTGGCTGGTCAGTTTGACATTGATGTCCACATTCATCCAAATACTCAAAAGAAATGTTTGGCAATTTCGATTCCAATTCATATGCCATTTCAACTTTTGCAATTTTATCTTGCTTGCCCCAAATGAATTTGGCAGGGATTTTTAAATTAGGCAAAGAATCTTTCAAAGAGAAACGATCCCATAGTTTCGGTTCACGGTTCATTCTGTCTTGATAGTCTCTAGAAGCTTGTAATGCCTCTTTTGCACCTGACAAGTTAGCTGTTTCATGACGGAATTGAATTAATTCTTCTGTGACTTTTGACTCGTTATAGGTATTTGATGTAACGAATTTACGCATTGCCTCCAGCGTATAATCATACTTTATAACGTCTAAAAGCTTCTTGTTGTTTTCTGGTTCCGGCATTGTATCTCGCATTGATCTAGCAACTAATGCACTAGCAATGAGTACAACTCTTTTCACCCGCTCGGGATGATCAATTGCATACTTCGCTGCTACATATGCCCCTTGTGAATTACCTACGATAAACACTTCATCTAAACAAAGTGCTTCAACAAAGTCTGCTACATGATCTACGAGGCTTTGATGACCTCTAGTAGGCCATGCATGCGGGCGTTTATCCGTATAACCCATTGATATTTGATCAATTGCATACGCACGGAACCCTGCTTTTGCTAAGGCAGGTAACATATATCGCCAACCTGCCTCACCAGAAACACCTGGTCCAGCCCCATGTAATAAAATGACAGCCGGACCTTCTGTTCCAGCCCAACAATAATGCGTTTTCACACCATTTGCTAACACCCATCCATCATAATAATCGTTACCTAGACGCATACCATTGTCAGCCCCTCATTATTTATTATTTATAATTTATAAGTTTTTTTAGCAATCCAGAAATCGTTTATAGTTATATAAAAGTTTTAGGTAACATGTAAATTATAATTAAACCCCATTCACTGATACCGCTTTCATAATTATTGATGTCCTCCCCTCTAAAATAATCTTCCTTACTTCTAACAACAGCTTATAATTTCTCAGACGAGAATATAATATGGTTTTTCATTAAAAATCCGTTTCTAAAAATGTTTATTTATTGTTTTGAATATTGAAAATTATCAAGCTATCAATTAGAATTAATTTACTATGGCACTATAGATACAACAACGGAGGCGTATATATGGGATTAAACACCACTTCAAATTTATTACTAGATTCAAATAATCTGTTAGTATCTACAAGTTCTTTTGTCACTTTAAAAAAAACATTATTAGAAAATATCGGTTCATATAAAACCAAGGGGTTCTTATTCCGTTTTAGTTATGAAATCGGGGTCTCTGCTGCGAATGCCAAAGAATTACAAAAAGATCAATCTTCCCACCGCGGCTCTAAAAGTATGCATGCCATGTATGGTCATGTTAGAGATGTAATCATCGATCCTAACTTTAATAAACTATTAAATGGAAGTGCTAAGCACATTAAAGGACAATGGATTGATTCATTTGAGGCTAGCTTACATAAAAAATACTTTGAACCTTCTACCCAATGTGAATGTTTCACATTATGTGGATACGTTAGTGGATTTTTATCGACAAAATACAATCATCCGCTCGTTGCTGTTGAGACAAAGTGTGTGGCTAAGGGGGATTCATGTTGTGAATTTGAGGTTCGCCTAGAAGAAAATTGGAGTCCAGACAATATCAAAGTTTATAAATCTGCGAATATTATTAATGAATTAGAGACAACATATGATGCATTACTACATCACAAACAGTTACTAGATAAAATTTCAACATTTCATAATAACCTCACACAAAGTGTAACCGAAAAACTATCTTTACAAGAAATTATCCAATCAGCTTATGATGTTTTACACATTCCTATCCTCATTGAAAACCTACATGGTGATGAAATTTTACAAATAGGTCTTTCTGAAAAGCAGCTCCAACTAATTAAGGATAAGCAACATAGTTTAAGATATACTCAAAAATATTCGAATAACTCTTTTTACCAGTCCCCTATCCATTCAAAACTAATTTCACCCGTACTAATCAATAAAAAGCACTATGCTAATTGTTCATTTATATACTTATCTTCTCAATCCATGGATGAAAATGACCATCTATACCTTGACCGTTTATCTAATGTCGTATCACTCTGCTTGTTATATGAAAATGCAAAAATCGAAGAACAAGAGCATCTTACACATACTCTTTTCGATCGATTAATTCATAAAAAATTCGATAGTATGAATGACCTTGAATCATATTTGAAATTCTTCCCTTTTAAAATTAAATCACCATTTTCCACCACTGTAATTCAGATTTCTCAAAAGCAAAAATCCGATTTGTTAATCGATTTGCATGAGCAACTATTACTCTTTTCAAAACATTTTAATACATACTCTGTACCGTCTCTTTTTTCAATTCTTGGAGAAAATATTGTCATCTTAAATACGCAATATACTGACAAAAAACGCTTTGCAAAGTCTCTAAAATCTATTATTCAATATATAGAAAAACGAAATTCGAATTACCTTTATTCCATTGGCATTAGTAACTCTTATAAGGACCTAATGGAATTTGAAGAATCACTTAAAGAAGCAACCATCTCTGCAAGGATATCCAATCAAGATCAAATTAAATATTACGAAGATTTGGGCTTCCTCGGCAACTTTATAGCCAACATGAATGCCACCCAATTGCATGCCACCGCTAAAGAATTGCTAAAGGAATTATATGATTTCAATGATATCAAAAAGAAAGATTTGCTCTACACACTATACAAATATTTATCAAATGGACAAAAATTAAAAGAAACTATGGAAGCACTGTCCATTTCAATGGGTGGGTTGCAATATCGTATTAAACGCATTGAAAGCTTACTCCAAAAAAGCTTAAAAGATTCTTCTTTCTCAGCGTATTTGCTCCTTATTTTAGAATCACTAATTCTATTAGATGAGCTACAATTCTCGTGATAAGTAATCAAATATGTCCATACATTCGTAACTTGGCTCAAGAAAAAAGACCACTCTGACGTTCAGAGTGGTCTTACTATACTATCTAAATTATCGAGATTGAATAAGTTCACGCAACTGTTTTTCACGATCCACATCATCACGGCGGTGGTCACCCCAGTAAGTAGAACCATGTTTAATGAATTCTTCGTAATTCCACGCGATTGGCTCCCAATCTGGCTCGAAAATCAAGTAACCGTTTGTGAAGATTTCTAATCGTAAGCCACTACCTGGATCGATTACGTAAATAAACATTGCTTGTGAAACACCATGCTTTCCAGGACCTGTGAATTTCATTTCTGTTTCGCATAAAATATCAGCTGCACGTAATATGTCTTGAGAGTTGTCTAACCAATAAGCAATGTGGTGCATTTGGTTTGGGGCCGTTGAACGCTCAGTTGAAACAACTGCAATATCATGCACTAAGTTTGTTACCGATAACCAGCTAGCTGTTTGCACGTCATTTGGATTCATAAAGTATTCACGTAGTTTAAACCCTAGTTTTTCTTTTAAGTATTGAACAATCTCAGAGTTCTCCATACTTGTTTGTAAGTTTACATGGTCGATACGACGTGGTGAAATGCCTTTGCGCCATGCTTTATATGTTTGGTTTTTAAGAACCGATTTACGTGCATCATCTGCTGGCGTTTTTTCCATATCATAATAAATTTCGAATCGGTGGCCAGACGGTAATTCAAAGCGAATTGCTTCACCCTGTGCAGTTTCTTCACCTGCTGCAACCCAACGTACTTCTGTATCAGCTTCTTGTAAAAGTGTAGCAAACGTATTAACATCTTCACGGCGCTTTGCTTTCCAACCAATGTGATCGATATACGATGTTTCACCCGCAGTAATCGATAGCGTGTGGTGCTCAAAATCACCCCATGCGCGTAAATAATGGGTACCGTTTACTTCTTCAGTTTCTTCAAGACCAATAACATCTCTAAAGAACCACAGTGATTTTTCAAGGTTTTCAGAAACTAAAGCCACGTGCCCTAATTTTGCAATTTCTGGAGCATATAAAAATTTTTCCATTTAAAACCCACCTCATTTTTTTGTAATAACAAGATCCTTTACTAACCCTTCACAAAGAAGCCCCATTCCATAGTTTTCAATAAATAAAAATCAATTAATTGATACCGCTTACAAATCATCAGTGCTATTCAACTACTATTACGCCTCAACTTACAATTTCCTATATATCTAGCGCTAAATAAGAAATACCTTTGACCTTTATTGATTGTAGTTATAAATCTCCAGGCGACGCATAATTACATTTCTTGTTTAAAGTATAAAGGCTAAAAAATTCAAATATCATATCACTTTTCATTAAAAAAATATTCATAATTATTTAGAATTATTAAAAAGGAAAAAACATTAAAAAATTAAGGTATTTATGTGCTAGCAAACTATAAATGTAGTCTGGTTAAATTCCTAAACAAAAAGAGATGTCCCTAATCAATTTCCAGACATCTCTTTTGCTATTTTATATTATCTTTGTAATATCGGTTTTGAATCCTTTTCTACAAATAGTTCATCTTCACTTAAAGAACTATAGGTAACTTGCTCTTTATATTTTTTACAAATCAGCCAAACAACAGGAAGCATTAATAGTAAGAACCCTCCAAGGAATAAATAAACGTCTTGGATAGCTGCCATGCCAGCTTGGCCTTCTGCATAATTCCCTGCTAAATAATGTACTTTACGGCCATCGTAAATAAAGGCAACAACTACGACAATAATTACTTTACCGATGTGTTTCACAATATTAACCATCGACGCACCTTCACGTAACTGGTTTTGATTCACTTTACTTAAGGCAGTTGCTACTGTAGTCGTACTTAGCATACCATTACCAACACCGATCATACCTATACATACGATAATTGCCCAAATTGGTAATGTATCCAATGTGAAGAAAATGAAGAATGCTGCACCTAATAAAACCAACAAGCCTGGGTAGATAGCTGTTTTCGGGCCATATTTGTCCAATAATGTACCACCCACAATACCAAACACACCAACCATCAGGGCATGTGGAAGTGTTGCCATTCCAGAAAGCGTTGGACCTACACCTAATACTTGTTGCATTAAAATGGGGACGATAAATGTAAGACTTGTCATGGTAAACGAACAGCAAGCTACGATAATAAGACTTGACGTAAATAGGGTATTTTTTAAAATACGTACATTTAATAACGGTTGCTTACCTTTTAACGAATGGAATACAAATGATGTTAGGCATACAATAGCTACCGTAAACAGTACATATGGCATGTACGGCTGTACTGGTTTTTGTACTTGCTCAATAGCGAAAACTAACGAAACTAACCCTATTGAGATTAAAATGAAGCCTAACCAGTCGAAAATATTTACTTCTGTTGACTTTTTATTATAACCTCTAAGAAAAATTAATACTGAAATAAAACAAAGTACGATAGCTGGAATATTCGCAAAGAATAAGTAATTCCAAGAACTATTTTCTAAAATTAAACCACCTACTATCGGAGCAATGGCTGGGGCAAGCATATTTGAAAATGACCATAATCCCATTGCAAAACCTTGCTTTTCAATTCCAAAATTTTCACGGATGAGTACCAAACAAATCGGCGTAATTAAACCACCACCCAACCCTTGGAATATACGAGCTAATAACATAATTTCAAACGTTGGAGCAAAACCGCCAACAAACGCGCCTCCTGTTAAAAATACAATACCACCTAAGAAAATGTTCCGATAACCATATTTTTTAGCAAAATACGGTGCTACCGTCATTGCAATTAAAAAACATAATGAGAAAAGCGATATAATCCATTGTGCTTTTACAGTGGTAATGTCAAACGTCTTAATATATTGTGGTACTGCAACATTTTGTAATGACGCATTCATAATAACCGTGACAGAAGCAACTAACGTTGTAAGAAGTACACCCCATTTTTGAAAATCTTTACTTTTTTGAGTAGACATTCAATTCCTCCTTATCCTTTAAAGAAAGATAGATTTGATGGAAACTTACTTATTTAGATAACCTCTGTAAAGAATAGATACGACAATAAATGTTACCGCTTTCATTTCTTGTACAAAGTATTCCCTTCAATCTACTATTGTCAATAAAATCGGTCCCTTCTTATATTTTTAAACAAGCAAGAATAAATCTTCAATTTACTCTCCACACTTTTCTAAATCAACTCGCAAATACCTTAAATCAAATATATTTTTAGGGATCTCTCTATTTTGATTAAAGTATTGTGTGTTAATATACAAATTTTAAATATATTCTTTGAAAAATATAATGTGTATTTTCATTAAAAATATTCATTAAAAAATTAGTTTCATTGTTTTCTATATTTAAGATTAAAAAAATTCAAGTTGCCAAAAACCAGATATTCCAAAGAAGGGGCTGTCTAAATTTTTTTCCTTTTCTTATAATTATTCATTGAAAGCAGCTGAAGCAAACCAGCTATCTTCGGTAGATTATGAGCCATGGGCCAACAAGGACTATTTATTTAGTGCAACATTTATTTGTAAATTCTCTTCCTCGTTTACACGACGGGCATCTTCTTTTTCACTTGTTGTAATCTTAAACTTACGCGTGCTTAATAAAATAAGCGCAGCCAAAATATATAAAACAACGACTATTAATACACCCGAATTAAATCCTGCACGAATATCTTCACCTGAGATTTTAAGCAAGTAACCCGTCATCCATGGGCTAATAACGCCTGCCATACTTGAAATTGGCAATGCGATACCTAATACACTACCTACTAAGTTTTTTGGAATTACCATGGATTTAATGGCCGTATTTAATGGTAATAAACTTGCATTCATTACTAATCCCAGTCCTAAGAAAATACATGCTAAAACTGGTGAGGATACAATTGTTGTCATTAAATACGATACCGATCCGATAAGCAATATCGTTATTAATACTCGATCATAAGATTTAAGGAGACTCCTATTCTTCTTAAATAAAGAGTCCGTAAACTTACCTATACAAATGGCAAAGATTGCACCTGTAATCCCCATTGCTGCAAAGATTAAACTCATTTGTTGAGGTTCAAGCCCAACAATTTGTGTTAAATATGTTGGTGCCCATGTCAAAACCCAAGTAGCTATCCACATTGATACAAAACTAATCACTAAAGTTGATAACACATATGGATTAAGGAATACCTTTAAAACATCTTTAAAGGGCACTTCTTTGTTTGACGCTAAAGATTTTACATCTTCAATTAATGGTCTTTTGGGTTCATCCTTCATAAAGAAGAACATCGTTGCCCATACTAAGCTTGCGAGCCCTAATAAAGCAAAAGTATGTTGCCAGCCTAAATTGATAATCCCCAGTACAATCAATGGGGCAGCTACATACGTACCCACTACTGTACCAGAAGTCATAATGGCTGAAGTAAAGCCCCGTTCTGAACTAGTAAACCATCGTGCAAGATGCACTACGCACAAACTGTAAGTTCCACCTTCAAAGAACCCCAAAATAGCACGAAGGAATATTAAATGCGCAAATGTCTCTACAAAATAAGCAGTTACCAATGAAGCTGTCCAACCTAATGCAATTATTATTAATAAATACTTAGTATTAATACGATATGTTAATATACCTATGATCACGCCTCCACAAGCGTATGTAACAAAGAAGCTACTCCCTATTAAACCAAATTGATCATATGATAAATTAAGTTCATCCATAATTGGTTGTGCCGCTATTCCTAATACAGACTTATCTGTGTAGTTTAAAACTGACAGCAAGAAAAGGAACCCCAATACAATCCATCTCATAATAACGTCCCCTTTGTATTAAAGCATTTACTTATTCCCACTTATCTCATTTTATTAATGGTTTGTTAACACTTACAAAACGTTGTTTAATTTACTTTATTTCTTTCATTTTTAAAGCTAATGCCCTATTATTCTTAGCTGCTATATTAATGAAATCCACCATTTAAAAGTAAACGAAAAATAGACCCAAAGTTTTTTACACATTGATTTTAGGTCTATTTCCATTTATCCTGTATCTCCTGTAAGTTATAGAAAGATAACATATTATACTATTGTCTATTAATGCCTAAAAGCACTTTTACGCATTAAAGTTCACTAATCTAATCTTAGGGAACTAATAATTTAGCAAGTCTTTGCATGCTATCAAGCTGCTCAAAATTCATGCAAATATCCCAAATCTCCTCAGCGCGAGACAATGGTATCCTCGCACCAAACTTCATGTTTCGTAAATACTTGCCATAGATGTAATCTAAAGATAAAGAATCACGATCTAACATATTCCCAGGACGTACTTCATCACATTTACCAGAAAGAATTGTACCATCTAATAATTCTATCTCAACATGAGCAACAAAGTCGTCTGTTTCTTGTAAATCCGGTATCTGTTTATATTTTTTTAGCATCGTTTGGAACGGCTCATCTGAAAGCGCCTCTGGTGTTTGATGCTCTGGATACACTCCTCCATGTAAAATTGCATTACAAACAGTTGCCTGGACACTAAATGATGCAAATGGTTGCGAAGCTTCTCCAGGCTCCCACAAACCACCTACGATAGGAACCTTGGATTCAAGCATATGCACACGAATTTCTTTAACTTCATCTGGAGCATACCCTCGCTCACCTGTAGCAATTAGAGCAGCTTTGATAGAGTGATGAGTCGCACAACAACTAGAATAAGGCTTAATTAAAACTTCTCCATAGCGAATCCTCCCAATATCTTCAAATAAGGAATCTATATCAGGCGTAACTGAAAACATATCAACAAAGCATTTTTTTCCGAGAATTGGATCCTCAATTCCAGTAAAGCCATGGCGTGCCATATCAGCAGCGAAAATAGCGTTACGCGCTGAATTCGCATTTGGGAATTTAAACAACCAAGAGTGTTCCATAGTTGAAGCCATGGGACCACCTAATGTATTAAATGCGATACCTAAAGTATTATGGATTTTTTCATTGTCTAGCCCCGATACTTTCGCTACGGAAGCTGCCGAAGCCATCCCATTAACGGTACCATTACTATCAAAAAGGGCATTTGTATTAAAGCCAATAGCAGCACTAAGGCGTGAACCAAGGTCCTCACCGACAGCGATTGCAGCCATTATATCCTTACCTGATGCTTTTTCACGTTCACCTACAGCAAAAACCGCTGGGAAGAGGCTACTTGTAATATGCGCAGGACGTCCTTTTCCACTTTTATCATCTGCATGACAAGGTTCAAAATCATTTGACCGCAATTGTAAACTATTTAAAAATGCAGCATTAGCTGCAGGCATTTTACCACCTAGATTATAAACAGAAGCTTCTTCTCTCCCTCCATATTCCGAAAGCATAGCGTAAGTCATATCTACACCTACACCATGCACTCCCGCAGCGGTTACGCCAATACTATCCGCCATACGAATCTTCATACGCTCGATTAAAGATTTATCTAAATCCTCATATTTAGTATCAAACATAACTTGACTAAATAATCTGCTAGCGTTAGTGTATTGCTTTGTAGAACTCATAACCATTTCCTCCTCTCGGTAATTAACAAAAGTCATCAGTACTTTTTTATAAACCCTATCGATATCTTTTTGGAACTTTTAGACTTCAGATATTGTAAGCCCTTTCATGAAAATTGTGAAAACCACAAAGTCATAGGGACACAAATTTATAAAGCCTATAATTCTCTCTCGATTAAAAAAATTTTTTCACTATGCAAATCTTAATATGTTTTCATCAGAAATATAATAGGTTTTTTCATTAAAATATCTATCCAAAACATTTTTTTTCATTGTTTCATATAGCATTTCCTCCTGCAAAAAATTTTAAATTTGATTCTCATCGCTCAATTAAATTCCTATATTTTCAGATTAAGTAGAAAACTAGCCATGGTCTGGAACCACAATATCTATACAACTCAATTCACCATTACTTCCATTTCCTTTTCGAGTTTCCGCGCTTCCTCTTCTTGCTTCTTGAAGTCCCGGTATCCTTGCATGTTCTCGTAAAGAAGTTGATACCCTTCCAGACTTGTCACTTTAAATCATAATAAAAAACCTTGAAGAGCATTATCAAGGTTTGAATTATACTTATAATATAGAATTTCTTCCTACATCGAATATATCTATTTCTTCCTTTTCAACAAATTTCAAGAGCTTCTAATCCTTCAATAAGAACTCTTTAGTTTTTTATCTGGGAAACCCGAACAACGAGGTACTTTTTTATGAGTATCTGTTACATGGAAACACCTCTTCTGTATATGTAGGCCACTTTTGTATGGTTTTTTCTTCCCAATCTGCAATCACTCTATTTTTCAAGCTAGATAGTTACACTCCATCCCACAAAAAAACTTGAAAGGCTTTTAACCAATCAAGTTTTTTTAATAAAGTTATTTTTCTTTAACAGCTTCTTCTATTTGTTCAATTACTTGATAGAGCCACTGAAGTGGTTGTAAACCAAGAGCAGGAAAGTATACACCATCTGCACAAGTTTGAATATATTCATTCTTTTGAATATCTGAATACTTACTACTTCTAATAAAATCTGTTAAAAAGACAATAGCAGATTTTAGATATTCTATACTTTCTTCTGTTAATAATTCTTGTAATGCCACTTCTGGAGAATCAATATCTTGATGAAAAGTTCCGGCCAAGAACTGAAAAACCGGTTCTTCTAGTTTGTTAGAAGACAACATAAAATCTCACCTCTTGAGTATTAATTTGGATAGCCAGTTAAAATGTAATTTCCTTCTCCATCCTTTTTCAAAATAATTCTAGCATTTGTCATATTTTCAACATTAGTAGAACCTCTTTTTACTCCACGCCCAATAACTTCGGTTCCTTCATAAGTCAAAACTAAGTTTGACTTACTTTGAGAATTACTCATCCAAGATTCAATCGCATTTTTGTTATTAATTTCGCTTAAGGCTGTACTAACAACTTTCTCAGCAATAGCCCTATCTTTAAAAGTAGAAGACCCATTAATTCTAGGATTATTTCTTATTCTTTCTAATAACTCTTCATCAGTTTTTCCAACATGTCTTTCAATCAAATGCCCACCTTTTACCTCATGTGCAGCCAATCCTCCACCAGGTGTAAGAGAACTCTTTTCTCCTGATTTACCATTACTACCTTCACCCTTCGCCGTAATCTTCTGCGCAAGATCCTTTATCGTTGTCTTATCCACTTCAATAATTTTGTGAGTACTTCCAGTCGTATCGGCTACTTCCCTGACCTTGAATCCAGTTGGCACTTCCGTTTTACCGATGGCCTTACCCATATCCTTGATCGAGCCTTGAGCTTTCTGGACTTGTTTTTGCACATATTCTTTGCTGTAGGGGATGAACTTTGTTCCGCTGGCCATTTTGTCTGCGACCTTAGCTGCCCCGGCAACTCCGGCGATACCAAGGGCGTTCATCAGGCTGTTTTGGCGCTGTTCTTTAGTGAGTTCATTTCCGAACATGTCCTTGCCGGTGACGGCTTCGCCGAGTCCGTTGGCGGCGGTTAATCCGTATAGACCGTATTCGGTTTGCTTGAGGACATCCAGCCCTTTACTAGATTTATAGGCATCCAATGCATGGTCTGCAGCGTTAAGTCCCTTCACGGTTTTGTAGACGGCACTTCCACCCTTGACCGCACGCCCAGCCCAGCCGACGATGGGGATGAATCCGGCCGCGGCCATCGCGCCCGCGGCGATTCGTTCAGCTTCGGAAAGTTTACGGCCTGTTACGGGATCGACTCCCGTTGTCGCTCTTACTGAATCATAATACCCCGTGATTTCCCCTGTAAAGGTTTTTGTCGTGTCCCAGGCTTTTTCATACCATGGGCGGTTCTCGAGTTCTTCCATTTCCTGTTCGAGTTTCCGCGCTTCCTCTTCTTGCTTCTTGAAGTCCCGGTATCCTTGCATATTCTCGGCCACTTCATCCTTCACTTGATAAGCTTGACTCGCTTGAAAGGCACTTTGGTTGAAGTTCATCGGGGAAACGGTGCCATCCTGACTGGTGGCTTCAAGTAAGGCCTGGAAAAGGCTAATGGCTACACTTTCCTGGGCTTCGGTCACTTGGTATTCTTCTACTAATTTATTATCTACTTCGTGCACTTTCTTGATGGTATCGTTCTTTTCTTTTTCGGCCTTTTCCATTTTCTCATGGAAATCGCCTTGGTCGAACACCTGTAGTGAGAGGATATCATCAATGTTCTGGAATATCTTTTGGAGATCGGTGGACTGCTGGTTCACCATCGATTTGGCGTTGGAGAGACCGTGGGTCACTTCCCCCTCTAAAAACGGCACCTCGACCACGGTTTCACCGGATAGGTCGGCGTCTTCCAATATGGCCGGAATCCCTTTCAGAAAGCTGATTTGGGTCGTGAATAATTCGATCCAGGCATTGGCCACCTCTACTTGTGCTCGATAAAAGTTCTTGATGGCCGTCGCCCCGGCTCCGGCCAGCTCTTCATCCAAATCGACGATTCCCTGAAATTCCTTTTTCAGTGTCTCTACTTGCCCCAATAGGTCTTCATATTGCTTGGCCCGTGACTTGACTGCCGACTTCAGAGGTTTGGCTTCGAAGATTGTCATAATGGCTCATCCCTCTGTAGGGAAAGGGGGACGGTGCTTTGCAAAAAATAAATCTGAGCTTTCTCCTGTCCTATATCCAAAAGAAACACCTCATTATTATTGGTATATTTTTCATATTATATAATTATAAGGAATATAGTCAGGGAGATAAATAGGGATAAATATGCTAATTACCCGATTGACCAGGATATAATCCTCATCTATCCACGAATACCACTAAGACTTTATACCCTCTCCGCATATAATTTCAGATAGTAATAGAGGGTAATGAATGGGCCAAAATGATTTGATAACACAAAAAATCCACCATACAAATTGTAGGTGGATTTCTTGATTGATCATTGATTAGTATTTTTCTTGATACCACTGTTTCGCGGCGTTCACTTCATTCATCGATAATTGATGTCCGTTATTTTCCCATTGTACATCTACCGAGGCATGTGCCGCTTCTAATAATTCTTTAAGGTCGATGGATTCTTGCTGTGGACAAATCGGGTCATTGACTCCGGCTGCGATGAAGACGTTTGTACCTGTTAAATCAGGTAAATCAATTCCACGTCTTGGCACCATCGGATGATGTAAAATCGCACCCTTTAAGGCATCTTTAAAGTGGAATAATAGGCTCGCCGCGATGTTCGCTCCATTTGAATACCCGATTGCAATGATATTTTGACGATCAAATGCATAGGTAGTGGACGCTTCATCCAGGAAGCTATTCAGTTCATTCGTACGGAAAATCAAATCTTCTTCGTCAAATATCCCCTCCGCCAAACGTCTAAAGAATCGGGGCATCCCGTTTTCCGATACATTCCCTCTTACACTTAGTATAGAAGCTTCTGGATCCACGATGTCAGCTAGCGGAAGCAAATCATTTTCATTCCCGCCCGTTCCATGTAAAAGCAATAAGACTGGTTTATTCGGATTCGTTCCTGGCTTAAAGATATGGTTCATTCTATATTCTCCCTTTCCTTATCATCTCACTTTATTGGGTGGTACTTGAATGGGAATCAGTGATTGAACGAGATGCTCACGTTGCTGCTCGAATTGTGGCGGCAACATAAGTTTCGTCCCCATCGTTTCAGGACTTTCGTCAATCGCGAATCCTGGCAGGTCTGTCGCGATTTCGAATAAGATCTTTCCTGATTCACGGAAATAAATCGCATCGAAGTAGTTACGATCCTTCACTTCGGTCACGTGCTGTCCATGATTCATTGCATACTCTTGCCACTCCAAGTGGTCGGCTTTGTCGTTCGCACGCCATGCGATATGGTGCACCGTACCGGCACCTATTGTGCCCCGAACGCCTGTGACCATTTTTAAATCGATGATATTGCCGATATCAGCTAGAGCTCTGAACCGTGTGTAATCGCCTTCTACACCCATCATTTCCAGACCTAACACATCCGTTAATGTAGCGGCCGTTTCATCTGGTGCGCTTGAATAAAGGGTGGCGCCTCCAAATCCTATTATCGCCACTTCCCTTGTCACATCGTCCACTGCCCAAGCATTCTCTTCACCCGCCCCACGAGCGACAAGTTCAAGGTGAAGGCCATGCGGATCGTCAAATTGTAGAGAGGTTTCGCCAAAACGTTTCACTTTTTCAACCTTCACATGAAACGTCGTTAACCGTTTTTCCCAAAAGTCCAGAGCTCCTGTTGGCACGACGTACGATGTCACACCCACTTGTCCATCGCCAATCCGACCCTGACGAGCATTTGCCCAAGGGAAAAAGGTAATGATGGTCCCCGGATTTCCCCCTCCGTCACCGAAGTATAAATGATACGTGCCAGGGTCATCGAAGTTTACCGTTTGCTTCACCAAGCGTAAGCCCAGTACACCTGAATAAAAATCGATGTTTTCCTGCGGATGGCCGACAATGGCACTGATATGGTGAATCCCTGCCGTCTGTTTTTTCATCTTCGTTTCCTCCCTATTTTAGATGAATGCTGAGCACATAGTTCAAACAAATTGATTTAACCCATTTGCTCAACATTCTCTTTTTTTTTAGAACACACCATGTACACGTACTCCGTGCACATGGTGTGAACGGAACTGCTTACAAGTATTCTTTCTCAATCTTCATCGTACTGCGAACCGTATCGATTGGGCGGACCATCTTCTCGATTTGTTCCCGTTTTGGTTCTAAAAATGGCGGCAATGAAAGAATTTCACCCACCGTTTCATATGGCTCATCGCCCATGAATCCTGGACCGTCTGTTGCCCATTCAAACAGGATGCCAGTTGCGACGCGTGCATAAAGCGATTCAAAGAAGAAACGGTCCACATAGCCGGAAGTACTGAATCCGAAACTTTCCATACGGTCGATCCATTCCTTCAATACACTTGTATCTTCCACGCGGAAGGCTGCATGGTGCACCGTACCGAAGCCTTGGCGTCCACGTGGCAAGACCGTATTATGTTCGACGATGACTTGTGCCCCGTTTCCCCCTTCACCGACTTCAAATAAATGAAGCGACCCTTCTTTGGCGATTTCACGGAATGCCATGACTTTCTCCAGCACTTCTTTAAAATAGTCAAATTGGTCAACCCGTACATGAATCGGTCCTAATCCTGTAATCGCAAATTCAAGCGGAATCGGTCCTTTTTGCCATGGTGTGCCTGAAGCCACGCCCTCATTCAACTCGTCTGATACGAATTGATACTGTTGATCGTCGAAATCAACGAATGATAAAGACTTTTTCCCGAAAAGATCTTGAATGCCTGTATGTTTCACTTGTAGCTTGTCAAAACGTTTGACCCAATATTCGAGAGCGGCATCTGTCGGTACTCGGAATCCCGTCTTAAAAATCTCATTCGTACCATGCGTTCCTTTTGGAATACCTGGAAAATCGAAGAATGTCATGTCCGTCCCAGCACTTCCTTTGTCATCCGCAAAGAATAAGTGATAGGTTTGAATATCATCTTGGTTTACCGTCTTCTTGACCAAACGCATGCCCAATACGAATGTGAAAAACTCATAGTTTTTTTCTGCACTGCTTGTTATGGCTGTTACATGGTGAATTCCTTTAATATGATTCATCAACTTCCGCCCCTTTTCATCGTGCTTCATTTTTCAATTTATCTTGAATTCGAGATATTGTATAAAAAATAAATGAGATCTATTGACCCATTGTTCTTAATTAAAATATATTTAATTCGAGATAATAATATCACATATCTATATCTTCTGCAAATGATTTTTGCCTTACACACAATCCTAATTCCCCTTCAACATGCAAAGAGAAAATTAGGATTGAACACAAGTCCACACTTTTAGTTGTTAGCTAAACATTCAGGTGCCACAGAAAATTGAGCTTCCGTCTTTTGTTTCACTTCTTCTACGGAAACATCTCCTTGCGTCTCGATTAGCACCATTCCTTCAGGGGTAAAATCAAACACGGCTAGATCGGTGATTAAACGATGCACAACTTTTTGACCAGTCAATGGCAGCGAACATGTTTTTTTGATTTTAGATTCTCCATGTTTGTTCACATGTTCCATAATCACGACCACCCGCTTGGCCCCATTAACGAGGTCCATCGCACCGCCCATCCCTTTCACCATTTTCCCGGGAATCATCCAGTTGGCCAAATCCCCTGTTTCAGATACTTCCATTCCCCCAAGGATGGCAAGATCGATATGGCCGCCACGAATCATGGCGAACGATTCTGCGCTGTCAAAAAAGGCCGATCCCGGAACGGCCGTGACCGTTTCTTTTCCTGCATTGATCAAATCTGGATCTATCTCCTCTTCCCGTGGATATGGACCAATGCCAAGCAAGCCATTCTCTGATTGAAGTAAAACATTGAAATCATCCGGGATCTCATTGGCAATAAGTGTCGGCATCCCAATGCCCAGATTGACATTCATGCCGTCTTCAATTTCCACAACCGCCCTTTTTACGATAACCATACGTGTATCCTTCATCATCAGACACCCCATTCCCATTAAATTTTATCCTTGTGCAACCGTCCGCCGTTCGATTCGTTTTTGATAATTGGACCCAAGCAAGATCCGCTGTACATAAATACCTGGTGTATGAATTTCATCGGGGTCCAATTCACCTGGTTCGACGATCTCTTCTACCTCCGCAATCGTGATTTTCCCAGCCATCGCCGCAAGTGGATTAAAATTCCGCGCTGTTTTACGGTACACAAGATTCCCAAGCGTGTCGGCTTTCCACGCTTTTACAAGGGCAAAGTCCCCAACAATTCCTCTTTCCAATAGATACTTCTTGCCATCAAACACCTTCGTTTCCTTTCCTTCTTCTATAGGTGTACCGACGCCCGTCGCTGTATAAAAACCAGGGATGCCTGCCCCACCAGCCCGGATTCGCTCCGCCAGTGTACCTTGAGGCGTTAATTCGACTTCGAGTTCCTTACTCAAGTATTGCTGTTCAAATATTTTATTTTCCCCCACGTAAGATGACACCATCTTTTTTATCTGCTTATTCTGAAGCAACAGCCCCAGCCCCCAGTCATCGACGCCACAATTATTACTGACAACCGTCAAGTCTTTCGTGCCTTGCTCCTTCAGTGCCTGTATGGAGTACTCCGGGATGCCTGACAATCCAAAACCGCCAACGATTATAGTGGAACCGTCCTTAATATCTGAAACCGCTTCCAAAAATGAATGGATCACTTTTCCTTTTTTCATATGGTCGCCCCCTTTAATATCGTAAATATTCTGAATAATCTTCTTGTTTAAAGTTTACATTTATCTTTCCTATAAGTAAAATACATAAATAGAATATATTGTATGAAAATAAAGAATAAATAGGAGAAATAACGATGGAACTACGAGACTTACAATCTTTTATCGAGGTTGCGAACCATAACAGTTTTACAAAAGCTGCCGCCCATTCCTACTTGACACAACCCTCACTTAGCAAAGCGATCAAAAAGCTTGAACAGGAGCTTCATGTTGAACTGTTCGATCGATCTACAAGGCACCTCCGCTTGACCGATGCTGGACGAATCGTCTATCAGCAAGGTCAAAAAGCGCTACAGGCCTTGTCAGAATTGGACGTCCTATTAGATGACCTCAAAGACATTGCGACAGGGGAAATTAAAATCGGGATGCCCCCTCTGATCGGTACCCTTTTCTTTCCGGGAATCGCCCGTCGTTTTCACCAACAACATCCGAATGTCTCAATTGAATTAGTTGAACTTGGCGCCAAGTTGATTGGTCAACTTGTCGAAGATGGACGAATTGACCTTGGCCTCATTGTCATGCCAGCGAATGAGGCAAAATTCGACATCTACCCGTTCATTCAGGATGAATTCGTTTTATTTGTCCACGACGACCATCCGCTCGCACATCAATCATCCGTCTCCTTGACCGAACTAAAAGAAGAAAAGTTCATCTTATTTACGAAGGACTTCACTTTGCACGACTATGTGATACAAGCATGCGAAGAAAAGGGATTCAGCCCCATCATCTCGTACCAAAGTTCACAATGGGACTTAATCGTCGAATTGGTCTCATCCAGGCTGGGCATTGCATTATTACCCAAATTGATATATGAAAAGCAAACCAACAGTGATGTTAAAATCATCCCGATTGAAAACGCCACACTCCTTTGGAAACTCGGGATTATTACAAAGAAAGGGTCCTATCACTCGTTTGCAGTGAAAGAGTTATTGAAGGTATTGGAGATGAAAACGGATGGGGTTATGTAGGGAAAGGGAGCTAAGTTCTCCTTCTTCAAGAAACGATTAATTTCCTACTCACTATAAAAAGGGCGTAATCCACTTAATCGTTGATTACGCCCTTTCTCGTTAGTCTAGTTATGCAAGGTTACATTGGATTCGATGGGGTCACGTCCCACACGAAAACTATTTACTTTTGCTTCTTGATCAGGATAACCAAAGGAAATGCCAAACAATAACTTCATGTCATCGGAAATGCCAAGTACTTGGCGAACCGTGTCAGCGTGAAAGCCCAAGATTGTCTGAGGAACACTTCCTATCCCGCGTGCAGTCAGTGATAAAAGGAACGACTGAGCATACATGCCAATATCAGAAGCGACACGCACATTATCTCCAAATGAAGGCATGAATAGGAACGCAACATGCGGTGCATCGAAGAATGATAGATTTCGCATGACTTCCTTTTGACGGGCTTCGTGATCCTCCCTAGCTATCTGCAATTCCCCATAGAATGTTTGGGCCTGTTCTATTTGTCGTTCAGCATAACGTCCATAATAGTGATGTAAATCAAATGTAAAATCGGGCGTGGCTTGCCCTTGTTCGCTCGTATTTAAGAGGGCCTTCTTCAATTCCTCTTTCTTTGCACCTGAAACGATATGAACATCCCAAGGCTGAGTATTGCAATTCGATGGGGTAGCTTGAGCATCCTCTAGAATTTCACGAAGAACTTCTTCTTCCACTGGTGTAGAAAGAAATTGACGTATAGATCTTCGACTGCGTATAACTTCTTGAAAAGAATGATTATCCAACAAACACCTCTCCTTTAGTATGAACTTCCAAAGCCGTTAATTATTACAAAAGAACCCTGTATAGTCATACTAAATGAGAATTCATTTATTCTCAAACATCCTGTTTGATGGATTATCGCTTAAAGTCCATTCTTTCTATTAAGAAATGGATAGATACATATGTACTAGGTTTCCTATTATACAATTAGTAAAAATGTTTATCTTAATACTTGTATATCCTCTACTAATTCCTTATGAATTCTTCTAAATAATAGATTCCATGTGCACATACCATCCCTATCATTAGATGTCTAAATTTAAAATCTTCTTTTTCCGATGCTCTCAGTCTATTCATTAAAATAATTAATATGGATATTGTTATAATCATTAATGAAAAAATATGTGTATCGGTATATTTAGCATCAGTATTTAAAAGAAACAATATGATTAAAAAGTAGGAAAAAGTCGGTTTGCCCTTCACCTTTTTCCTTCCTTCCCATTCAATTAAACTCTTAACCCTCTCTTCCTAAACATAAAAAAAGACTGCACATTAACAGCCTTGATTTGAAGCTATTGCCCCCGTAAGACCTATTAGACAGTTTCCTTTTATTCATAAAGCTTCTTGGCTATTTCATCAAGAGTTCTGGATATGTTTGAAAGTACTACTAGAATGTGGACTGGAAATCCGATTGCAAGTCCTACTAATGGAGAAAAAGGTCCAGCAAAAAAGAGTGCGATAAGAGTAGGAATTAGATATACAGAAATAATTAGTACTTTCAAAACACATCACCTTTTTTAGTCAATTATAGCATGGTATTTCGCTACAGAACTCGTTTAGTACGCTTATTTCCCTAGATTTCTACCCCGAATTTCCTTCCTTACTTACCTTCATCGTACTGGTCATGAACGGCAAGGCAGTGGAAGAAGGGATTTGTATTTTTCACCCCGAATATATTCCTTAACGATATAACAAGAAAGGAAATTCAAAAAGAGATATTCTATCAAAAAAACTTTCCGGAGGAGATTTATATGTCTTTACAAGTAGGAGATATCATTACGTTTGAACGGACGTTTACAGTGAGGGATGTTGAATTATTCACGGAGATTTCGGGGGATGAAGGGAATCATCACATAACCCCAGATGAACAGGGGAGGCTTGTCATTCAAGGGTTATTGACGGCTACCTTACCAACAAAAGTAGGTGGGGACCATAACGTACTGGCTCGCACCATGAATTTTGAGTTTATACGACCTGTATTTACGGGGGATACAATAATGTGTGAAGTTCAAATCGATCAATATGAAAGGCAAGAAAATAATCGAACAGCCCTTATGGCCTTGTTCTCATGTAAGAATCAACATGAAAAAGAAGTGTTAAAAGGAGCTTTTTCAGGTATCATCCTTTGAATCTTTCTTAAACTAGGGGCTTAGTAAAATGGTAAATAAAATGAATCCATTTCGATTGATCGAAATGGATTCATTATGTACCAATTGCCGGACTTAGTTCCATTACTCTGTCATTCATTTATGCTTCTTTAAATACCTCTTTATCATTCGACCACGAATCGGATTAATTCAACCATGCAAGCTGATTATTCAACCACGCCAGGCACTAATTCGACCACTCGACTTAATTTATAAAAGAGCAGAATAGTCTAGCCCGTGGAAGTTTGCTATTCTCAGGCAAATACCAATTCTTTTTCTCTGACCATAGGGATGACCTTTTCACCGAAGGCTCTCAAGTCTTCTTCATAGTGAAGAAATCCTGTCAGCACGATATCCACACCGATTTTTTTCAGTTCCATAATCCGGTCCGCTACTTGTTCAGCTGTTCCGATTAGTCCTGTCTTAAATCCATCATTATATTGGACAATGTCTTCAAAGGTGGATTCAGCCCACATTCCTTTTCCATCGGGAGAAGCTGCCCCTGCGGTTTTGACTGATTTTCTAAACCCTTCCACCGCTTCTCGATCCGCATTTTCGACAATATCCCGCAACACTTGTTTTGCCTCTTCTTCTGTATCGCGGACAATGACGAAACCATTCACGCCAAACTGGATGTCGCCTTCACCATTCGCCTTTCTTAGCGCCTTTACTTCCTCAATTTGTTCCTTTATTTTTTCAAGGGTCCCGCCATTCATGAAATAGACGTCCGATACGCGTCCGGCCATTTCTTTGGCAGCTCGAGAATTCCCTCCTTGAAAGATTTTCGGAGGGTTAATAGGTTTTGGTTTTAAGGGCGTGTCGTTCAATCGGTAAAAGTCGCCTCGATAATTAGCCTTTTCTTGTGTCCACATTTCCTTGAGAACCTCGATAAATTCTTCAGAACGACGATACCGTTCGTCATGATCCAACCATGGTTCTCCATAGCCATGGAATTCCCCTTTAAACCAGCCGCTGACGATATTGACAGACACACGCCCGTTACTAATATGGTCAATCGTCGAGATGATTTTTGCCATTACACCTGGGTGCCATAAACCAGGCAATACAGCCGTAATGATGTTCAGTTTGTTCGTCACAGCGGCAAGAGCTGAAGCAAGAGTAGCTGCTTCTAATTGGTTTTCAGCCCCATAGCTAGCGAAAAACCTTGTTTGCAGTAGCACATAATCAAAACCAATTTCTTCAGCAATTTGAGCGTAGCGTTTATTATCTTCAAAAGACCAACCTGTTTTTTGTGGGATCTGAGAAACGACTAAGCCCCCGCTAACATTTGGAGCCCAATAAGCAAATTGTAAACTCATCCTTTTTCCTCCTTTATATTCAGAAATCAAAAGGCCCTATCAACATCCCAAAGGAAAGGAATCGATACGAGCCTCTGGTCGTCCAGTGGGCACTATTAAAAAGTGATGTAGTGTAAATGTTATGAACCTAGTAAGAACATCAAATGGAGATTCTTTCTTCCAAATGAAGAAGAATAGTTATTTAACAGCAGCCGGCTTGATGTCACCGCCGAATGGACTAAGGAATGTTTTTTGATTAGAAGTATCCTTCCTTTCAATTGGCAACCTAGGGAATAATAATTCCGATACGGTATAGGCTTCTTCTAAATGCGGGTAGCCTGATAAAATAAAGGTTTCGATGCCTAAATCAGCATATTCCTTCATACGCGCCGCTACCGTATCCGGATCTCCTACAAGAGCCGTGCCGGCACCTGTTCGCACTAATCCCACTCCTGCCCATAGATTAGGGCTTACTTCTAATCGGTCTCGGTCTCCTTCATGTAGGCTCGTCATCAAACGTTGACCTTCCGAATCCATCCGCTTAAATACTTTTTGTGCTTGTGCAATGGTTTCGTCATCCACGTGTTCAATGAGCTTATTCGCTGCTTCCCATGCTTCCTCTTCTGTTGGTCGAACAATCACATGAAGTCTTATTCCGAATTTCAATGTTCTTCCTTGCCTAGCTGCAAGTTCACGCATTTTATTGATTTTTTTCTCCACTTGAGCTGGTGGCTCTCCCCATGTTAAATAGACATCAACATGTTCTGCTGCCACGTCCATGGCAACGGGCGAAGATCCTCCAAAATAAAGGGGCGGATATGGTTTTTGCACCGTAGGGTATGGTAATTGTCCCCCTTCAATTCGTAAATGGTCACCTTTGAAGCCTACCTCTTCTTCTTCTGCAAGTAATTGTCGCCAAATTGTTAAAAACTCATCAGTTAGCTCATACCGTTCATCATGATCTAAAAAGACACCTTCTCCTGCCATTTCTACAGGATCGCCCCCCGCTACCACATTAATTAACAACCGACCATCAGAAAACCGATCTAATGTGGCAGACATACGTGCCGCAAAGCTTGGTGACATTAAACCTGGGCGTACAGCTACCAGGTATTTTAGATTTTTTGTTACAGGTACAAGTGTAGACGCCACAATGAATCCTTCTTCGCATGTTTTTCCTGTTGGAATTAACACCCCTGAATAGCCTAGATCATCAACCGCTTCTGCAATTTGCTTACAATAGTTATACGTGGCAGGACGAGCGCCTTCACTATTATTTAATTGACGAAAGTCACCGTTTGTAGGGATAAACCAAAAGATTTCCATTTATTAATCAACCTCTTTCTCTAAAATCAAGTTTTATTTAACTGGTTTTACTGTTTCTTCTTTTGGTAGACGCTTCAGTAAATTCTTTAAAAAGCAGTTGTTACGTACTATTTAAGAATAGGGGGTAATCTCAGGTACCTGACCATTTAAAGCCCAGTTTCCGAGATCCCGAACTTTGTATTCAATCGGATCATGCAAGGTGTGCGTCCTTACATTACGCCAAAATCGGTCAAATCCATACTGTGCTGAAGTGGCCCTTGCTCCCATAACCTCAAACATGCGACTTGTCACCTCTAATGCCGTTTTTGCAACGGAAGCTTTAGCTGTTGCAATCATGATCCCACACTCACCTCGCTCCTGTTCTGTTAGTGACCACTCGTTGTCCCACGCTTCTTGTAATGCCACTACCGCATTTTGAGCCAATGCTTCAGAAGCTTTTATCTGTATGAAGAAATCCCCATAGTGACGAATGGTATAGGGGTCAAGAGTTGCTTGCTCAACACCGGAAGTCAACCAAGGGCGAGAAACGCTTCTGGTGTACTTTTTGGCTTCTTCAAACGCTCCTTCCGTCACACCAAGGAGAACCTGAACTAAAATCGTCTGAGCGATATGTGTGCGTAAAGTGGGAAATAAGCCATCCTGATGTTGTTCGTAAAAACTCAGTACTTCTTCTTTTTCTAGCAGCACATCGTTGAACATCACGGTTCCGCTGTCTGTTTGGCGTTGACCGAAGCTATCCCAATCGCCCCCGACAACTATACCTGTTCGTTTAGTCGGAATAACAGCAATAACAGGTCGTTTATGTTCCGGGCTTTTGGCTGAGATAAGCAATCGGTCCGAGTCCGTGGCACCGGAACAGAAGGATTTCTTTCCATTCAATCGCAATGAATTCCCTTCTTGTCTTACTACTAACCCCTCGTCACGTGGATTAAAGGCATTGCCCCAGAACCAATTATGTTCGGCTGTTTCTCTATAAAGCTTTTCCTTCTGCTGTTCAGATCCGTATAAATGAACCGACGTCAGGCACAAAAAGTGGTAACCGAATAAATGAGCCATCGAGCCATCGACTTTAGCCAGTTCACGGGTTATTCGAAAAATGGTTTCCCAGTTCTCACCATGTCCCCCCAAATGCTCGGGAACGTTAAGAGAGAGTAATCCACTTTTGCGAAGTAAATCACGTTCCACTCTTGCCGTTCCACCTTGTTTATCTCGTTGTACGGCAGTTTTTGCGAATTCATTTGCTAATGATTGGGCGATTTCAAGATAATCCAGTTCTGTTCCTTTTTCAGCTATATTCATGAATGAGGATCCTCCTTCAAATGGACCGGGTTTAAATCATATATTTATGGGTTTCCGTTTCCTTCATAAATTCGTTGAGCTTTTTAGTTAATCCGCCATTCCCGAATCGGATATATTTATGGTGGCCATCTTTCGCATTCTCTTCTGATACAAAGTCCAAAAAGGCTAGAAGATAGATTCGACGGTGAATAATATTAACGATTCCATCATGGTGAAACCATTTATCTATCGTGTTATACACCCCTTTATTCACCCTATATTGCTGCTGACACAATAGAAAAAACTCGATATCCGGTAAGTTCAGATACTCGCTTTTTTCCAGATTTCTCTTTTGTATGGGATGTTCAGAAAGTTCGAATATGCTTAATTTCTCATCATTCATACTGAATGCTCCTTAATCATTGTTGGTTTAGAACGTTCACTAGCAAGACTATGATGGACGGGTTCAATCTCTTTAGCTTACTTCCCCCTACTTACTTGTTTCCCATAATAACCGCCAAATCGGCTCCGTGAAGGAAGCGTGGTCTGCTTCACTATACTGACTGGCAAAAGCACGAACGGGATCTCCCGCATAGAATCGTTCATACAGTTCATGCCGGGACCCTAAAGGACTCCCAATTAAATCCCAGGCCAGTTTAAATAACTGTACTTTTTTCTCCGCACTGACCGTCTTTCCTTCAAAGTAGTGTTGCATGTGGTTTGAAATCACTCCAAAGAAATCTTCGAACCTGGAGGGAACCTGAACAAATCCCCCACCGCCTATTTGTTGTAAAATCTCGATGGCCCTCGGGTAAAAACGGGTTCCGATGTTTCGAGCTGTATGGATATAGGATAGGTTTGGTACTAGCACTCCCGCCTCATCCGGCTTAGCTTGAACTTCTGAGGCAATCACGAGTGCTTTCATGGTATCAACCTGGGTAAGTAGCTCACCAAGTTTTTCCTGCACATGCAAATATTCATTCACACCTATTGCCTCCGCTACCGCAAAGGCCACCCCCGTCACGAATTCCAGCTTTGCCACGTACCGAACAATATTCTGATGAAAAGCAAGGGAATTAGCCGTTTCGTTGGCTCGAAGTGCTAATACATTCTCTGAATTGCCATGAAGCAAGACCCTTTCCCAAGGAATGAAGACATCATCGAAAAATAGAACGGAGTCCATTTCGTCATATCTAGCACTTAAAATATGGTCGCTTTTCCTCAGATCAGCAAAGGATTCGCGACAAACAATATGAAGACCCTTGGAGTTTGCTGGAACAATCAGAACATGTGCGTGTTTGGTCTGTTCCGGTTTGAATTTCAGAAAGGACGAGATGATAAAATCATGGGCATAGGGAGCACCCGTCGCAATCATTTTTGCACCGCGCACAATCATTCCATCACTTGTTTCTCTAACAATATGGAGAAACCTGTCTGCCACTCTGACATCCTCCAGACCACTCGAGCGATCAATTTGCGGATCGACAATGGCAGTTGTTAGGAACAAATCATGATCCCTTGCCTCTGAATAGTAAGCTGTGATCTTCGATTCGAAATGGGGATCAAGAACACCCAATTGCTTCCTGGCCGCATACCATCCCGTAATCATGGATCGTGCATAATCGGACAACCTGCTCATCATGCCATGAGTCTCTTTAGACCAATAATGAAAGGCCCGGCTACGCTTTTGTAAATCTTCTTGTGTATAGGGGACTAAAAATGAGCTATGTGCATATGACTCTCTACCAGGCAATTTAAAACCAACGTTCTCTCTCTCGTTGGGATCATCGAGCATATTAAAGAGATGTGTAATGGTTTCGAGCGTTCCTTTAAACGCGGGATGCCCGGCCAAATCGGTTAACTTTTCCCCTTCAAGTAATACGCTACGTTCATCATTTAAGCTTTGAATAAAGCGATCTCCTCTGCTCAGCACTTACGAACCTCTTTTCATCCAATTTCAATCAAACCGTAAGCATACAAAAAAACAGACACCTTTATTGTTTGCTTAAACATCAGGGGATTTAAGCTTACATAAAAGTCTCTGGTAGTCCAGTCGACATATAAAATTAGACAAGTTCTAACATACACCTATAAATCACATGAATAAAATCGGAATTTGATATTTATTATAGCAAGACTCCACTCCGTTGCAACAAACAATTAAGGTCTTTTTGACGTTTAGAAGACATTGAACAACGATATGTTCGATTAAGTAAAGTAAAACCACATTATGATTCATATTGTATTTTTCATGTTCCACCCATTCTGGTCCATGCTTAAAGATCAACCGAACGTACAGTTTGGACAAGCTCCAATCACAAATCTAACAATTCCTATTGATTATATATGAATTGATGGTCTATTATATTAATACAGCATTGATACGAATAAAAGCATAGAGGCGTCAACAAACCCATTATCACTTTACGTTCTACTTTCAATCTTTAGGAGGAAAAAATGGAAAGCCATCAACCGATTACAGATCGACGAATCATCCGGACTCGTGAAGTCATCTATGAAACTGTTATTTCTCTACTATCCGAAAAGGAATTTTCACGAATATCTGTCAAGGACATCACCAATCAAGCCAATATCAGCCGTTCTACGTTTTATGCACATTATCAAGACAAATATGATTGGTTAGATAAAACGGTCCAAGAAAAATTATCAGAATTAAAAGAATCCTTGATGAAGTCCATGCCGAACCATGGAAATGACCAGTCTAATCTTGAAATGGCTGATCCCTACTATGAGTCATTCTTTGAAAATATAGCTACAAACCAAAAGTTCTACCACACCATGTTCACTAAAATAAAATCCGAAGAATTTCTTCAAAACCTATATAAAGTGATTAGGGAGAACCTTTACCTTCGCATTTCAAGCATGAGTAAGGAACAAAGATTATTGGTCCCCTTAGATATATTGCTTGATTATAGTAGTTCATCCATCATAGGAATCACTAAGGTATGGGTGGAAAAAAACATGATTTACAGCCCTCATTACATGGCCTTACAATTAACTCGTTTAGCGATTGTCAGCCTTTATAGAGCAATGGGAAAAGTGAATTAAATACTTTCTTAAAATAATGACTATCGGATAGAAATCTTAACATACCAAACAAGTAGCCTTTTCAAAAGTCCCTTTTTCCAGTGAAAAAACGCAAAAGAAAAAAGGCAGAAATGTTGTGATCGACATTCCCGCCTTTTGGGGCAGCCCCTTCTCTTCCAAAGATCAACCAAAGAATAAATCGAGCAGGTTACTTCCTGTGGACGATTGCCTATTATAAAATTCCGAGTACCCGCACTTCTTGCAATACACAACCGTAAATTGATTATTTTGGACATCGAACATCTTCGACAATCCTGTTCCCGTCATTGCCACGTCCTTCTTAGCCGCATCATCACTACCGCATTTTATACATCCTTTTTCACTCATGATTCCTCATCTCCCAATCCAATTTCATTCAATGTAAGTTTTCTTCCGTCTGCTTTTTCCTAGAAAAATCTATAAATCTTGTTCCCTGGAAGGTTAACGTGCCGATATCTCCTTCAGCAAGCAAACCAAACTCCTTGCCTGAAATACGAAATTCCGTTCGATCACCACTGTCAAATTCACATGTTATAAAGTAGGTCGTAGAGGAAGAATGCGAATGGACATCGTTATCATGGAAATGATTATGCCTTGTGACATTCGTCCGTTTACTTATGACATGTGCCGGAACAGATAAACGAGGCGACTCTTCGTTTTCCTTCCACTGGCTAAGGCCATTGAATACATTCACTATGAATAGTATGAGAATGATAACAAAAATAATTCCTATAAATACTGGTGCCGCTGTGAAAAGTCCATCCCCTCCACCAACATCCACATCGTACATATGATATCCTCCTTGTTTTGATAATAAGCTATACGGATAATCTGAAAGAAAGTTTCAACAAACATCCAATAAATGTATTTTTTGACACTCAAATAACATGATAGTTTCCATTGAAAAACGCTTGGGGTCCCCAAGCGTTTTTACTTTTTATATCTCAAATTGCATAATAATATTTATCTTTTATATAAGTTTACTTTACTTTTCTATAAGTATAATGTACTGTAAGATTATGGTAAAAAGGAAGGTGACGACTTTGAAGAAAGCAGTTGAGGATTATGTTGAAAATAAAGTATATGAACACCGGGTTTTAAAAAGATTGTCTCAAAAAGAATTGGCTGCCGCTGTGGGAGTATCCAAACAAACCATTTATGTGATGGAAAAGAATAATTACTCACCTTCTCTTGTTTTAGCTTTTCGAATAGCTGATTTCTTTAACGTAGAGGTAAACGATATCTTTATTTATGTGAAAGGGAGTGAACAAAATGAAAATTGAAGAACTATCAAATTCAGTCTTTTATCCTTTAAAAACCTGGACAGATGAATCAACTGGCAATTGGAATATGCTTATTGGTATCAGCTTTGTATTGCTTATAGTCGGAGTGATCCTCATCTATGTATTCTATAAAAAAATGGGTGCGGCTGACGAAAGGACCATTCAAATATCTTTAAAAGGCGCCCTCATTATGCTATATGGAATCATTTTATGCGACATCATCTTCCCGAAAGAATATATGTGGCAAATTTTCTTCTTATTTAAATATTCTCTTGCTTTCATAGCTTCCGGAATATATCTAGCTTTTCGATATAAAAAGGACTTTTTAAACTAATATTGTTCTAGATGGACTTGAACATAAATAAGAGAACGTACAACAGTGACGTTTCTTCCATAACAAAACAGCCACTTCCTTTCTGGAGGTGGCTGTTTTAAATGAGTTGATGACAACTAAAATAGTACGGATACGCTTATCCATTTTATTAAACGCATTCTATTACACTCACATCGAATCCAGAACCAGTGAAACGAGCAGCCCCGCTGAAGCGAAGATTCCAGTGATTGGACCTGAGTCTTCATACGCTTCAGGCATCATGGTGGACGCAACCATGGCAATGATTCCTCCACCTGCAAAGGCTGCCATTCCTGCCATCATCGCTTCCGATGCTTGATCGAGGAAGAGATAGCCCCCCAGTGACGACATGGCCGAAATCATCAATACGGAAAACCAGAGAGCCATGATTTTCTTCTTCGAATAGTGACTATTCACTAACCCCGTCGTACTGGAAAGTCCTTCCGGAATGTTGCTGATAAAAATGGCGATGACAAGCAACCAACTGACCGCCCCGCCGCTGATCAAGCTGGCGCCGATCATGATCGACTCCGGTATCGCATCCATCACGGTCCCAATAAAGATTGCCAGCCCCGCTTCCTTCGAATAAGCATGATTGGAGCGTTTCCTTTTAGATGCCCCCTTTTTGGAAACAAGAAAATCCAAACCGGTAAACACTGCTGCACCCGCTATGAAACCTATAGACGTCGCCATGATTCCCCCATCCCGAACGGAATCGCCTAAAAGCTCATAGGCGGCTGCCCCGATCAAGACACCCGTCCCAAATGCCATGATGTAACCGATCGCTTTCTTTTTAATTGGAATAAATAAAGCCATAAGCGCCCCGAGCAAAACGGCCGAACCTGAAACTCCACCCCATAAGACTGCGTTCCACATGGATCTTCCTCTTTTCTTTTTATAAATTAGTACCCAAGATGGCCCTGTGCCAAACGAACAGGAAATTTAGAAGTTTAAGGGTCACTTATAAAAAAATGCATATTTCATGTCATGTACCCATCCCAATAACTTTGTAGGACCAATGGGTGCTACTGAACCTACTGGAATCACTGTGGTACTGGTTTAGCAGAGTTCGGATTTATTTACAACACAGCAGCTCAAACAGTGGCTGCTGGAACGGATGTTACTTTTGATACAAATGGAACAATTACACCGGGTATTACGCATACAGCAGGTTCACCCGATATAACCGTTACCACACCAGGAACCTACGAAGTTACTTTCTCGGTATCGACTTTAGAACCTAACCAATTTGGTTTATTAGTAAATGACACATTGGTTCCAGGTTCCGTTTATGGATCCGGTTCAGGTAGCCAGGAAATTACCGGCCAGGCTCTGGTCACCTTAGCTGATGGGGATGTTCTCACCCTACGAAACGTCACAAATTCGTCTATCACTCTTCCGACTGGAACAGGGGGCGCAGCAGGTAACACGAACGCTTCTATTATTCTTAAAAAGTTGGATGCAACTGCTTAATACTCTATATAAACTCCCCATTGTTTATGATGGGGAGTTTTTCCTTGAAACCCTTCTCTCCACCTGCACTAAACAGTATTTTTTTACCATTTTTCAATATCCCATACAAGCAAAGTTCTTTAGACACTCGTAAATTAGCATGTTTTTTCTATAATTTACCACCATTACGTGAAAAGGAGAAGGTATTAATCCTTATTTTTCCAGAATCGGTGTTCCTACAAACTATTCATTTTGGCTGATTCGAGTTTATCGCCCTATAATCCGACATTTTTCTCATTCATCTGTTTGCTATCATTATGGGAACATCTGTGTTCTACATACTGGCCAACTAAAAAGAATGGAGGTGTAATGTACCTGTTAGATTGGCCAAAGGTGCTGCTCTTTGAAAATAGAATAAGGGGGAATTAACTTGCGAAAGAAACGAAGGACGAAGTGGTTAGCGATAGCATTTGTCATCATGCTTATTGGATCACTGATCATTCCAACGAACTCCATCGCTGCATCTACAAACAAACTCCACACCTCTGCTAAAGATGAGTTAGCGGGAAAGAATCAAAAGAAAGTGGCCTCTAAGGTCCTTAAACAGTTTGAAAAAGATGAAAAGGTAACCTTTCTCGTTAAACTCAAAAAACAAGTAGACACCAAGGACGTATCCTCAAAAGCTGCCAAAACAGCAAAATCTCAAAAACTATCTGCAAATAATGCAAAGTTACTTAAACGTTCGAGTGTTGTCTCGGAGCTTCGTGCTACTGCTCTTGAAACACAAGTCGATATCAAGAACTACTTAGAAAAGCAAGAAAAAGCCGGCAATGCAAAAGATATTCAATCTTTTTATATCGTTAACGCGATTGCCGTAACAGCCACGAAGGAAGTAATGGAGCAAATCGCCATTCTTCCGGAAGTAGATAAAATCATGCCGAATGAAACAAGACAGCTTATTAAACCGGCAAGCAAGACCGTCGCTTCTAAAGCTGTTACAATCCCAAAATCAAGTAAAACCAAAGCAGACACATCTTCCATTGAGTGGAATATCGAAAAAATCGGGGCTCCGGCTGTATGGGATATGGGCATTGATGGAGCAGGAACCGTTATTGCTTCTATCGATACAGGCGTCCAATGGAACCATCCGTCATTAAAAACCAAGTACCGCGGATATAACCCTGCGAACCCGGATGTCGCAAACAATGAATACAACTGGTTTGATGCGGTGAGCGGACAAGCTTCTCCATATGATGACTTAGATCATGGAACTCACACAATCGGTACAATGGTAGGTTCTGAACCAAATGGTGCCAATCAAATCGGTGTGGCTCCAGGCGCTAAATTCATCGCAGTTAAGGCGTTTTCTGCAAATGGAGGTTCAGATATTGATTTATTGGAAGCCGGTGAATGGATAATTGCCCCAAAAGATGCGGCAGGTAATCCACATCCTGAGAAAGCACCGGATGTTGTCAATAACTCTTGGGGAGGCGGAGCTGGTCTTGACGAGTGGTACCGTCCAATGGTACAAGCTTGGAAAGCAGCTGAAATCTTCCCTGAATTTTCTGCTGGAAATACGACATTAACGAATCCCGGCGGAGCTGGTTCAGTAGCTAACCCAGCCAACTACCCAGAGTCTTTTGCCACTGGTGCAACAGACATTAACAACGTAGTCGGAAGTTTCTCTTTACGGGGTCCATCTCCATACGGGGAAATCAAACCGGATATTTCGGCACCTGGCGTTAACATCCGTTCTGCTGTTCCTGGTGGAGGCTATGAAGGCGGATGGAATGGAACATCGATGGCTGGCCCTCATGTCACAGCAGTCGCTGCTCTATTAAGACAGGTAAATGCCAGCTTAACTGTTGACCAACTTGAGGAAATTTTACTGACAACGGCGACTCCTTTGACAGACAGCAATTACCCGACAACGCCTAATCATGCATATGGTTATGGCCTAGTAAACGCGTTTGACGCGGTCTCTTCCGTTGTAAGCGGACTGGGTAAAATCGAAGGTCAAGTAACCAAGTCTGGTGATGACACAGAAGCAGCAGTCATTTCCCATGAAGTACCAGAAAATTCGTATAAAAAAATGAACCTAAAGCTTCAAGCTGAAGTATCAGATAATGTAAGTGTCACTGCCGTTAAACTCAGCTACAAAAAAGCGGACGGAAGCTGGGCTGAAGTCAAGGCAGAGAGAAAGAATGGTGATTATAAGTCTGGAACGTACGAAGCCACGATTCCAGGTTCTGATCTGACTGGAAATACAGTCACTTATAAATGGATTGCAACCGATTTTGGTGGATCCGTCACTACTTCCGATGCTTATTCCACTGAGCTATTGCCTGGAATCAGCGTGGGCTATACAGAGGATTTTGAAGAAAATCCAACTGGATGGAATTCTTATGGCACAAACAATAACTGGGAATGGGGCATTCCGACAAGCGGACCTGGATCAGCAGCATCCGGTCAGAAGGTCTATGCTACAAACCTGGCTGGAAACTATGCAAATAGCGCCAATATGAGCCTAGCCATGCCTCCGGTCGATGTACCAGAAGGCACAAGCTATTTACAATTCAAGCACTGGTATGAACTGGAAAGGAACTATGATTTCGGTCATGTCTTCATTTCCACAGACGAAACAAACTGGGTCCAAGCTGCCCGTTTCAATGATAAGTCAAATACTTGGATCGATGGTGAAGTAAACCTAAGCGAATATGCTGGAGAACGGATCTACATCGCCTTTAATGTCACATCAGATAGTTCCGTCCAAAAACCGGGCTGGTATATCGATGATGTTAAATTGGCCAATACTTCGATTCTACCAACGACAAAAGCAAAAGCAGGATTAGGCGTCAATAAGTCTGATTCTTCGGTATCGGCTAAACCGCAAGTCAATCCTGATAAAATCAAGCCAGTTATGGAAAAAGAACAAAAAGAACCTGAAAAAGAACAACCGGCACCAGTGCTTCTTCCATTACAAGCACAGGTAAGTGTTTTAGAAACAGGACGTTCAGTATATACAAACCCACAAGATGGTTCATACCAACTTACACATGCAACAGGCTCGTATACGATGCAAGCAGAAACATATGGGTATCGTTCACAAACAGCGCCAGTCAACATCGAACAAGATGCAACATCAACAGCTAACTTTACTCTTCAAGAAATCCCTAAAGGAACAATCAATGGTACCATCACCAACAAGGTTACTGGTGAACCCGTCTCTGGTGCTACCGTTTACCTTCTAGAGGATGCGGCTATCCAACCAGTAACGACAAATGCAGACGGTGAGTACTCACTAACTGCTTATGAAGGAAATTACACGTTAAAAGTCATGGCTCCTTCTTATTACGGCAATGAAGCATCCGTGACGATTTCTGAAGAAACTAGCACGAAAAATATCGAACTAAAACCGTTCATCGGGTACCCAGATGAAATCAAGTATGATGATGGAACAGCTGAAAACGCTCGTGCCTATAATGCGGCAGGCAACAGCTGGGCTGTAAAAATGTCCTTGGCTTCAGGGAATAAAACGGCCAATGTAACCGGCGCTCTTTTACGCTTCTGGGATACAACATGGCCTACCCCAGGTGGGACTGAGTTCCAAGTTTCCGTATATGATGCTTCAGGAACAGACGGATCACCTGGCAAGAAAATCGCAGGTCCTTTCACCGAAACAGCCTTACGTAACGGTCAATGGACACATGTTGATCTTAGCGAACATGGAATCATGGTTGAAGGCGATTTCTTTATGGTTTATACCCAAACAAAAGCCAATCCGAATGCACCAGGTCTAGCTACAGATGAAGATGGACCGAATGCAGGACGAAGCTGGCAGGGTGTAAGCGGTGCTTGGTCACCAGCCCCAACTGAAGAAGGAAATTACATGATTCGGGCAACGGTCGATTACGAAGTAAAAGAACCTGTCATCACCTCTCCTAAAGACGGTTCTTATTCGAATCAAAAAGAAGTAACTGTTGAAGGTACATCCGCACCGACAACGAAAGTGGATATTTTCAACAAAGGGGAAAAAGTAGCAACGACAGATTCTACGAATGAAGGAACCTTCTCCGTTCCTGTCACATTAAACAACGGGGAAAATACGTTGACTGCAAAAGCACGGACTAGCCAAGGCACAACTGAGGCATCCGCTCCTGTAACGGTGATATTGGATACGAAAAAGCCAACACTCGCCATTACTTCACCAACTGATGGCAGCAAAGTAAACCGCGAAACGGTAACCGTGAAGGGTACCATCTCGGATGAAAACCTGGATTCAGTTAAAGTGAACGGGAAGAAAGCCGATGTGAAAGATAACACCTTCTCTTATCGCCTTCTACTTGATGAAGGAATCAATAAAATCAAGGTAGTCGCTCTTGATAAGGCAGGCAATTCAGTCACGAAAACCATTTCCATCGATGTGAAATTCACAGCTCCAGAAATCTCTGGTTTAGTGCCAAATCAGGATAAGGTCTTAAAAAATGGGGAATCCGTCAAAATCGAATTTGACAGTGAACCAGGCTTATCCGCAGACTTCTCCATCTTGATGCCTTTGACAAATGCAGGAGGCGTTGCCAATGCAACGGAATTACCAATGAAAGAAACATCATCAGGACATTATGTCGGCTATTACACTGCCACAACGAATGTAAAAGCACCAGGTGCCGTCGTTGAGGTTAAAGCCGAAGATAGCTATGGTAATGTTACAACACAAAGAGCAACAGGTAAGCTTTGGATTAACGCTCAAAAGTAAAAGGAAAAAGCCATGCCTTCTAGCCTAACCGGCTAGGAGCATGGCTTTTTTTTTATGAAAACGATTAAGTAACTGTTTACCTATTAATCTACTAACCTTTTATGACGTCAGGACGAGATTTCTTGGTAAACAAATCTGTGTATAAACACTTGCCTAGGTAGAGCAGTACAGCTGCGTCATCAACCTGTCCGAAACCTACTATAAAATCCGGAATGAGATCCGTCGGTACAATCACATATAAGATGGAAGCTACTAGAGCTACCTTTGTTTTCTTCGTTAATCTATTAAACACGGGCTGGTCAATCTCCTTTAAGACGAGTTTCATTCAGTATAGCGCACAATTCACGTAAAATCGATTCTTAAACAGAGCTGAAATCGGTATAATTCAACCACGGATACGATTAATTCGACCATACAAGCTGATAATTCAACCATCAACGCTAATAATTCGACCGTCAGTCTAAAGAAGCCTTAAAGAAAGGGGCTGTCTAATAAGTTCTTATTCCAGTGAATTTCGCAAAAATAAAGAGGCAGAAATGTTGTTAAATCAACGTTTCTGCCTTTTACTATTTATTCAATTTCGGTGTAATTACACCTTTTGGGACAGCCCCTCAGTTTGTTTACAAAAGGGTTCTGAATATTTTAATTCTATAATTATTTAATTTAATTTTTTGAAAAATTAGATTTAAATCTTGATATTTAATATCCCTATGTTAATATTAAATCATCAAATCATATATGGGATTTTATATCATATATGTGATTTAAAAGGGAGTAAACAAATGTCCGTTAAATCTGCAGAAAGAGTTTTAAGAGTATTTGAATTATTAAGCCAGGAACAGCATGGTTTAACCATCAAGGAAATTAGTGAGTCTTTGTCTTTTCCACAAAGCAGTACTTCTGGTCTTATTAGAACGTTGTTAAATGAGGGGTACCTCTCTCTCGATTCCTATAATAAATATAAGTTAGGACCAAAGCTGATTCAAATTGGCAGCGCTGCTATGGATTCATTGGATATTTCCTCTCAAGGCTTGCCTTACTTAAAAAAATTGATGGAGGATGTTCAAGAAACGGTATTCATGGCGGTGTTATCAGAGAATGAACTGGTATATGTTGCGAAAATTGACAACAACCGTTCTATTCGTACTACCGCACAGCCTGGAAGTCAAAAACCATTATATTGCACAGGTCTCGGAAAGGCTTTTTTGGCCTTTTTACCTCATCAACAAAGGACTACTATCTTAGATAGTCTTGAATTACGCCCTATCACCGAGCACACCATCACAGACAAAAAGCTACTGGAACAGCAGCTAACATTGTTCAATGAGCTTGGTTATTCGATAGATGATGAAGAAAATGAAGATGGTTTATTCTGTCTGGCTGCTCCGATTTATGGAACCAACCATACTATTCAAGCAGCCATCAGTGTGGCGGGTCCAAAAGAAAGGATGATTAAGCAAAAGGACTTTATCGTAGGAAAATTGATTACCACCGCAAAAGACGTTGCAACCAGTATTGGAAATGCAGAGAATAGTTAGTTTTAATGAAACGAGGTGTTCATATGGATGTTGTAAGTTTAGGGGAAACGATGATCCTATTTTCTGCTGAAGAAACAGGTCAATTACGCTACAACCGGAACTTCACTTCGAGAGTTGCCGGTGCTGAAACAAATACACTTATTGGATTAGCGAAACTTGGCTATCAAACAGGCTGGATAAGCAGAGTAGGCAAGGATGAACTTGGAAAACGTATCCTTTCGAGTATACGGGGGGAAGGCGTAGACACTTCTTTTGTAAAAGAAGATGAAAGCGCACCTACGGGTTTGTTTTTAAGAGAAAGAACAACTATCAATAGTTCAAGAGTCTTCTATTACCGAGATCAATCTGCTGCCAGTAAAATGGTCCCTGCAGATATAGAAGAAAGCTATATAGCCAAAGCAAAGTTCCTATATATTACTGGAATCACTCCCGCACTTAGTGATTCTTGTAAAAATACCGTTTTACATGCAATAGAGCTTGCCAAGAAAAATGGTCAAAAAATCGTATTTGACCCCAATGTACGCAAGTCGCTTCTTGATGATAAAACAGGTAGAGAAACAATATTGGAAATAGCAGCAAAGTCCGATATCATTCTTCCAGGAATCTCGGAAGGATACTACTTATTCAAGTCAACAGATTGTGAACAGATAGCGAGAGAATGTAAACAATTAGGTGCTGAAATGGTAATCGTGAAGCTAGGAGAAAAAGGGGCCTACTATTCTACTTCTGATACTTCTGATTATGTTCAACCCTATAAGGTCGAAACGGTAATTGATCCTATTGGTGCTGGGGATGGATTCGCTGCTGGCGTATTATCCGGGATATTGGATGGATTGCCTATTCATGAAGCAGTAAAGCGTGGTTGTGCGATAGGATCAATAGTTGCAACTGTAAATGGTGATATTGAAGGGCTTCCAGATAAAGAAACACTTGAAGTATATATGAACCAAACCAATATAGAGGATGTAATCCGTTAAAAAGGAGTGTTTAGAATGAATACGCTTACTCGTATTTTTGAAAATAAAATCATATCCATTGTCCGTGGGGCTAAGCCAGAGGATACATTAAAAATTGCAAAGGCTTTACGGGATGGTGGGATCAAATTAATTGAGATCACACTTAACTCTCCAAATGCTTTAGAATCTATTGAACTAGTTTCCCGAGAGCTTGGCGAGGAAATGCTGGTAGGTGCTGGTACGGTATTAGACCCTGAAACAGCCCGAGCAGCCCTCCTCGCAGGTTCAAAATTCATCTTATCTCCAACCGTTCATCTAGAAACAATTAAAATGACGAAAAGATATGGTGCGGTTAGTATACCAGGAGCTTACACCCCTACAGAAATTTTAACAGCATATGAATTTGGAGGCGATATTATCAAGGTTTTCCCGGCAAGTGTTGGTCCCGGTTATTTTAATGATATTCGTGGTCCGTTACCTCATATCCCTCTTTTACCTACAGGGGGAGTTAATCTAGATAATATAGCCGAGTTCCAAAAAGCTGGAGTTGTGGGTTTCGGAATTGGCAGCTCGCTCGTCGACACAAAACAGGAAGTAAATGAAAAGTACTTAATGGAATTGACTCAAAAAGCCAGATCGTTTGTTTCTGCTATTCGTTCTTAATGCCTATCAGCCACTAATGAAACTATAAAGGAGCGATTCACTATGAAAATTAAAAGCTATGAATTATTCCAAGTACCACCTCGTTGGTTATTTTTAAAAATAGAAACAGACGAAGGCATTGTAGGCTGGGGAGAACCCGTAATCGAGGGGAAAGCTGCAACGGTTAAAGCAGCAGTTGATGAATTAATGGAAAACCTGATTGGTAAAGATCCACTTAATATTGAAGATCATTGGAATCTCATGTACAGAGCAGGATTCTATCGTGGAGGCCCAATCTTAATGAGTGCTATTTCTGGTATTGACCAAGCTCTTTGGGATATTAAAGGGAAATATTATAACGCCCCGATCCATCAGCTGCTTGGTGGAAAAGCTAGAAATTCCATTAAGGTTTATTCTTGGATTGGAGGAGACCGTCCTTCCGATGTTGGAGAAGCAGCTAAGGATGTGGTATCTAAAGGATTCACAGCGGTTAAAATGAATGGAACTGAGGAACTCCAATATGTGGACTCCTATGAAAAAATTGATCAGGTGATAGAGCGAATTGCTACTGTACGTGAATCAGTTGGCCCACATATTGGAATCGGAATTGACTTTCACGGAAGGGTCCATAAACCAATGGCCAAAATCCTTGTAAAAGAGCTGGAAGCATACAGACCGATGTTCATTGAAGAGCCTGTATTACCAGAGAATAATGAAGCTTTGCGGGAAATTGTGAATCATACTGCGATTCCGATTGCAACTGGTGAAAGAATGTACTCTAAGTGGGATTTTAAAAAGTTGCTTACAGATGGATATGCCGACATTATTCAGCCTGATTTATCGCATGCTGGGGGTATAACAGAATGCAAGAAAATCATCTCGATGGCTGAGGCTTTTGATGTGGCAGCTGCTCCTCATTGTCCATTAGGACCAATTGCTTTGGCAGCTTGCCTACAAGTGGATGCTACGTGCCATAATGCGTTTATCCAAGAACAAAGCCTGGGCATTCATTATAACCAAGGTAGCGATTTACTTGATTACATAGTTGATAATGAAGTGTTCAAATACGAGGAAGGCTATGTAAAGATACCGGATGGCGCAGGACTGGGAATCGAGATAAATGAGGACCATGTGAAAAAAATGACGGAGATTGGTCATAATTGGAGAAATCCTGTTTGGAGACACAAGGACGGTAGTATCGCGGAGTGGTAAAACAAAACCTCAAGTGAAGAAGGTGAATACAGTGAATAAGAAAATGACACAAGTTCGATACGGAATTGTAATGATGCTATTTTTCACCGTAATTATTAACTACATGGATCGAAGCAATATTTCCATTGCAGCACCTTTTATTTCTAAGGAACTAGGATTAGATTCCGTAAGTATGGGGTTAATTTTTTCTGCATTCGGCTGGACTTATTGTGCTTTGCAGATTCCAGGTGGGTGGATTTTAGAAAAACTAGGGAATCGTAGAACTCACGCTTACGGAATTGCAGGATTTTCTATCGCAACGCTTTTACAGGGATTTGCAAGCGGCTTCTCAGGCTTTTTCTTGTTGCGAATCGGGCTTGGAGCGTTCGAAGCTCCTGCGTTCCCAACCAACAGTAAGGTTGCGGCTAGCTGGTTTCCAGAAAACGAACGAGCAAGAGCCATCTCCATCTACACATCCGGTCAATTTGTAGGACTGGCTTTTTTAACTCCAACATTAGTGTTTCTCCAACAGTCAGTAGGCTGGCGAGGGCTTTTCATTATAACAGGTATCATAGGGGTGGCATGGTCCATTCTATGGTATGTTTTATATAGAGATCCACAACATAGTAAGAGAATTAACGAGGCTGAAATGGATTATATCAAAAAAGGTGGAGCTATCGTTGAATCTTCTTCTGGAAATGATGATTCACCTGTTAGAAAAATAGGCAAAAAAGATTTCTTGGCTGTTCTGACTAGCAAAAAACTTTGGGGAATATATTTAGGGCAGTTTGCAGTAGCTTCCACCCTATGGTTTTTCTTAACATGGTTCCCTACTTACCTTGTTGAATATAGAGGCTTAACATTCATTAAGTCTGGTCTTCTGGCTTCCCTACCATTCTTAGCGGCATTTGTCGGCGTTTTACTAGCAGGTTTCCTATCTGATTTCCTTGTTAAAAAAGGAGTATCTGCAGATATTGCAAGAAAAGTTCCGGTAATATCAGGATTATTGCTTTCCACTTCAATCATTGGAGCGAATTTCGTTGACAATACTAATCTAGTTATTTTATTCATGTGTATCGCCTTTTTTGGAAACGGTTTCGCTTCAATCACCTGGGTTTTTGTTTCATTGCTTGCCCCAAAAAGGTTGATTGGGATTGCTGGAGGTACCTTCAATTTCATTGGTGGTACAGCATCAATTATTATACCGATTGTAATTGGCTTCCTGGCAAAGGGCGGTGACTTTGCACCTGCACTTACCTTTATTGCTTGTATAGCCTTTGCTGGAGCCCTGTCCTACATTTTCTTAGTTGGTAAAATCGAAAGGGTTCAGGATTATGCAGATATTAATGTAACCACTGATAAGAAGTTATCGAACTTATGATGAGTGCGTAAAATACCTAAACAAAGCAGTGCATCCCGAAAATTGGGATCACTGCTTTGTTGTTTATAGTTCAAAGAATAGGAAAGAAAACTTCTTATACAAGGGTTAATTAAGCCGAAATTAAATGTATATTAAAAAGCAGAAACATTGATTTAACAAGATTCCACTTCTTCACTATTGCGTAATTTCACTTAAAAAAGGACTTATAAGACTACCCCTTCCGGTCACGCAACATAGAACCAGTTTTCGATTAGCACGACGATATACAAAACAAACCAGATACCCTGTAGCAGAAGCGCAGCACTGAACAACCGGCTTTTCGTGTATTCATCCCGGATGAAAAGCCTCCAGGTCAGCATCAGAACCACCGATACACCTGGAATCAAAATCGCGGTCATCATGAAATAGTTGGATGCGACATTCCATACAAGCTGAAAAGCAATAATGATAAATGCAAGTAGAAAATGAACCTTTTCCTTCCGTGCCCGGATGACCCAAAGTAAGGTAAGCACCACTGTCGCAAGCAAGATGATTTCTGTCGCCACGATGAAGAAGATATCATATAACGTAACTCCGTCCAAAGCAATCCTCCTTCTCATTACAAGATCGCTTATATGTATATGCCACTTGGACGGAAGAATTGAAAAGTTTTCTACGTTTCCTCCAACAAAGGAAATCCTCCCTACAAAAAATGGTCTATCGGTAAGTCTATAGCCCTTTACTGGAGGAAGAATTCATTTTCTAATTGTTTCTCTGCTTCAAGCTTGATCATGGAAAGAAACTGCTCCCACGTTAGGTTCTCTCTTAGTCTATTTTCCCCACACTGAAATTCGTCTATCATTTCACTTATGTCATACCATACATTCAGCTCATTAAAGTGTTCGCGAACCACTTCATACACTTCGTAAGCTATATGGGCGACATGTTTATCTTCCCCTAAGATTTGTCTTAATAAGTGATATAAGTAGGCTTTGGCACACTCTTCATGCGTAGGCACTGGCATTTCCCATTCTTTTATAACCCTTTGAAAATAATCTTCTACCTCGAATTGGTTAAGAGGTTCTCTAAAGGATGCTAGGATTTTTAATGAGTTCACCGAAGAATCATCCGTTAATTTTTGATAAGCCCAATTAACATAATCAATAGGCTTTGCTTTTCCTTCATATCTTTTATAATACAGGATTGTCGTATCCATGCCCGTCCCCCATTTGAAATCGCCCTTTAATAATTCATACCTTATTAATAGAAGGAAAGCAATTCTATAAAAAAGACCCTTTCGCTTAAGCGAAAAGATCAGTTTTTACTACTTAATATTTATACGACTGTCCACCGTCGATTGGGATGACGGCGGCATTGATGAAGGTTGCTTGTTCGGAAAGCAGGAAAGCGACCAAGTACCCGACCTCTTCCGGTTTTCCAAAGCGTTTCATCGGGTTGACGCTGACGAATTCCTTACCGGCTGCCTCCCAATTCTCGCCACCCATCTGTTTCAAGGAAGCTTCGACCATCGGCGTCATGATCGCACCCGGGGCAATCGCCTTGATGCTGATGCCGTATTGGCCATACTCGATTCCGGAGTTTCGCGTCAGTCCGACGACACCATGCTTACTTGCCGCATAGCCTGATTGGTTCCCCACGCCGCGGATTCCACCGACAGATGCCGTATTGACAATTGTGCCGAATTTCTGCTTTTTCATGATTTCCAGTACATACTTCATCCCGAAGAAAACCCCGTTCAGGTTCACACCCACCACTCTGCGGAACTCATCGATTCCATAATCCTCCGTCAGGTTCTGTTTTCCTTCGATCCCGGCGTTATTGAAGAAACTGTCGATGCGGCCGAATCGATCCACCGTTTCATCCACATACTTCTTCACATCACCTTCCTTTGAAACGTCCGCCGTAATCAAGTGCACTTCCGCCTTGGGCACCGCTTCGCGAATCAATTTTTCCGTGGTTTCCAAAGAATCACTTTTCACATCCACCAAGGAAAGTTTCGCCCCTTCTTTGGCCACTTGCAGGGCAGAAGCCTGTCCCAGTCCGGACCCGGCTCCTGTAATCAACACGACTTTATCATCAAAACGATTGTTCATGTTCATACCTCCATTTAAAAAAAGTAATCAGACTCGCTGATATTCTTCCCTACCTGGTTTCAGTCATTCGTTTTTCAGATCATATTCACTGTAAAAATTGTCAAAATAAATGAAGGAACACGGAAAAGCTTCTTTAAGAGGGAACGCCTATCCATCTCCCCTAATGTCATCTATTTCTTGTAGCACAATATCATTGGATATTCCAAATTCAGCTTTTTTCTCTGTGAAACTTTTACCATCTAAAGGTCCAGTCACTTCGTCTGTAATCATTTCCAGTATCCAAAAGCTCACGTTCTTTTCATCAGGAATTTGATGGCCGTTGTCGTCATTTTTCAAACCAAGCTGCTTTGCGATAATATATTTATCATCCCAAGCAACTTCGGTAACTTTCGCAGGAATGACGCCGGTTCCCCAACTACCTTCACTAACTTTTGGTGCAATCTTGACTTCGTCGGCTGATGTTCTTATAACAGAATATCCTCCAGGTAGGTCCATATCATAGTCAGATGGGCCTGGACAACCTGTTAAGAATAAGAGTGAAAGTAAGCTCAATAATAAATAACGAAATAATTTAATTTGCATTACACTCTCCAATCCACGATGATTCAAAAATTCATCAAACAGCTCCGTTATATCTATATCTGCTTGAACAGTTTTAGTAGTTGAATGATCAAGAAAATCAAAAACGATAATACTATAAATAATCCTATACTTTTCATTTTGCTTTCCTTCCACAAATTCACTATTGAAATGATTCCGCCAATACTCAATAAAGCTATACCCATTCCTTTCATGGTATGTATGGGGAATACAGTTGATAAATGTGTTACGAAAGCCCCGATTATAAAAAGGCCAATTGTCAATAAAAAACATGGGGTCCTGAAATCATGAATGACTGATTTCCTATCGTCAGTATTCATTTTTAAATACCTCTAACAACCATGAATGCGGGTATTCCCCACATGATCATAAAAGTTACAATAGAATCAGTATGTATAGTCAATAATATTCTCTCCCATTCTATGTAACTATTTCACCACAAATGTCCATAAAATTTTAGGCTGGACACTTATTAGGTGGCCTTTTTATTTGTTCAAAAATCAACAGTAATCTTTAACAGATCCATTAAAAAAGAATGTCAATCCTTCTTGAATCAGCTCCCTAATGCAAAGCTGATTTTAACATCGGACATGTTTTCGTTTGAATCCAAGCCTGCCTCTAGCGATTTCTTTTTGAATACTTTCGTATGCGTTTAGGAAATTGCTTTTTTTATTGTCCCGTTTGACTTCCACGATTCCTACCTCATTGGCCGTCTTGCTAGCCTTTTCATGTAATGGCAAATAGGAAATTCCCACGGTGTATAGAAAATTGTTCATAGCGGATTTCGTTCGTTCCGGTGATTCTTTAATGGAATTTTTCACTTGATCAAGCATATGGGAAAGCTTCGTTCGGGAAAATTCATGGTCGGAGCGATTCCCTATAAGCCAGCAGTAGCAACTCCAGGCCGCTGACATTCTCAGCTCGTCACCGCTTGCAATCCATGTATCAGCAAGGTCTTGTGCTATATCTGATTCTGATAATGTGACCGCTACCACAAAATCGGACAGCATATAGAAATACGCTCCATCCATCCACCGATTAAAATCCGACTCACTCATCGCTTTGGGGTCTGCAATAATGCCTGCAAAGTACATCGCATCGTAGTTCCCCGTGGCATAAAGCTCTTCGGCTAATGGTTGATTTATTTTTATTTTCTTTGCGATTGGTTTCATGGCTCCTGTAGCTACGCCAAAAAGAGGCTCCTGCGCCCCATTGGATATGTACATTTTTTTAGTGCGGTCCTTACCCAACGCTTCCAGCTCCTGCATCACTGTATTGAAATCCATCCTCTCACCCTTCCTTCTGCTTATACATATCCCATCCTAAAAAAAGAGGATAAATGCCTCTATCAACATCCTATCCTCTAATTCTTGGTTTCATTCCATTGTCATTACGTTGTACTTCTTTAAAATGTCCATTGTGATGGCTTTAGCATCTGTGCTTGTTCCGGCAATATTCGTAGCAAAACTATACGCATGATTGTCTGTTTTGATAAAACCGACATACCAGCCTATACCTGACCCTTGCCCTGTTTTCCCGTAAAGGGTAAAGTCATCCCCTTCCTTCTGGATCATCATGCGTTTCACGGTTTTCATGACATCCTTATCAAAGGGAAGGTTCTCTTTATATAGTTTCTCCATAAAGTCTACTTGTTCTATTGGTGAAATTTCTAGTGAACTGCTTAACCAGAACTGGTCGATGCCTCCACTAATATCTTGGTTGCCATAAGATATGGTACGAACCCATTCCTCCATTTGCTTCTCTCCAATGTCACGAGCCATCGCTTGATAATACCAAACGACAGAGTTTCTCATTGCAGACCCAAGCGTATGATCTTGGTTCCAGGCCTCAATCTCCCGCTCAACACCATCCCAATACTTAATGTCATATTCATCTTCTACAGCTCCGACTTGCAACCCAATCAAAGAATTTGGCACTTTAAAAGTCGATTGCGGTGCAAATCGTTGATTCGCACGTTCCTGGTTATAGACGAATGTCTTTTCTTTTTTCAGATCACGTAATATGAATGTTCCGTCATGGTTCGTAAAGAATTCATCGACTTCCAGCTTCTTAAGATTCAGGTTGTCCTTGGCAGCGTTCGCTTCACTTGGCTGTTGAACACTTGTAATGAATAGAACCACTGCACTCATGCACGCTAAGAAAAAAAGCAAATTCCTTCTATTATTCATATTCCCTTCCTCCCTCTGACTATATTTCCTGCCAATCTATCACTTTAAATATAACAAAAATATGGAAAAGCCAAAATGATGCTATTATACCGTTAACCGAATTTATTTGGACTTGAGCCGGAAATCACGTTTACTTTCATTCACGAACTTCGGCTTCTGAAACGTACTATTCGTGTCTTGAAGACTTCTCTTTTTAAAGGCAGAGAACCCCATGATATCTTCCGTTTTCCATATCCAGCGCGTTTCTTTCTCTCCCCCATGCAGGTAGTAGACATTGTTATCTAGTATGTTCCCTTTGTTTTGCTTGAAAGGGTTGCTGATAAGGAGATTGGACTCACCAGCGACCATGATGTTGTTTTCGATTCTATTATGGTTTGTATGGTATTGAAGTAAAATCTGTCCGCCCTCTTGAAATTCCGTATCATTTTTATACAGGACGTTGTCGGTAATTGTACTGTTTATGGTGCTTCCTCTTTTCCTGTCATACCCGCCTATTGCAATGCCCGCACTTCTATTTTCATAAATCGAATTGTTTTGTATGGTGATGGAACTAGTAACTTTGCCATCATGCTCGCTAGCCGCTTCTATTCCTATGTCGTTTTTATACACCCTATTCTTCTCAATCACGATATCTTTACCACCGTCGACATAGATTCCGCCAGCCGCATATTGGTTTCCGTAGGCTGGATTTCCGTAACTGGATATTTCATAGACTGTGTTGTTACGGATGAAACCGTTCCTTGCCTGATCAAATTTTTCAACAGGAGACACACCTTCAAACCCAATAACATCGATTCCGATATTGTCATTTCTCCTGACGATGTTATTTGTAACCTGGAAGTTTGATATATTACCATTCAGCACCAACGTTTCACTGGCACCCAGTTTCATCTCTTCTAGTGTATTGCCTGAAAGGATGATATCTTCAATCGCTTGCGGTGCTTCGGTGCCATACACAGCAATCCCATGGGCATTCCCGTTTTCATGAAGTGTTTCAATATGATGAATATGAGTACGCAAAATACGGATACCCTTTCCGCTTCCGCTAACGGATATTCCGATTGGCACTAAATCCTCTTGTTCGGTTTTGTAATGTTGGATGTCCAATCCATCGATGGTAACGTAGCTTTGATTATGAATCGATACTAAACCCTGGTCATCCCATGAAACCTCTAGGCCCCTCCCATCGATGATCGCCTTTTCTTTTGGGTAGGCCTTGATGGTGATAGGGGCATTTTCTTTGCCTGATTTCCGTATGACGACTTGTTCATTGTAGACTCCTTTTCGAACATGGACAGTTGTACCCGGTTTTGCTAAATCGATGGCTTTCTGTATGGTTCTTAAAGGTTCTTTCTTACTTCCGACATTTTTGTCATCCCCAGCGGGAGACACATACAATTTGTTTTCTTGAGTAGTCGGCCCGGATAGTCCATACAGGACAAGCCCAATAGAAAAGGCTAACAAAAGAAACAGTACGGCTCTTCTTTTCTTGTTCAAGTTCGTGCCCCCTCATCTTCTGTTTGTCTTACATAATAAATCCTAAGAATCTTCAACAAAAAAAGATTAACCAATAAAAACTGGTTAACCTTATCATACGGATCGGCAAGAACATTACAACCCCGTTAACAGTTCTGCTTGAGTTCAGCCAACGCTTCCTGATCGGCAATAATCATTACATTGTTATGCTGTTTGAGGATGGAGGCTGGGACTTGCTCATTGGTTGGTTCAGATAGTAGTTTGTATAAAATATGTGCCTTTTGCTTTCCGGACACGAGGAGTACGATTTGTTTACTCTTCATGATCGTCGAGATTCCCATCGTTACCGCGTGTTTGGGTACGTCGAAGGGATTATCAAAATAGCAGGCATTCTTTTCCCTTGTGGAGGCTGTAAGCTCCACTACATTCGTGGTGGAGGCAAAAGGTGTACCTGGCTCATTGAATCCAATATGGCCATTCACCCCAATCCCCAATAGCTGAAGGTCTATTCCACCAAGGTTTTCAATGAGCTCTTCATACCTTTGACATTCTGCTTGTAAGTCTGGTGCCATGGTATCCGGCAAATGAGTTTGTTGGATTGGGATATCGATATGGTTAAAGAGATGGTCCTTCATATATGTATGGTAACTAGTGGGATGATCTTTTTCCACTCCTACATATTCGTCCAGGTTCACGGTATGAACATGGCGATAGGAGGTCTGATTTTCTTGATAATCCTTCACTAAGTGTTGATACGTCCCGACCGGCGTTCCTCCAGTCGCAAGGCCCAATACAAGAGAAGGTGTCCGTTTTACCTTGTCCAGAATAAGGTGTGCTGCTTTCTGGCTCATTTCATCGTAGTTTTGAGCTTCAATGATTTCCATATTATTCAACCTCCATTATGCTATATGCCATTTCTCCTCTACAGATGGTCATGACCACTTCATTTTCCTCGTTCAAAATGACTAAGTCCGCATCTTTCCCTACTTTGATGCTTCCTTTTCTATCATCCAGTTGAAGCTGCTTGGCTGGGTTCAGGGCAGCCATTTCAATGGCATCTTCAAGCGGACAATTTGTATAGGATAAGAGGTTCTTAACCGCTTGCCCCATTTTCAGGATACTTCCTGCCAGTGTCCCGTCCGCAAGAACCGCCTTCCCATCTTTCACCGTCACGTCTTGGCCCCCTAAATCGTAGGTTCCGTTTTTCAGGCACTTCGCCCGCATGGAATCAGTAATTAATAGGAGCCCTTCTTTTGACTTTTGTTTATAGGCAAGCTTGATGATTTCTGGACGGACATGAATGCCATCCATAATCATTTCCGCTTTCAATTCATCACGTAAAAGTGCCGCTCCGGCAACTCCCGGTTCACGGTGATGTAGGCCTTTCATTTGATTAAACAGATGCGTGACTTGCGTTGCACCATCCGAAATCGCTTGATCCACTTCGTCATATGTTGCATCTGAATGGCCAATGGAAGCCACAATTCCATGTTCCTTTAAATAACGGATTAATTCGCTTCCACCTGGCTGTTCCGGTGCAAGCGTAACGACTTTGACATGATCATTCGATAACTCATTCCACTTTTTAAAGATGTGTAAATCTGGATCGATCATATATTGCGCTGGCTGCGCCCCTGCCATCTTTGGATTGACGAAGGGCCCTTCTAAATGAATGCCAACGATTTCGGCCATTCCCGGTGGCTGATGGTCATCGATGTACTGACCGGCATTCATTAACGCGTTCTCGATGGCTTCGGGTTCCTGTGTCATGGTGGTCGCTAAAAAACTCGTCGTCCCTTCCCAAGGAAGAGCTGCAGCCATACGCTTTAACGCTTCCTGCGTTGCGTCCATGGTATCGGCGCCATTTACGCCATGAATATGAATGTCGATCATTCCCGGTATCACCTTATAATCCGGCAGGGCATGAAAATCAATGACCTCACCCTTAAACTCTAAGTCATTAATATCATCCATAGAACCAAAGGAAACGATTTTCCCATCCTTCGCGATTAAAAACCCACATTCAATCGTTTTTCTCTCACTGTAAATCGTTATATTCTTAAGGATGATGCATTTCATTTTATTCACAAAATCCCCTTCTCTTATCCATGTATTTATGTTCACTATCCAAGGTTAAAAACCCTTTATTTATTTTCGTCATGCTTTGGATAAATGTAAATGTAGTAAATAGCCAATCATCAACATGACTGGCTATCCTTATATGAGACTTTCTTACACTGCTTTAGACTTTGATTGCGGTTCTGGATGTAGGTGAGGCTTCACATATTCTTCGTTTTTCGTATAAATGGTCAATCCTGTGGTGTTTTTGTTGAATGTCGGGAACAGCAAACTTACAACATAACCAAATCCAAAGGAAGTAATGAACGAGACGATACTAACGACGAATGGTGTCAGGTCTGTTTGTTGCACGAAATAGGAGGTAATCGCGCTTAAGAATAGACCGATCAATACTCCAGGTGTATTGGCACGTTTCGTGAATATCCCAAGAGCAAAGATACCGGCAATTGGAACACCGAATAATCCTGTGATGGCCAAGAACAAGTTCCATGTTTCAGCTTGATTGCTTGAAATGAGATATAAAGCGGCTGCCATACCCAGTACACCGGACGCGATAATGACAATTCTCGCCAATAATACATCACTTTTTTCATTTGCACCTAAAAATCTTTGTTTAAAATCGACTGTTACACAAGCGGAAATACTATTTAAACTAGAGGAGATTGTAGATTGGCAAGCGGCAAATATGGCGGCGATCAGTAAACCCGCTACCCCCGCTGGTAAACTTGAAACGATGAAATACGGCACGATGGCTGAAGTATTAAATCCTTCTGGAAGGGCTTCAACATTCGTATAGTAACTATAAAGGACGGTACCAAATCCAAAAAAGACAGGGATCGTGATAAGAGCCAAGATTCCATTGGTCCACAAAGACTTATTTGTCTCTTTGATTGAACTAGTCGTTTGATAACGTTGTACGACGTCTTGACTGGCTGTATATTGATGTAGATTATTAAAGATGGAGCCTAAGAAGATAATCGGGATCGCTGCCGTGACGGCACTGAACTTGAAACTGTCTGCCGTTACCACTTTCTTGTTGTTGACCGCATCATCGATAACTGTCGAGAGTCCGCCATCGATAGAGAAGATTCCAAGGACCACAAGTAAAATGGCACCGCCTAGAAGGATGATCCCTTGAATTACATCGCTCCAAATGACCCCTTCAATCCCCCCGAGGAACGTATAAACAATACATAAACCTCCAACCGCAAGCGCTATGATAAAGGGATTGATATCGGAAACGAGTGTAATGGCAAGCGTTGGCAAGTAGACGACAATCGCTATACGGCCAATGTGGAAAAGTGTAAAGAGTAAACTTCCTATCACGCGAAGAGATACACCGAAGCGCTCCTCTAAATATTCATAGGCCGTCGTGACATTCAGCTTCCTAAAGAAAGGAATATAAAAATAGATCAACACAGGTATGATGGCCAGTATTGATAGATTACCTGCTGCATAAGTCCAATCAGATAAAAATGCCTGTTCTGGTGTCGACATATACGTAATCGCACTTAACGTTGTAGCATAGATACTGAAACCCGCGGCCCAAGCAGGAATCTTACCGCCTGCGGTAAAGAACGCATCAGTATTCTTACCAGATTTCTTTGTAAAATAAAGCCCCACTGCTAGCATCGCTAGTAGATAGACCACCATGACAGCCCAGTTAGCCACGCCAAAACTAATCTTCTCCATATAATACACCCCTCATCATAAAATCATTTTATAGAGCTTCCTTAAAAGGTAACAAAAGCGCCTGCCCCCCTCTTCTTTTAAAAAAAGAGTGGCACGGCCCTTGCGGTACATCGTGATTACAGAAAAATCAGATAGTTAAGTGTCCAACACATTCTATCTATGAGCTATCTTATAAGTTAAAATCTTTTACGAGTTGTTCCACTTCTTCCCTTTTGCTTGAATCAAATGGAGCCATCGGTTTTTTGACCGTACCTGCTTGGATGCCTTTTACATTCAGTACTTCTTTCAACGTTTGATATAATCCCAAATCTAGCACTCTTTCAATAAGGTCATTGGTGACGTGCTGAATCTCATACGCCTCCGCTACCTTGCCACTTTGCGCCAACTCCAAAATCTGTCTAGATCGCTTTCCATTGATATTATATGTACTTCCGATTGCCCCATCCACTCCTGAAATGGCTCCATAGATAAGCATTTCATCGAATCCAGAATAAATCAGTTTATCTGGGAATCTTTTACGAAGTCGCTCCAATAAGTAGAAGTCTCCATCCGTATATTTCACGCCGATGACTTTGTCATTTTGAAAGAGTTCCTCAAATTGATCCATGTTCATCGATACACCCGTTAAGAATGGAATGGCGTAAATGATCATATTATTGCCTGTATTATCAATGATGGTTTCATAGTAATGCTTGATCTCTTCAAAATTGAACTTATAGTAAAACGGCGTGACGGCTGATAGACTGTCGTAGCCAAGCTCTGTTGCAAATTGACCCAGTTCAACGGCTTCGTCCAGATTGATCGATCCTACCTGGGCGATTAGCTTGACCTCCCCTTTACTCTCTTCACTGACAATTTCGAAAATTCGCTTTTTTTGATCGGTAGATAGCATGAAGTTTTCACCTGAGCTGCCATTCACATATAGTCCGTCCACTTTCTGAACATCAATATTTTGTCTAACGATCTCACGCAAGCCTTGTTCGATAATCTTCCCATTTTCATCAAATGGTATCAGTAGTGCTGAAAATAACCCCTTCATATCTTAACCCCCTAATTAGTTTGAAAAATTCAGATAACAAAGATATAATATTGTCAGACCAATTTTTATTTACAAATTTATCATAAAAGCCTTTCATAAAAATGTCAACAAATTTCAGTAATCCCTTTCCTCCATTTCTATAATATGGTAGACATACATAAAGGGGTGGCGTCATGGCAATTCATAAGACCTCATTGGTCACAATCGCGATTGAAAGAATTAAGAGCCATATCTTAGAAAATAATCTGAAACCGAATGATAAGTTTTTAACAGAAAAAGAACTGGTCGAACAGTTGCAAGTAAGCAGGACGGTTATACGCGAAGCGTTAATCTCGCTCCAAACCGTAGGGATCTTGAACGTGAAGCCCGGTGGTGGTGTCTATATAGCTGAGCCTACACTCGATTCAATCAATACGATACTTAAACATTATTACGACACGCACGGTGTAAAAATGAAAGAATTGATGGAAATCCGGGAAGTCATCGAATTAGGGGCATTGCGATTGATCATCGAGAAACAAGTGGATGTCGATATTGATCATCTCATCAGCATAAATGAATCGTATTATCAGACGATCATCCAAAAACAAGACACGAAACAATTCGACCGTTTATTTCATCAAGCCTTAATTAAATCAACGGAAAATGAAGCCTATTTCAAGTTCAGTGAAGTGATCAGTGAGTACTTTTCCCTGGTTAGAATGGATTTTATCGAGAAAGAGGACACACTGATTGATTCATTCAAACAGCATGCAGACATCATCGATGCTATAAAAATTAAAGATTTGCCAGTGGCTCAAAAAGTCCTAAAGGAACATTTCCAACCCATTTTTCGTTTTATTACTACTTTGGAGGAAGCAAATGGAACCCATTAAAATGGAAGAAAAAAAGCCACTTAAGAAAACGGTCATTCAAGAAATTAAAAACTATATCATTTCGCAAAACTTAAAAGCGGGCGATCAACTCCCAACGGAGCGCAAGTTCACGGAAATGTTTGGCGTAAGCAGGTCCGTAGTGAGGGAAGCGTTGAGCTACCTTGAAAATACGGATGTCATACGCATCAGACAGGGCCAGGGCGCTTTTCTCAATGAATCCAATATAGAAAACCTTTTGGATAACTTCTTCTTTTTATGGCAAATAAACAGCGGGAATATCCGGGATATATTGGGTTTGAGAATTCTATTTGAATCAAGTGCCATTGATGAAATTGTAAAAAATCAGAGTATGGATGATTTGGACATGTTGAAGGAAGTGGTCGAAGAAAGCGAAAAGGCAACGACCCAAGAGGAATTCAAAGAAGCGGATACCCTATTTCATAAGCAGCTTCTGCAAGCCACGAATAATGATTTATTTATACAAATGACGAATATGATCACCAGTTATTTTTTCCAAGTGCAACATATCCATCTCTCCCTAGAAGAATTCAAAGGCCTCATCCAGGAACACAGGAATATTGTCGAAGCGCTACTGATGGGGAATGCCGATGAGGCAAAAACACTTCTCATTCAACATATTAAACAAACGAAAGTGTAGGAGGATATCCATGGCTGATTATTTATCGATTGATATCGGCGGTACGTTTATTAAATATGCCCTCTTGGACGATCAGAAACATCTGCATGGGCATCAACAAGTGAAAACAAAAGAAAACATCGACCAGGCTATACTGAAACAGGTGGAGTCCATCATTTCCGCTGTTTCCAATGAGACGGCCATTAACGGCGTGGGCATCAGCACTGCCGGGATCGTCGACCGGGAAAAAGGGGAAATCATCTTTGCGGGGCCCACTATCCGGGACTATAAAGGTACCGCATTCAAAGCCCATTTATCCCGTACATTCCCTTTCCCCATTTCTGTAGAAAATGATGTGAATGCCGCTTTGATCGGCGAGCTTTGGCAAGGCGCTGCCCAAGGGGAAAACGATGTGTTTTGCATTACCTTAGGGACAGGCATCGGCGGGGCCTATTATCATGACGGAATCATGGATGGAACCCATCATCAGGCAAACTCCGTCGGCTATCTATTATACGATCCAGAAACAAAAACGAATTATGAAATGAGAGCATCCACAACCGCTTTAAATAGAACGATTGAAAAAGAGTTTGGTAAAGGTGTCTCCACGAAGGAAGTCTTTGAGAAAGCAAGACTCGGTGAAGAGCCATACATAGCCTTGATTGAGGCATGGAGTAAGGAAGTGGCTAGGGGATTGGCGCAAATCATCCTGTTAGTCGATCCGAAGTGTATCCTGATAGGAGGCGGCATTTCCCGCCAAGGCGACTTTTTACTGAACCATATCCAAAAGCAGCTCACCACTTATCTTCCTACTGATTTTTTGAAGACAGAAATAAAAATTGCTCAATTATATAATGATGCCTCCCTATTCGGGGCGGTCCATCCATTTTTCAAAGGGGGAAATATAGAATGTTAAACGAAGTTAAAGGTGGATTAATCGTATCTTGTCAAGCCCTACCAAATGAGCCTCTACATAGCTCATTGATCATGTCGAAAATGGCGTTGGCCGCTAAACAAGGCGGTGCAAAAGGAATCCGTGCAAACTCCAAGGTGGATATCATCGCGATAAAAAAAGAAGTGGACCTGCCCGTTATCGGCATCGTTAAACGCGACTATGACGATAGCTCCGTGTTCATTACCGCCACTTGCAAGGAAATCGATGAGTTACTGGCTAGTGGCTGCGAGATGATTGCCATGGATGCCACCCATCGGACAAGACCGGAGAATCTTCTTTTAAGCGATCTGGTCAACTATGTAAGAGAAAAGAATCCTAGCATTCAACTCATGGCGGATATCGCTACTTTAGAGGATGCCATACAATCGGAAAAACTCGGATTCGATTGTATTTCCACTACATTACATGGCTACACCGAAGAAACACATGGAAAGAAACTCTATCATGATGATTTTGAATTCTTGAAACAGGTTCTCCAGCATGTGAACATCCCCGTTATTGCGGAAGGAAATGTCATGACACCCGACATGTATAAAAGGTGCATGGAATTGGGCGCCCATTCAAGTGTCGTCGGAGGGGCCATCACACGTCCAAAAGACATCACACAGCTTTTTGTTAATCAAGTTCAAGGATGATAGGCTTTACCTGTTTGAAGTGGACATCGCACATTCAACCCATTGGTGCATAAAGGGTTGGGTGTGCGATGATAACTATTTAGCATCTTCTATTACGAAGGACATATCATTTATCTTGGCTAGTGTTCAATCGAACTTGATAGGAACGCATCTCACGTAAATGACCGATAGATGCAAAGACGCCTTTCTTTATCAACATACGTAAACGGTAATCAATCCATGTATCGTTGATGTCATGCTCACTCCATCCTAAAACATGTCCAATCAAGCGAACAGCGTTGTAAAAATTATCGATACCGTATTCGGATTGCATGTCACTAGCATACCGGATAATCTCTTGATCATCCCTGGACTCGTCATCCTCGATAATCCTTCCCCTAAACCATGTACGAACTATTGAATGCCCCTCCATTAATTGAAGCGCTTCTGCCTGTAAAAGAACGAGCTCATCTTCAGTAAGTGGATCTAGTAAATTCAGCTTTAGCATTCGCTTCATCTGCGAAGGGCTAACATCACCAGAATGGCGAATATCATATTGTGTATGTTCATCTTCATGGAAATAAAGCATGGGAAAGTATGTATTGCACACGGAAATCGAACATTTTTTGCCTGACAATAGATGGCTTACTAAGCGTAACCCAAATTGTTCCGCCGCATTTTCACACGTCCAAACAATCACTTGCTCGCCTTCTTTAATCTGTTGAAGACTTTTAAGTGCATCATGAAACAAGACCACATACTGTTCACTCATCTTCTTATCAAACCGATAGGCTTCCTGTAGCCATTTCATCCTATCTAGAAAACCTTTCTCCGTTAATAAACGATGGATGGGGCCTTCACCAAAGAAATTCGGAAACGTGATGATCTCAACATTTTCTCTTTTTAATGCATGGCTCAATGCACCGAATGCTGCTTGATTAAATAAGATATGCTTCACTGGAAAACCCCTCCGTTATCCTACACTCCTGTATACGTCCACCCACGCTTGAAGAAATACACATCCCTCTATCTACGTATATCCCTTGTTTTCTTACAAACATAGACCATCCCATAACTATCATTCATCACAGGTATTTCATTCCAATCCTCGAAGATTTGGACAATCTCCAGTCCGTTACTCGATAGAATGCGTTCCATTTCTTTAGGAAACACGTATCGTAACCGTATGTTCGTTCTATGTTCATCTACTATTTCCCCACTTTGATCTACATACTTTCTGATCGTTGTGTAATGTTGGACCTGACTGAGTGAGTCATAGGTGCTTTTCGTATAAACATCGATCCTTTTTTGCGTATCCTTATCTTCAATGGTTCTCCAGTATTCTTCCGTGTCAGGTTGGAGTAATTCTTCTGTGCTTGGAAACCTCGTGTCAAAGATGAATAGCCCATCAAGTTCTAAATGTTTATTTACAGATGATAAGAATCCGTCCTGATCTTCGTTTGTAAGAAAATGCTGAAAGGAATTCCCGACTGAAAAGATCAAATGACTTCTTACATTCAAGGTAAGCATTCTAGCATCCTGTTCGATCCATTCAATATGTACATTCAAGTCCAACGACTTCCTTTTTGCTTCGTCTAGCATTCCTTTATGGACATCCACACCGATAAGTTCATATCCTTTAATCGCTAAAGGAATGGTCGCCCGCCCTGTCCCACAAGCTAAATCGATGATGGGGCCTTCGGTTTTCGAAGCCCATTTCAATAGATAAGGAAGGTCTTGCCTATAGGACTCATTTTCCTTATCATATAAAATCGGATCATCGTACTCTTCAGTATTTCCATTTATATTCTCCATACATGCCTCCTTCAAGAAATAGCAGATTACTAATATTTAGTTTACGTACATTCTTCCTCTAGTTTAAATGTTCTTATGCAAGAAAATGATTCTTTCTATTTCTTCAAAACCATTTTTCTTATAAAATTCTTCCGCAGGTATACCTCTATCTGTGAGAAGTGTAATGTTACTTATATTCCTGCCATGAAGCTCCTTTATTAAATGATTTAACATCGCTCTTCCAATACCTTTATTTTGATATGGTGTTTTTACACACATTTCATTAATGAAAAACTCATCTCCGCTCCACCATACTCTATTTACACCCAAAATAAAGCCGAGAATTTCTTCGTTTTCTACCGCTAAAACGCCTAAAAATCCGGGTGTCTCATAAAAACTCAGTAAATATTTTTCAGCCTTTGTAAATATCCACTCATCATTCCAAGGCGCATCATTGAATACTTCCATAAATGTTTCCGTACACTTAATTAAGTCCTTTTTTTCTAATCGTTTAAATTCCAAGGTACATTCTCCTTATCGCTGAATGGATGATTAAAACCACCTTAGTCGTTTATATATGGATTATTCTACCACATAATATTCCTTATCCGGCTAACAGACCCCGAATCGGTGTTGGAGATGATCGTATAAACCAAAAAGAGATAGTTTCGGGAACTATCTCTTTTTTTATAGGATCATGGCCCAAATTCAATCTGACCTGTGAACAGCATGATTATAATAATAACCCAATAAATAAAAAAAGATGATGACAGAATTAACCCAATAATCGGGAGCGTATTCTTTTCTGTTTTCTTTACGATACCTACAATAGAAATGATCATACCTAAACCAGTAAGGAAAAATGTTAGATAATCACCAATCAAACTACCAATATTCGCTATTCTTGTGGGCGTGATAAAAACTATAAAAAAACAAATCATTCCTAGAACAATTGAAGTTATACTAATGACCCCATGCTTCTTTTGATAAGTCACTTCTTTTAGTTCCAAGTAAACCAGCTCCTTTCTTAGATACTTCTTTATGAAGAGCGCAACAATTCAATTCACCCGATCGATATTTAGTGACTTTACTCCATCAAAATATAAACCTCCTACCATAACGAACGCCTGGTATTCACTCTTACTCTCTTTTTTCCTTTTCAAGCAGCTCGATGACTTTATCAAGTTTTTGTTCTACGGCTTTAGAATTGCGAGATTTTCTAACGAGGGTCCGGACAAAAAAGTAAACGGCAAAAATCATGCCAAACAGTACAATAAACATCATGAGTTGAAATAGTATATCACCGACATTAACATTCAAAATAAATCCACCTTTTCCTTTTTTATCAATCATACCATATACCAGATTGTAGTTGTCTTAGGATTGATGGGGGCATTTCATCGATGTATGTATAATATTTTCGCCATGACCTCCATTGCTTCCGAGGACGTTCCTTTTCGTTCCTTCTATATAATATAGGGCGCACGGAAAATCCGTACGCCCTTTATTATTATTCACTTTGGTTGAGCTATCGGAAATGTTTTTTTCAAAAAGTGATACAGGCCATCTTCTCGATAGGAATACTCCGTCACTTCATCCGCCTGTTCCTTTACCGATTCGAGCGCATTTTTCATGGCGACACAGTGGCCGGAGAGTTTGAATAGAGGAAGGTCATTTTCTCCGTCTCCTACGGCCAGAATATCGTCCGGAGAGAGACTAAAGTGATCAAGCAAGACTTGAACCGCTGTTGCTTTGGATACACCGTCCACGGTCACTTCCACATTGTGATGTGTGGAGGAAGCCGTTGTAAAGGCCGTTATCTTCTTGAACTGTTCGAGTTCTGTGATCCAGTCTTTGATTGCCTTCATCTCTTTACTGAAAAAATAAATCTTGGCTACACTTAATTCCTCGAGCTGATCGACCCAGTTGATTTTGCTCTCGACGGCGACTTTTCTGGACAACCATTCGTTTTCATCAACCGTCTCCGGTTTTGCCCCCGTCATTTGTTCGATCTTATAGTCTTTATCTTTTTGTAAGGCCATTCTGACGCCATCATTTGGATGGACTTCGTAAAATATCTTTCTCGCTGCCGCTTTATTAATCATGTCATCCACAAGTTCGGAAGGCAGTGCATGTTCAAAAATCTTCTCCTCTCCAATAAAGGCGGACATACCATTGGCCGTTACCATCCCGTCGACGATCAAATCCTCTGGCAGGACATCTCTTAATTCTTTTACCGTTCTTCCTGTTGCAATGAATACTTTCATTCCACTATTTCTAAGTTCGATTAAGTAGTTTTTCAGCGTATCGTTCACCGTATTCACTTCATTCAATGTCGTGCCATCCATATCGAGTACGATTGCTTTGTATCCCATGTTTCCACCCCATCCATACGAATTTCGTAACAAAAATGCCAACAGCCCATGATCTGTGAGATTGTAGCTGTTGGCGATTCTATCTATTTTTCTAGCGGATTAGGAAAATCCTAACAGCTTTAAAATACTTAGTATGAATAGACCTACCACACCGAAATCTGAGTCACCGAATGTCGTGCCTTCAAATCCTATGTCACCTAATAATACCAGTAAAATGGCTGGTAAGAAACTAATGATGAGTCCATTTGCAAAAGATCCCAGCATAGCCCCGCGACGACCACCCGTCGCATTTCCAAAGACACCGGCGGCAGCTCCGGTGAAGAAATGTGGCACAAGTCCCGGAACAATAACCTTCAAGCCTAATACCGGCAGCAGGAACATCGATAAGATCCCCGCGATAAAACTAAATAAAAAGCCGATAATCACTGCGTTTGGAGCAAAAGGAAAAATCGTAGGGCAATCTAGTGCAGGCTTCGTATTGGGCGCAATTTTATCTGCAATCCCTTTGAAGGCTGGCACGATCTCAGCAATCAACATCCGCACCCCAGCTAGAATGATATATACCCCAGCTGCAAATGTAATGGCTTGTATAAACGAAAATACAAGGAAGTTGGAACCAGAGGAAAGCGTTGATTCAATATAATCTTGTCCTGCAAACAGGGCGACAATCAAAAAGAAGATCGTCATTGTCAGCGATACAGCAACCGATGTGTCTCGTAAAAACCCTAAAGATTTAGGGACCTTAATTTGTTCCGTTGTCTTTTCCTTGTTTCCGAACCATTTCCCAATCGTAGCGGAAACGAAATACCCGATCGTCCCAAAGTGACCGATCGCAAAATCATCACTTCCGGTAATCTTTCTTACATAAGGCTGCAGAATGGCAGGAAACACGACCATACATAGCCCTAATAAAATGGAGCCGGTAAGGATAAGCGGGAATCCGTTCATTCCGCCAACCGACAAAGCGACAGCTAGTAGACAGGCCATGAACAGCGTATGGTGACCCGTTAAAAAGATATATTTTAATGGAGTAAAGCGAGCTAATAAAATATTCACAATCATACCGAACACCATAATCAGGGCCGTCGATGTTCCAAAATCACTTTGTGCAGCCGCTACAATGGCTTCGTTATTCGGGATGACACCTTCTACATGAAACGCCTGGTCGAACATTTGACTAAATATGTTAAGGGCACCTGTAAGGACGGCTGCCCCTGCTCCGATGATAATGAACCCCATAACCGTTTTCAGCGTACCTGACACGACATCGGCACTGGACTTTCTCTGTAACAGTAAGCCAATCAGAGCGAATAACCCCACGAGTATGGAAGGTGTGCCTAAAATATCGTTCATAATGATATCCAACATAGTCTATTCCCCTTTTACCGAGCTTTAGTTAGACAAGTGATTCCAATTTGGATGTAATTTCAGGAATGCTCATCATATTTTCTAATGTAACAATCGTACGGGTTCCATCATCCAGTTGGCCGACAATATCTGCTGCCCCTAGGAATATATCCGCTTGGACCGATTTAGCGGATGTGAGATCCGTATGATCTACCTCAGCCGTTTTCCCCATTTGTGTTAAAGCCTTTTTCACATTCATCTCCATAATGAAACTACTGCCCAATCCATTCCCGCAAACTACCATGATTTTCTTCATTCTGTTTCCTCCTTAGAATATTTATGTACGTAATCCATAAGTATGGATGGATCCGTTGTCTCTAAAATCGCTTCAATATTAGCTCGTTCATTCAGTAATTGAGTCAGCTGAATTAATGCCCGTAAATGTGAATCGTTATCTACCGCAGCCAAAACAATGATCAACCTAACGGGTTTATCGGGTGCAAATTCCACCGGTTCATCCAATTTCAATAGACTCATAGATAATGAGCGAACACCTTGCTCAGGACGTGCATGAGGGATGGCCACGTCAGGCGTGATCACCACATAGGGACCATTCGTTTCGATTCCTTCAATCATTGCATCCACATATCTCTCTTCGACAGTTCCTAAATGAACAAGAGGCTGGGCTGCAACTCGAATCGCTTCTCTCCACTCTGTAACACGCGGCAGGATTTGAATCGTTTGTAGGTTGAGTAGTTCATCTAACACTGGTTTCTCCGCCTCCTTTAAGGAATATTTATTTACCTTGGGGGTATCTATGTACATCAGGGATTCAAGGGCCTTTTCAAGTTGATCAGGTTCATGGATGGTTGCATATTTTGAAATGACTTTTAACAGAGCGGAACCATCAACATTTTGTGTCGTATACCCATACAATTCCTGCATGACTTGCAGGCGCAGCTTATGTTTGTCCTGCCTTTCCAAAATGGGCGGGACCACAAATAACGGAACTTTGGTTCTCATATGTACCGTTGAAAAAACGAGATCGTACGCTAATGGATACTCGGACGCATTCCGGACAGATAATACATCCAAAAACAATATATCCGGAAATAATTCCTTCAATGTGTAGATGAGAATATTGCTGATACCAATCCCATTCGGACAAACAACGATGGCTCTTTTGCGGTCATCCAAAGTAGTCCCTTGTCTTCGCAACCAGCCTCCAAAATAAATCGTAAAGTATGCCACTTCCTCTTCAGGTACTGGGCGCCCAATCTCTTTCTCTAGTACCCATAAAGATTTAGTGGTAAGGTGATGCAGTTCAGGATAGACCTTTTGTACCTTTTCCGTCATCGGATTCATGGATGAAAGCCCGTATCTTAGACGATGATAGGCCGGTTTAAAATGAACGTACAATTGCTGGCATAGCTGGTCTTTATCATGTAAATGAACAAAGGCCAATTTTTCGAACTCTTTTACAATCTCCTGCAAAAGCGTTTCGATCACTTCATCCTCCTTGAGCGGGGATATATCCTTTGTCCGATTCATGCTTAGCAGATGGAGGGTTACATATAAATTTTCCGTTTCACTCCAAACCGATTGGAACGCATCGGTTTTCGTCATTTGCTCAACCGCTTTAAATTCATCTGTTGTCACAAAAGGTAACCAACTCTGATTGACTTGCAATTCTTCCCCTTTTCCAATGAGCTGATCTGTACATAGAAATAAATAGGTCAATTCATGCAGCCGCTCATCCGTAAAGGTGATTCCCAATTCACGTTCAATCTGCTCCAGCTGATGCCGGATGGATTGAATGTTTGGTTGTTGATCTCCCCAAATACACTCAATAATCAGATTATTATCCGGGCGATTAAGGACATCATGTACCAGTTGTTCAATCATGTAGCGCTTGACTCTGCTTTCTCCCTTAATCACGTAACCCTCTTGCTTGGAGTACTGAATCTTAAGGTTAACTTCATGCGCTTTCTCCTTGAGCTGCTTCAGGTCCTTTAATACGGTATTGCGTGATAGCCCCGTGATTGATTGAAAATGATAGACAGATAACGCTTCAGGACTAAGTAAAATCATGAGATAGAACAATTTCTCCCTATCTGTCTCAGAAAATACATAATTACGTTTGGTTAGTTTTACGTTCAATTCTTCCTCTTGAACTTTGTCAGGAAGGGAATACCCTAATTCTTTTTGATAGAGAATGGCTGGATACCCGTGATAGTGAAGCCAATCATTCACTTTACCAAAAGCATATTGAATTTGTCTTCTCGTCAGACCGGTTTGTTCTTCAATATCTTTCATCTTTGAAATGGGTGAATGCTGTAATATTTTTATTAGATTTGCGCTGCGTTCATCTAAAAACATCGGTTCTCCCTCTCCCTATTTCCAAGATACCTTACTTTTCATTTGATATATATGGTTTCTCAGTCCGATTATTGTCCACTTGCCTGCACAAAAGTATATTGTACAAATGATGTGCACCTTGGTTTTTGAATCAGTGTACCATATCTCGCCCCTATTTCATGAACAAAAATAAAACCTCGATCCTTAGGGATGAGGCTCGTTTCCTATTTTCGCTATATCACTTGTTCGTTAATGAAGGTACGCTTCATTACCTGTACTCTCTTTATTTCCTCAAGTTGACATATCGAGAAATCTAGATATATAATTACGTCATGAATCCTATTGATGTATTCAAGGCGTTATCTAACGAAACAAGGCTTCACATCCTTAAGTGGTTAAAGGAACCAGAGAAGCACTTCCCCAAACAAGGCGCTCACCTACCAAAGGGGGTAAGTTATAAAGGTGGAGTATGTGTTGGGGATATTCAAGAAAAAGCCAAAGTTTCTCAATCTACGGTTTCTAGCTACTTAAACATGATGCAAAAAGCTGGGCTACTTGAATCGATTCGTCATGGACAATGGACATACTATAGGCGCAATGAAGAATTTATTCAACAATTAGCCAATTATTTTAGAACGGAGATCTAATTCATCTTGATTTCTGTTTTCCACCTATTTATATCTAGTTTTCTAGATATACAAATATATTAAAAAGGAGAAACTCTAAATGCGCTTTATATCTTATATACTAGCTCTGTTGGCTGGAGCAGCACTTAGCTTTGAAGGGGCTATCTATGCTGAATTGGGAAAATCAATTGGACAAATAGAAACAAGCTTTTATAACTTCTTTATGGGCTCCATTATCATGGGGCTATTGTGGCTATTTTTTGGAAAAGGACGGATTTCCTATACATTTGAAGCACCTAAATGGTCATTACTTGGTGGTGTCCTGGGTGTTGTTTATTTAACCTCCATTGTTATAAGTGTCCCATACGTCGGTGTTGGCATTACAATGGTAGCTGTCATCATCGGACAATTAGTCATGAGTATGGTCATTGAACATTTTGGGTGGCTAGGCAGTACAAAAACTAGAATTAATAAAGAAAAGATTCTGGCAGTTATTTCAATGATTATTGCACTTATATTAATCAACTAGGAGGTATACAATTATGGGGTTATTCATGATTTTATTTACATTTTTAGGCGGCATCACATTAAGCGCTCAATCATCTATAAATGGCACATTTAGTCGAAAAGCTGGAACCATTGAAACAACATTTTTGACCTTTCTCACTGGAACCATGTTTCTTACGATTTTCATCATGTTTTTTGGGAGGGGAAATGTGCTTGGCCTTCTAGAAGCACCGAAATGGCAGTTGAGTGCAGCATTTTTAGGCACCATGTATTTACTTCTGACTGTCATGGCCGTTCCTAGAATTGGGGTTATCGCAACCAATATTGCCGGAATAACCGGTCAACTTGTAATTGGCGTAATCATTGATCATTTTGGATGGTTCAATAGCTTAGTCATAGAATTAGATATGAAACGTGTCTTCGCATTACTATTTATGGTCATTTCCCTTTATTTTATCTATAAAGGGAATAAACGCTCGAGAGAAGAGGCAAAAATAGCCTATTGATAGTCATACAGTAAATGCAATGATAGCAGTCAAATTGTTTATAGGCATGGTTTAGGTGCTGCAATAGGTCTAAAACTCGTCTAATAAAAAAGTTTTTAACTTGTACTATGAAGAAGATCACTTGTTTTTTATTAATAAAACAAATGATTTTCTTTATTTTTATTCTTGTGAAAGTAGCCTACCCAGTTATAAGAAAAAGGACTGCCGTAGCGATGTGACCCCTTATTTTATAATATCTAGATGGTTAAATAAATTTATCTATTCCATACATGATAACTAAACCATATACAAAGACGTTCATCCAACCTTCCATACATATAAAAAAGAAACCATAAAAATTTACGGTTTCTTCACCCTTGAATCCTATCTACTAGTTAGAAACATTAAATTGCTGCTAAACTTGGTACAAAAAAAGCTGCCTATGTCGACAGCCTGTGGATCTACAAAACCGCATTGAAAATTTCTTTAACAAAAAAAATCACTATAAATATCGCACCAATGATACAAAAAATTGACCAAATGATACTACTTATAAGCTTTATAATGCTAAAATCTTTTTTTTTACTTTTTCCCAACTCATTCAACTCATTTTCTATGTATTTAGCATGCTGTATATGTATCCAAAAGATAGGATGGAGTTAGAATAACCAACGAAATGTTATAATTATACCTAAAATTCCACAGGAAAAGGTAATGAGCTTTATCCCGACTTCGTCAATAATCTTTGATAGTCTTTCAATCTTTTCAGAAATAATTTGCAAGTTTTTCGGCAATTTTTCAAGAAAGTCTACTAGCTTTTGATACATTTGATCCCCTTTTATTGCTTATTTTATTTTTACGCTAAATAATTATACTACAATAGTATGGACATTTGTAGGGAAGTTACCAAAATAGAACAATGAATCGTTTCTTTCACTAAGACTAATGGAAACTCACAAATAGAATAAATAAAAAAGCGGCAACATCCATTGAACTGGATCTTGCCGCTTGGGTCGTATCTGCTTATTTCTTGTCTACGACAAGATAAGGTTGTAATTGGAATGGTTTTGGTGCGATGTTGCGGTCATTCCATTGGCCAAACCAACGCTCTAATGGATAGAAGTAATAGCCATCTTGCGCGTGATCAGATGTATCATACGGGTCAGCGAAGATCAGTGTATCATCGCCAATGCCCGGTGTGCCGTTATTGTCATATCCGATAATCGATTGCCAATGGCCATCCCAGTCGCCCCATTCCACCATGATTGGACGATCGTTCTTCAAATGATTCGTCAGCCATTTCACGAAATAGCTATCTTTCGCATCTTCTACAAACGCTTCTGTCGTTTCACTGTTTTCGGAAGCATACAGGCTGTTCCACGTGAAGGTTGCTGGCAGGTTGCCAACATTATTCTCAGTGACTTCTTTACTAGCTTGAATTAAGTCTGCGTCATTGTATTCCTCGCGATAGCTTGATTCGACAACTTCAAAGCCTTCTAAGTCCTTGAAGAAATCATAGAGTTGGGAAACATTCGAACCATATTCCGGGAAATTATTCGCGGTTCCTGGCAACGCATCTTTAACATCTAAGTCCGTCATCGACTTCATTTGCTTCGCGATATCCATCTCTGTTAGATCCGTGTACCCAAAATGATTCGCGACCATTAAAGCCGTGGCAGGTCCACAAGACCATTCCGTCGTTTGTTGCATTGTTTGATAGTTTTCAATCAGAATTAACCGATCATCTGACTTCATATTATAGAAGTCAGGTGCTTTATAGTAACGAGAATCCGCATGGTCTCCCTTAGAAGCATAGGCATCCGCTCCACCCGTTTCATCGTAGTCTTTCCCTTTGATGGTCGCTGTAGCATCCGTTTCAGCTGACACTTTTGTATCTACTTCCTTCGTAACTTCTGTTTCCTTTGAATCCGTGTCTTCTGAGCACGCCGATAATAATAGCATGGAGGATGCTAAAGCTGCCGTTAGAATTCTTTTCATGTGTCCCCACCCTTTTCCTGTTTTTTTCACAAGATTTGATTATAGTGGATGGAATTGTCATCGTCAAGGAGTTTACTAGTTAACTAAATTCTCACACAATCAAGAGCCTTGCTACACGTTATGGTAGCAAGGCTCTTTTTTACTTTCGTCATTTAATTAGCTTACTTTTCTAGTTTGACCCTTTGGAGACGTAATGCGTTCAAGACAACCGATACGGAACTGAACGCCATAGCAGCGCCAGCGACCCACGGTGCTAGAAGCCCCAATGCTGCAATCGGAATCCCAATCACGTTGTAGGCGAATGCCCAGAACAGATTCTGTTTAATATTGCGCATCGTTTTGCGACTCATGAGTATGGCATCCGCTATACTGTTCAAGTCCCCCCGAATTAATGTAATGTCGGCGGCTTCCATGGCAACATCCGTACCGGTTCCTATTGCCATGCCAATATCCGCTATGGCAAGGGCGGGTGCGTCATTGATACCATCCCCGACCATGGCAACCTTCTTCCCTTGTTGCTGCAACTTCTTCACTTCTTCCGCTTTCCCTTCAGGGAGCACTTCGGCAATGACGGCGTCAACGCCTACCTCTTTACCAATCGCCTGTGCGGTGCGCTCGTTATCGCCTGTCATCATCATGACTGTGATACCCATGCCTTGTAAGCGTGATATAGCTTCTTTGGAAGTTTCTTTAATGGTATCGGCCACGGCTACCAGGCCTGCATACTGTCCATTGATGGCCGCTAACATCGCTGTTTTTCCATCAGCCTCCAGTTTCTCCATCGTTGGAAGGATTGGTTGAATATCGATACCGTATTGTTTCATTAGTTTCCGCGTACCAACGAGGACACCTTGGCCTGAAACCGTTGCCTGTACCCCATGACCCGGTATCGCTTCAAAGAACTGGACATCGCCGAGTTCGATGCCTTTATCCTGAATGCCTTGCACGATTGCTTCTGCCAAGGGATGTTCGGATTGCTTTTCGGCAGCCCCAATCAATGATAGGAACTTCTTCTCATCCTGACCCGTTGCCGCATGAACATCCGTTAATACAGGTTTACCATGTGTGACGGTCCCTGTTTTATCCACAACCACCGTATCGATGCCTTGTGTTTGTTCTAAATGCTCGCCACCTTTGAATAAAATGCCGAATTCAGCGGCACGACCTGAACCTGCCATGATGGAAGTTGGCGTGGCTAATCCTAGTGCACATGGACAGGCAATCACAAGGACGGCAATCAACACTTCAAGTGCAGCCGTGAAATTACCCGGATTCACCAGGATCAACCAGGCTAAGAACGTAAGAATGGCAATCCCGATGACAATCGGTACGAACACACCTGAAATCTTATCTGCTAATCGTTGGATTGGCGCTTTTGTACCTTGCGCATCTTCTACTACCTTAATGATTTGGGCTAATGCCGTATCCCGGCCAACTTTTGTCGTTTTCATTTTAATGAAGCCATTTTTGTTGAGGGTGGAGCCATATAGCAGATCACCACTAGCCTTATCCACCGGCAGGCTTTCACCCGTCAGCATGGATTCATCGACAGCCGTCGTTCCTTCCATTACCTCTCCATCAACCGGGATCTTTTCACCCGGCTTCACCAGGATGGTATCACCCATCATCACTTCTTCTAGCGGGATTTCTTTTTCCACACCTTCTCGAATGACCATGGCTGTTTTCGCTTGAAGCCCCATTAATTTCTTGATGGCTTCGGATGACCGACCTTTTGCTTTTGCCTCGAATAATTTACCTAAAAGGATAAGGGTAATTAACACGGCACTTGTTTCAAAATATAGATGCGGACCATGATGCGCGCCCATTGTAACAAGGGCTTGGTATACACTGTAAAAATAAGCCGCTGAAGTCCCCATCACCACGAGTACATCCATATTGGCACTACCGTTACGAAGTGATTTATAAGCACCTACATAAAACTGTTTACCGATGATAAATTGGACAGGCGTTGCAAAGATCATTTGAACCCAGGGATTCATTAAAAAATCCGGTACATATAGAAAGGATGTAAAAGAAAAGTGACCAAACATTGTCCATAGTAAAGGCAAGGAAAGAATGGCAGAAATGATGAATTTCAGTTTCTGCTCTTTAATGGCCTTTTCACGGTAATCCACTTGTTCTTTTCCGTCTTGCTTTTGATGGGCACCATACCCAAGCTTTTCTACCTTTGCAATGATGTCCGCAATCGTAACTTCAGATGGATTGAATTCTACCGTCGTTTTTTCAAGCGCTAAGTTGACGTTGGCAAATGATACACCATCCATTTTATTTAGGCCCTTTTCAATCCGCGTCGCACACGCTGCACACGTCATGCCCGTGATGGCGAATTCCTTTTTTTGCTTCACGACACCATACCCAAGCGCTTCAATTTTCTTTTCAAAATCTTCTTCACTCAGTTTGGAAGGATCGTATGTAATCGTGGACTTTTCAAGTGCTAAATTGACGGAGGCTTTCTCGACCCCGTCCATTTTATTCAACCCTTTTTCAATGCGGTTCGCACACGCTGCACACGTCATCCCTGAAATTTGAAGATTTGATTCTTTCGCTGCTGCTTTATCCTTAGATGCGGTTGCCATCTCATTCACCTCCACTATACCCAATAGGGGTATATTCTTTCGAAAGAATTAGAGTACCAGGGCGGCACTCTTCATCTTTTCATTATGGTACCCAAAATTCATTCTACTTCGTAGCCTTGATCATCAATGGTTTCTTTGATGGTATCTAGGGTTACCTTTTCCTTATCATACGAAACAGTAACTTGACCAGCTTCTAGCTGAACTTTTACTTGATCGACACCTTCTAATTTGCCTACACTACCTTCTACTGCTTTTACACAATGTCCGCAAGACATCCCGCTTACTTGTAATGTTACATTTTCCATAGTATCTACTCCTTATTTTTTCATTAGTCTTTGGATCGTCACAAGGACTTCATCGAGTACTTCCAAGTCCCCTTCTTGAATACGATCTACCACACATTCTTTCATATGCGTTTCAAGAAGCAGCTTGGCCACACCATTTAAGGCGGATTGCGCAGCAGCTATCTGAGTAATCACGTCGTCACAGTATGTGTCTTTTTCGATTAACCCTTTTATGCCGCGAATTTGGCCTTCCACCCGATTCAGTCTTGTAACAAGATTTTTCTTTGTTGCCTCGGTATGATGGCTTTTCCGTTCATTTGTACTTGAACAACAAGTATCTTGATCTGCTGTTTCTTTATTTAGGTCGAATTCCATTTGTCGCCCCCTCACTCATATACCCCTATACCCTATATCAAAACCATATCATACCCCTCCACCCTATGTAAAGTTGGATGACATTTTACGAAAAAAAGCCAACGGAACTAAGTTGGCTTTTCATCAATCAAGCATCATTATTCTTCAAAGCTAGGTCCATCGATAGGGAGCGTTACTTGCTTTCTACAGGTCAAAAGATAAATGAACGAAAGACCTAAGCAAACCGAAGCGACCATAAATACAACGACGATGCTGTATCGCTGGCCCAGCATGCCCATCACGAGAGTGGATATCGCAAAAGTTAGCATGATGAGAGAACTTTGGACGGCATATACCTTAGCCAAAAGCCTTTCCTTGACTACACTTTGGATGATCGTATGAATGGAAATCATCCGTAGTTCTTCGAATAGACCATAAGAACCAATGAACAAAAGGGCAAGGAAGGGATTCACATTCACTCCAAATAAAAGGGTCAGCAGAAAGACCATGAACCCTCCACCCAACAGCACCTTCTGGATATTCTTATGAATGAAGGCGGACCGTCTATATGCAAGTATGCCCGCCAGAAATAATCCTAATAATAAAGAGGCGTTGATATAGCCCCACCACTCCGTTCCTACTCCCAGGCGTTTATCTATAAACGGATAAAGGATCGAGGATACCCAGACCGGGCTAGCGATCGAACCAAAAAACAGAGTGAAGTGTAGAGCACGCAGCCTCTTATCTCCTGCGATCAACCTCCACCCTTCAAACAGGGAATCCCTTTTGCTTTCCTTCCCTTCACGTTCAGATTGTTGTTGTTCCTTGACTCTTACGAATGCCAGCAAGCAAGTGGATAGCCCATACAAACAGCACGTTAACAATAACAGCCCGTGAGCCTGCAAAAGTGCCGCCAAAATGCCACCTGCAGCCCATCCTCCCATCTGAATGAATGTCTGGATAGAAGACATTAGGCTATTTGCTTTTAATAAGGACTCTTCCGGAACAAGCTGAGGGATCAAGGCACTACTCGCTGGATTAGCGAACCCATCCAAAAACATGATGAAGAAAATAAGGATATATACCGCTTCCATTGAGTCTTTCGAGAAAAGCGATGATACATATAGGGTTAGCACAAGTAAGAAACATGTTTTAACGAACTGGGAATGAAATAAAATCTTTTTCAACGGGTATCGATCGATGAGCAGTGGTGCGAATAAACCTCCTACAAACCCACCAAGCATATTTATGACAGGAACCAACGAAACATAAAATAACGAATGGGTGACAGCGTAAACACTTGTTATCAGCGCAACAATATAAAAAACATCCCCAGCATTCGCTAACGATTGTCCTGCCACCAACACAGTAAATGATTTATTCTTCAATGCAAACAACCCCTCTTTATTCATTTTTCTAAGAGAATAAAGAGGTATTTACATGCGTTTCACTCCTTTGCAACCGGTTAGATCTACTTCATTTCACTTTGGATTTATATCAATGTCAAATACTAAGAAATCTAATAAGGAAGAGAGGGGTGTTTGCATTTCTATAGTGGAAATATGTATGAATATAACATGAAAATGTCTTGTTTAGAAGTTGAAAAATCTAGGTTCTACAAGAAAAAAGAGATGCGAAAGCAACTCTCTATTTTGGAGTAAAGCCCCCTTAGAAGTTTGAAGAAAAAAAAGAATTACTTTATCATCTTAATAAAGTATTTTGGTGATTCAGAATAGCCTTGGCGGGAATAAAATCGATGTGCATCGATTCTTCTTGAATGACAATGAACCTCAAGTCTGTCACAGTTTCGCTTCTTAGCTAACTCAGTACAAAACTCTTCAATCTCTTGTCCAATTCCCTTACCCCTATTTGTTGAATCTACTGCAAAATAACTGATTCTAGCAAAATCCCCTATTAACGCTATTTGGGGTATATAATGCATGGAAATAAAAGCAATGACTCTTTCATTATCCTCATAAACCAGTAATTCCTCATCAGGATGTGTGATGAGTCTTTCTATTTTATCTTTAATGAAGGTCTCGGTATCTAAATAATCCAACTGGCCTAGTAAATCCGATATTGCCTTCCAATCTTTTATATTTGCTCTTCTGATCCCCACTTACTTCACTCCCTAAGAAAAATTTATATAGTATATTCATCATCGTTATTGAGCTATCCTGCCCCATTAGCTCATAAGAAAAAAGAGCTGCGAAAGCAACTCCCTTTATGGTATCAATCTTCCCACTCATACTCTGAATTAAATTCTTCCGGCTCTATATCTGCATTTTTATAGGTATCGGGTTTTTCATTCGGCAACGTGACCGTTATTTCGGTATGATCTTTATTCAATTCTAGTGTCAGAAAAGATGTCTTGTTTGATTTCTTGTTAAATAGTATGCCGGTCAGTTTTGATCCAGTAGATTTTGCTAACTGGAAATGCTTTATCGTCTTATCTTTCCCCGTTTTAGTGAATTTTTCTACTATGTATTTGGATCTATTCTTCCCATCGTAACCATCACTCTTGATCAGTATATAAGATTCACCGTTCATCCAGCCGCCATATATCTGAAACTTGGGCGCTTCGTACGAGGGTATATCCTCTTTTTGTGTAGAATCTTGTACCTCTATTTTCTGCTCTACATCCAGCTTTTCATTTTTCATGTCTTGTTCGTTATCACATGCAGCAAGACTCCCTATAAACAGAAGGCCTACGGAGATTTTTTTGAAAGTAAGCAAAAGCCTGACCTCCTAAAAGATGAACGTAAAATTTAGATTCTTCATAATAAATCCACCCGTTAGAGTTCTACATCAACTTATTTCCTTATGGTTTCTTTCATCATTTTGAAGATGAATCTTTTTAAGTGTTGTGTTTATATTATTCAAAGCAATAAGAATAATCCCCAACATCACAAAGGTTACTATTTCCCCTGTAAACCAAGATACTATGCCTAAAATTCCAGCATACAGAATGTATAACCAATTACTCATTTTCCATATCCTCCTACCTCTATATAAATGAACCTAACTAATTTTACCATATATATTTGGACTAATTTCTTTATTAGTTAATAAAAGGAATTCTGTTTGTCAGTATGATTAGTAAATATTTTAGTAGCCTTCTTGGCCAATCTTCTTAGCCATCTACTGAACTACCACGAATCGACACATAGTAAAAAGCAATGAGGAGTTCCCTCATTGCTCCGTTTCACTACCCTAATGTTTGTTTTGTCATCATGACTTCTTGGCTTATTAATTTCTTTTGCTTGTTGATTCGATACCAGCCCATCACAACAGCTATGATCGATACAGAGCAAGAAATAGCAAGAACATAACTTCCATTGAGTTTTAAGAGAAATACACCAGCAATGAAAACCCCTATGGGTTGTGCCAATGTCGCTCCAGCTGTCAGAAAACCCATGGCACTGCCCATGATGTTTTGGGGAATAGCCTGCTGCAATTCAGTTTGGAAGATTATTGTGACGGGAGCCGCTAAAAGTCCGAATACTCCAAACAACACAATACTCATGATAGTGGAATCCACTACAAAACCGGCAATCGTGCCCACGACTCCAGATAAAACATACAATACGATCGACATTTCAAAATTCATTCGTTTGATTTTATACGTAATAGTTGCTCCCAGGAGAGTCCCGATCCCAATGGCTGTAAAGCAGATTCCCAAAGCCGCTGAACCATTCACCTTAATTTCCGAGTATAAAGTGGGGAGTAAGACATCCATGATCATAACGAATGCCATATTCGTAAACACCGCTGCCGTGATAGCCGAAAAGATCCACTTCTGTCTTTTTAAAATCGAGAATGTTACCTTAATTGGTGTTTGTATACGATTGGTATCTTGATTATTGGCATCTTTCAGTACCGCCCTGTACCTAAGAATCAGATAGCAAACCACAGATAGAAGAATCAGGATGATCGACGTTAGCATCGCCACCGTAAATCCCCCTATTACCAAAAGACCACCAGCAATTGCCGTACCTAATAAGTTTGCGATTTGGGTGATGGCCGTTATGACACTATTGACCGATTTTAATTCTTCTGGCGGAGTTAACAATGGGATTAACGTTCTTTCAAGCGGTGTTAATATGGCGGAGGCCACACCCATGAAAAGAAGAACCAGGCAATAAATCCAGTAACCGAAGCCACTTGGTACTACTTCCATTAGTCCAATCGCGAATAATGCACATAACGTGAATAAATGCCAAACGCTAGCCCATAACCCTAAGGATATTTTATTGAACCGATCAATGAGTATGCCGCTTACCGCTGCCAATAATATCCCGGGTATATAACGAAATGCCATTAATGAACTAAACACCAAGGGCGAATGAGTGATGTTAATAAAGAACCAAGCTAACGTGAGGAAGACAATACTGGATTGTAAAGATTGTATGCCAAGAGCCACAATAATGAGGTGTATGTTTCGCTTCACTCTTCTTCTCCTTATGATTTGTCATAGGATCATCTGGATTTTCAAGTTAATGATTGGTAACAGTATGTTCTTCTTTGACCAACATATCTTCTATAAGTTTCCAACCGAACCATTGTGTAGGGTCATTATAAACTAACTCTTCTATCCATTTAAATAAAGGTTCAATTATACTGCCCTTATTGGAATAGGTTAATAAAGGTCCCATTACTAATTCATATTTGTTTGAATTGCATTGAATGGCAACTGGCAGAACATTCGCATTGCATAGTCTACTCAAATGTTCAACTCCCAGGGGTACATGAACCTTTTCCCCTAATAACTCCAATTTATATAATTCCTTATCATTCGAAGAACTGATTTCCGGATAAATTAAAGGGTAATTGCCGATTTTAAATCCTCTTACTAATTTACGAAGGATCCATATATCAGGAACAGGCAAGAAATTCACCTTATCATTCGGTAAAATTTTTTTTATGCTTTTTCCAACCTCATGCCCTTCAGATCCTCCAGTGGCTAAAATATATGAGCTATCACCAATTAATTGACTTAATATTGTAGGAACCAACATATGTACTCCGAAATGCGGAATGGCTAAAATACACGGAGCTTTTAGAGCATCTTCTAATTCATCTGGTATTGTTAAAAAGGAGGCGTCTAGACCATTTGATCTCAACAGGCTTAATAAATTTGCCCAATGCATGGGCCTTTCCGCAAGGAATTTCTTAAAGTTATAAATTCTTCTTTCATCTTGTGAAACAAAAGAGGATAACAAGTTAGGAGTACTCCACTCCTCCGGCCGGGAGCAAAATTCTAAAAGATCCTCTTTATTCAGTGTTAATAACTCATCTATATTTTCCGCTAAGTCTTGAAAACCTAAATTTTTGATTTTTCCCATATTTCTTCACCTACCTTATAGCATTCTGGCATAGCACCGTAAGCATCGAATAAAGTTCTCTTTGCATAACATCTGCAAGTTTGCATCCTACAATTACCATTAAAAATACAGCCCTGGCATGCTTTTAATTCCTCTATCTCCCATCCACCTCTATAAAAATCCCACTTTGTACTATTCCATATGGAAATTAAATCTGTCTCCTTTACATTCCCTATAATTTGAGATCGATCACCAATAGATTCCGTACAAGGATAAACGCTTCCGTCTGCACCAATTGCTAGTAAAAACATACCTTGAGGGCCTACGTTAGCAGGTAAACTGAAAAGATTATCTGTGTTCTTTTTACCTGGATAATAATACGCTTGAAATTCGATTTTTATATTTGGAAATTCTTGTGCCACTTTTAACACTTCTTCTTCAAAATACTCGAGTTGCGCAAGGGTAAATAGAAAATTTTCTGGATTTCCACCAGCTCGACCTGAAACAGAAGCGGGGTGAAAACTAATTCCATTAGCACCATTGGCCGCACATGTTTCAATCACTTTTCTAACAACTCCGTTTTCAACACTTTCAGGAACTAAAACCGACTCTACAATCACATAGAAACTATCATTTGAGAATCTTTTTAAGGTATTAATGACTTTGTGAAATTGACCGTTTCCACGTATTTTATCGTGATAGACTTCATCCCCATCTAAAGAGAGATGGATTTGTAACCCTCTTCCCTTTCTATCTTTTAATCTAAGTAATGAATCATAAACTTTTTGAGTGACTCGGTGACCATTTGTGAAAAACTCAAAAAAACATCGTAACGTGCCAGCGTGATCAATTAACTCACATATATCCCTTCTGGTAGTAGTTTCCCCTCCAGAAAAGGCCAATTCAATGATTCCCAAATTATCTAGGTCTGTAAATAGTTTTTTCACTTCTTCTGTATTTAAATTATCACTGGTATCAAAAAAAGGGGAAGATTCTCGTAAACAATGAGTACACATCAAATTGCATCTCATTGTACTCGTAACGTTAACTTTTGTTGGAAATGTCATTGGTATATATTTGGAAGTTTTCGGAGGTGAAATACTGAGATGTTTAAGAGGCCGTTCAGAGGAAATATATTGATCTGTTAAAAAAAGGGTCCCCCCATCTATCAATTCCTTTATAAATTCGTCAAATTCCACACGATCAGGCAACTCATTCAATGCTACTGCTTTCTCATGGTAATAATTCCAGGCATCATCTATCGTTCGAGAGGTTGTGAGATAGGTGAGTAGTTCAAAGGTAGCTGCTGAAATAAATTCTGTATGCCTAGTTCGAGCGGTGTAAAAAAAACGTGCATTAGATTCCAAATAACCATGTTCATTTCTTAAAATGACATCATCATGTAAAACTATATACATTTTCACCAACCCCTTCAAATAAATTGGGATGACGGGCCTTCGACAGGCCCATCATCCTTTGTTAGTTACAAAGTTATTTACCCGTTGGTGCAGTTGGCTTTTGACAACCGCAGTTGTTAAATGATGGTAGAGTTCCGTCGATAAGTGAGTCGTGCTTCTTCATAATCGATTACCTCCTTTTCAATTTATTGGAATTATCATACTATTCAAAATATATACTTGTAAACCACTATTTCCTTATCTAATTAATATTGGTAGAAAAGTAGTGAATCAATCTCCTTATATTTACAGATCCAAATTAACCTCTCTCTTGAACTATTCAATTTGGAGCTAGTATAGTTAAATCAGTTAGGATATTTTAATCTCCAGTTGTAATTCCCTAGGAAGCGCTATTTGGGTATTCATAGTGTTCTAAATGACCGCAGTCGTAAACTATTTCGAATCTTCAAAAATAGCATTCCTAACATATTGTGTTTTTTCACAACTAATGGTATTTTATAAGTAATATTCCATATTGATCACATGTTACTGTTTCGTTCAGGCAGGGTGGTACGGTTGAGAGAATTTCGATTCTTTTAATTGGTTACTTCCGTGCCTTTTTTTGTGTTCACTTAAAGTAAAATGTTAGAAAATCATCTAAAAATAGGTACAAGGAGAATCTAAAATGTTTTCAAAATTATTTAAGAAAACCCCAAAAACACCGCAGCTTATTTATGCACCCATAAATGGAGAGATTCTTTCCATAGAAGAAGTACCCGATCCAGTTTTCAGTCAAAAAATGATGGGGGAAGGAATAGCTATTGTTCCGATTGATGGAAATGTGTCATCACCAGTGTCTGGAAAAGTTATACAAATTGCTCCTACAAAGCATGCAATTGGCGTATTAGCTGATGATGGAACGGAACTATTGATTCATGTTGGTCTTGAAACAGTTGCTCTAAAAGGCGAGGGATTTGATGTAAAGGTAAACGTTGGAGATTCCATAACTGTCGGGCAGTTATTACTGACCTATCATTTACAGCATATTAAGGAACATGCAAAAAGCGACATGTTGATTATGGTTATTACAAACAGTCAAACGAATACACATAAATATGAAATGTCTTTGGATAAAGTTGCAAGAATGGGTGAAACGGTCGTTATTAAGGTGACGAATACGTAAACGTTTCCTATGCCACATGTTTGGGGAGGAATGTTCCAATGAAAATTAAAAAAATCTTGAATAATAACGCGGTAGTGGTTGAAGACGGGCAAACCGAGAAAATAGCCATCGGTTCAGGCATCGCCTTTAACAAGCGAAGAAATGATCTTGTCAAAACACAAGAAGTTGAAAAGCTTTTTGTTATAGAGGAAACGGATAAGTTCCAGCAGCTTATAATGAGAATCCCTGAAAAACATTTCGAAATATCGGAAGAAATCATTTCCTATGCAGAAGAAAAGTTAGGTGTGAAATTAAGTGACCATATCCATATTGTTTTAACAGACCATTTGTCCTTTGCGATTGAAAGAGAACAGGAAGGAATTCATTTACAGAACAAGCTCCTTCAAGAAATTAAAGTACTCTACAAAACTGAATTTGAAATTGGTATGTGGGCAATTCAGCACATTGCAAAGAGGTTTCACATTGAAATGCCCATAGATGAAGCTGGCTATATTGCCCTTCATATCCATACAGCTAAACCACAAAATGGAGATATGAAGGAAACCGTAAGACAGACAGCTATTATCAGTGATCTTATCCAAACAATCACTGAATACTTGGATATTACGATACATCATGATGATATTTCTTACCAACGATTAATAACACATCTTCGTCATTCCATCTCTAGAGTAAAGCATTTTGAACTTCATACCATGGATGAGGAAATGCTAGAGATGATAAAAAAGAAGTTTCCGATTTCCTATCAATGCTCTAAGGAAGTATTTCAAGTATTAATGAACACTTATGAAATGGAACTTCCGGAATGTGAACTTGGCTACATCACTCTCCATATAGAGAGATTAAAGCAGCGTTGGAGTATAACAGAGAAAATATAAAGAATGATAGCATCATATTATTCAATTTAAAAAATTGATAGGGGGTATTTAAAATGATGAAATATCTACAGAAAATTGGTCGCTCATTGATGTTACCAGTAGCAGTATTACCAGCTGCAGCCATTTTGATGGGAATCGGTTATTGGATCGATCCTTCCGGTTGGGGAGCTGATAATCCGATAGCTGCGTTCTTCATTAAAGCTGGATCTTCCATTATTGATAACATGTCAATCTTATTTGCAGTCGGAGTAGCTCTAGGTATGTCTAAACACAAAGACGGATCAGCTGCATTGAGTGGGTTAGTCGCCTACCTAGTTGTTACAACTTTGCTTTCGATAGATTCAGTGGCTATGCTACAAGGCATTGATGCAGATAATGTAAACCCAGCCTTTGAAAAAATAGAAAATCAATTTGTTGGGATTCTCTCGGGAATCGTAGCTTCGATCATGTACAATCGGTTTAGTCATGTACAATTGCCAGCTGCCTTATCCTTCTTTAGTGGAAAACGTTTAGTACCAATCATGACAGCGGTTTCAATGTTGCTGGTTTCCGTGATATTATTCTTTGCATGGCCAGTCATCTTTACAGGATTGGTATCTTTCGGTACAGCGATTAGTAAGTTAGATTTTGTGGGTGCAGGATTATATGGATTCTTCAATAGACTTTTAATTCCAACAGGACTGCATCATGCATTAAACTCCGTGTTTTGGTTTGATGTAGCTGGAATTAATGATATCGGAAATTTCTGGGCTGGAACGGGAACAAAGGGAACTACAGGGATGTATCAAGCAGGGTTCTTCCCAATCATGATGTTCGGTTTACCGGCCGCTGCTTTAGCCATGTATCATACTGCAAAAACGAAAAGAAAAAAACAAGCGGCATCGTTAATGTTAGCAGCAGGATTTGCTTCATTCTTTACAGGGGTTACAGAACCACTTGAATTTTCATTTATGTTTTTAGCTCCGGCTCTTTATGTAGTTCATGCAGCCTTAACAGGTATTTCATTAGCCATTGCAGCATTTTTCCATTGGACAGCAGGATTTGGTTTTAGTGCGGGACTAGTCGACTTCGTTTTAAGTTCAAGACTACCATTGGCTAATCAGCCATATATGTTACTACTTCAAGGTCTAATCTTTGCCGTTATTTATTATGTATTATTCCGTTTCTTGATTACGAAGTTCAACTTAGCGACTCCTGGCAGGGAAGCAGATACAGATGAGGATATTGAAGTAGATGGTAGCCATTCACCAGAAGGAAATAAATTCGCTGTCATGGCGGCCAAAATTTATGATGGTCTAGGCGGGGACGCTAATGTGACGTCTATTGATAATTGTGTAACACGCTTAAGAATTGAAGTCAAAAACATGGATGCCGTTGACCAAGATAAGATTAAATCAACAGGAGTACCAGGAATCAATATTGTCGGGCCACAAAGCATTCAAGTGATTGTTGGAACGCAAGTACAATTTGTAGCGGATGAAATGGAAAAAATCCGGAAATGAAGGAATGAAAGATAAAGAGCTGTGGATCTGTTATAGGTCCACAGCTTTTTGATTGTTTCGTTTATCGCCATTTCCTTATCATTTTTAATTGGATGAACGGTATTCATTATGAACAGGGTTAAATAAATCTTCGGTAGATTGTCTAACAAGTGAAAAATTGTCTACATTATAGTGTCCATGAAGGGTTTCATTGTGATGGAGGATGATTTGTTTGGCAGATAGGATTTTCGAGTCAGTCGTGGAATGTCCATCTCCCACTAACGTGACATCATAGTGATTGATCGTTGCTGTTCGTACGGCCGTATCAATACAATGCTCGGTCTTACATCCCATTATCACAAGGTGCTCCACATGGTTTTCACGTAAATGTTCGTTCAACGGTGTACCATAAAACGAATTAGTGGCCGCTTTGTCCAAGATGGTAGCCGTTAATGGAACGTTAATATCTCTATGTATCTGAAATCCAGGTCCTTCACCACCTGCCACATCTAGATCCCTTATGAAAACAACGGGAATCCCTTCACGTATCGCTTTTTCAATGACGCTATTGATGGTATGGATGATTCTTTCTTTCTCAAAAACCCCTTGTTCCTCTGAATTCCCTTCCAATAAATCCTGTTGAGCATCAATGATCAATAAGGTTTGTTTCAATCCTTTCCCTCCTAAATCTATTACTGCTAAAAAGCATTTCTTCTAGTCCCTTATCTTTTCGGTAAAAGATAGATCGATACCTTTTTCCCTACCCGGATTTACCAAGCTTGTAGTATGTAAGTAGGTGTCAGATACCGATTGATTGTTGGATTATACAGACTAACGACTCATTTACAAACTATTCAGTAAATTACATAATTAGGGATAATATGACGAAGGTGGGATTTTATGTATAGAAGATCATTAACCGTACTATTAGCTACAGGTATGGTTCTATCAACAGGTACAGCATTGGCACAACCAAACGGAAACGGGGCACCAAATGCCCAGTCTAGCACAGCTTTTGATAACAAAGTTATTAAAAAGATCAGTGCGGACAATATGTATAACACGATTGCCTATCTATCAGAGGAACCGAGGGCTGCTGGTACAGAAGGCGAAATCCGTGCAGTCAAATACATAGAAAGTCAGTTTAAGAGTCTAGGTTTTGAAACAAAGATTCAGCCTTTTCCCATCTATGATACGGTGCAAACTGTAAAAGTGAAACTTGGTGACAGCGATTTAGGAGGAACACCGCGTGCCTTTAGCGGCAGTATCAGCGGGAAGGTCACCGCCGAACTTGTTTATGTTGGAAAAGCAAAGCCAGAGGAAATTGGCGATGATGTATCCGGGAAAATTGCCCTAATCGAACGTGGGGACATTAACTTTGTTGATAAGGTTCAGAATGTCTTAAATAAGGGAGCGGTTGGCGTCTTGATGTACAACAACTCCCCTTCAGGAAATAACTTTGGACAAGTATCAGCCGGGCAAAATATACCTGCTGTAGCCATTACCCAAGCCCAAGGGGTAGAGTTGGTGGAACAACTTAAAACTAAACCGATCACAACCACTCTGGAAGTGGGAAAAGTCGAGAGAATCGAAAAGACATCCTACAATGTCATCGCTTCCCTAAAGCCAAAACCAAATAAGGATAATGGTCAAATCATCACGGTTGGAGCCCACCATGATTCTGTCCCAGGCGGCCCTGGTGCAAACGACGATGCTTCGGGTGTATCGGCTGTGCTGGAACTGGCAAGGATCCTGGCCAAAACGCCAATTGACACGGAAATTCGCTTCATGACGTTTGGAGCGGAGGAAAGAGGGCTCGTTGGATCATCTTTCTATGCGAATTCCCTTCCCAAATCGGATGTAGACCGCATGGTGGCTCATTTCCAAATGGATATGATAGGTGGACGTGATGCAGGCGCGGATAATCCAGCAGGCGGTTTGATCATGTATACCATCGATGGAAAGAAAAACCTTGTAACGGACCTGGGTTCCTCAGCAGGAGCAAGAACAATGGATGTGGCAATTCCTTTTGGACAGCTGGGCAGAAGTGACCACCAACCATTCCATGAGCTTGGCATTCCATCGGCCCTGTTCATCCATTCCCCTGTAGAGCCTTGGTATCACCAGCCTACAGATACACTGGATAAGATATCCAAAGAAAAATTACAGCAAGCCACTGAAATTGTCGGTGCCAGTGTGTATCAAATTGCCCGTCCGGAAACGCCGGCATTAAAAAATGCACGGGTGGCTCCTGTCACGGTGGACTATGACTTTGAAAACCGTCCTGTAGACTAAGTATTACATTGTACAGGAGATTACGAGATTAATATTGGGGCTTGAAAACCAGGAGAGCAGCTGTATAATTTACAGCTGCCCTCTTCTTTTTACGGGTTATTTCTAGGTCCCTTAGTTGATGTAAGAAAGAAAAAAGGATAGCAACAATCTTTTATACCGTACTATGACTTTTATATCTTCAACTAACGCATTCGTTAGTTAAAGATGCCTTTACTTTTTAAATCTCACCAACGTTTTTTCTGGTATTTTAATCTGGTCAATATCAAAGTTATTGATTTGGAGAGTTATCTCACCATCTCGCTTATCCGTTTCATCTCCAATCCAACAACTAAACAGTTCAAAATAATCTCCTTTTTCAAGATAGCTGTCCATTCTTTTACAAAGTTCTAACAAATTTACTTTTGATTTTGCACAGGTTTCTTGATTCATATATTCTGAAATCTCAATTCCCCAGTGACTTGATACCTCGTAAACATAAGGGGTAGTCAACTGATATTTCTTTACATGTTGGAGTTCCCTTTCTCCTGCAAAACAACTTCCAATGTAAAAAAAGTCATCCGAATATTCATCATCATTAATTGCTAATTCTATATTGCTACCAATGTAGGAAGCTAAACTCATTCTCACTCAATTCTTTGGTAATCATATTCTGCCTCGTTTGTTAAAGAAACTATTGGCTATACGAGGGTTTATTAAGTAAAATTAATGCTTGATTTACTTCTTTTCTTAATCGTTGTTCTGAAATCTCAAAGGCTGTTTCTTGTCCGGGAAGACACTCGTGCCAGTAACAATCAACCGCTTCAAAAACTCCGTTTAAAATCTCGAATAAAGGACTCCCCATTCTTTCTGTTTCTTCTTTACATGTAATTAAATATTCACGTTCAAATTCTTCAACAGTTATGACTTCATTTATAAAATCCTTCATTAACCTCTTATACTTATCAACCAATATTGCTTTACCTCTCTTTTTTTCAATTTCTTCTTTACCCTAATATAACTCCAATCTAGCAGATAATGATGAGTGTGTTACCTTTGCAATATCATATCGACGTGAGGGATATTATCTTCTAAATATGTTTCCGATATAGGTTGAAAACCAAAGGAATTATAAAATGCTCTTAAATAATCTTGGGCTTGGATTTTAACCTTTGTTTCTTTCAATTCATTCTGGATAAAATCTAGTCCTTTCTTTAAAAGTTCCCCTGCAATTCCTTGTCCTCTGTATTCTTTCTTTACTAAGACTCTTCCAATAGAAGCTTCTTGATAAGAAACACCAGCGGGTACAATTCTTAAATAGGCAACGATTTCTCCATTCTCTTCTTTAAAAAGATGATAGGATAAAGGATCTTTACCATCAACTTCAAGATAGGGACAATTTTGTTCCACCACAAAAACCAAAGTTCTTTCTTTTAAAAGCGTATATAGTTCTAAATTTGTTAATTCATCAAATTTTTTGAGATTCCAATTCATAGTTTTCCACCTCTTATTTTTATTCCAATCCATTTAAATCCATATATTAAAAGTAATGTAACTCCGGCAGGTTGCAACAAAAACCCTAGTTTCTTATCTAATTCTATGTCATCTGATCCCTTTCTACCCCTTTTGTTCCACAAGAAAAAGCTGCCTTAAAGACAGCTCCTATCTTCAGCTAAAGCACTTGTTAGTTGAATAAGCTAAGATTTCCACTCCTCATCTAAAAGTGCGTAGTAATACTCGTCCCACCATTCGTTTCCTTGCGGTATACACTTCTTGAAAAAACCTTCTCTTCTCATACCAATTTTCTCCATAACTCGATATGAGGGAATATTCTCAGGCTGACAAGTCGCTATAATCCTATGTAATTTCATTGTCTCAAAACCATATTTCAATATAGAATGTGCTGCTTCAGATGCATACCCTTTATTATAATATTTTGGATTGAACACCCAACCTATCTCATACGTATGTTCACCAAAATACTTATGGAACTCAATGTGACCAATCAATGTTTGGTCTTTCTTTAATAACACAGGGAAATTCCTAGCATTTTCACTACTGTTTTTAATTACAAATTCCTTTGAATCTTCATCAGAAAAAACACCTTCTGGCATATATTTCATAACATCAATATCAGATGTATACTCATGTACACATCGCCAATCATCATATGTAAATTTACGTATTATTAATCTTTCCGTTGCTATGTTCATTTGCTTTCCCCCCGTAATTTCCCTTTTTCTATCTTTGTCTATTGATGTACTATTCAACTAAACTGCTTCGTTAGTTTAAATTAGAAATTAGAAACATCACAAACAGTGTATTATTTCATTTAAACAATGTTTATATCAGGCTATGTTTAAGGTTGATTGAAAAAACGCAAAGTATTTGGTTATATATGTTAAAATAAAATAATCTTATTATAATTTCCACTTAAATCCAAAAATCAGAAGGGAATAAATTTAATATGGATATAACTTTCACTTCATTTTTAGTTATTTTACTAATAATTTCAATCGTAATAAATATTTATTTATACATTCAGCTTAAAAGATATCAGGTAAATGACAGGGCTCATAAAGCTACGTGGCAAGAGGTTATGGGAATTCATAATCCAGTAAACCTATTAGTGTGGTTCTTTTTAACTGTGGGTTTATTTTTGGGAACGATAGTATTAATAGTCGAAGTATTCACCCTATAAAATTATCAAGTGTGTATTGCTTATCGATAGTACGTCCCAAATATATTCTCCCACTAACCTGCCCCGTTAAAGATAGCCACAATCTTCAACCAACTCACACCCCTTATAAGTTATTTAAACCCTTGACCATCTGCCTGATTGCTCCTAAATGATACGCAGCATGGGCTAATGCCCCTAAGAGAATAGTGGCCGTAGAAGAATTTAGGTCTCGTTCCTGACTGATGTATTCCGTCATCTTCATATATTCATGATGTAGCCCATTCTTTATGTCCTCCCATTCACCGCTTGTCACTGCTCCAATCTCCCAACTTTCAGCCCAATTGAAATCCTGCTCCTTGCCCTTCAATGATTGGTTATTCGCCCATAAGTGGTAACGTGTGTGATCCGTATGAGCCGCGATCGTCACGCCTTCGATTAGTACCGAAGCTTCCTCAGAGCTTAATGGATTAATAGTGCCGAACAATCCACTCCCTGGCTTCGATTCAGTGAACCAACTCGATTTGCCTATCGGACCTTCAAATGTTTCACTTAATATGGTCTTCATTCCTTCCATGTCCAAATTGTAACCCCTCCTACACTATTTTTACTTATAGTATTCAACAATCGGATATACAGAATACTTCATTATAAATCAATCAATATTTCTTATTTTCAACTGCCATCACAACAAATGGGATAATTTTATAAAAATAGAAAACCTTCTTATACGTACTATCGTCTATATATCTAGGAAAGGAAGTGTGAACTGTTTTGGAGGAGTTTGTGTTGAAGTGGTCTCAATTGAAAGATGATGAAGCCTTATTTGATGAAATGATGTCCCTTTATGGTCAGGATATTTTGCAATTGGTCTATTCCTATGTAAAAGATGCAGTTGTCGCCGAGGACCTGACACAGGAGATCTTCATCAAATCTTATAAAGCTTTGCCTACATATAACCAACAATCTAGTATACGGACGTGGCTTTGGAAAATCGCTATTAATCATTGTAAGGATTATAGGAAAAGCTGGTACTTCCGAAACGTTTCGACTGCGGATCAGGAGCTTGAATGGACTTCTACCAATAATGTGGAAGATGATGTCATTCAGCAGGATGAAGATAGAAAACTGGCTGATGCAGTCATGGCCCTGCCGATTCAGTATCGCGAGCTGATTTACCTTCATTATTTTCAAGAAATGAAGCTCAAGGAGATCTCTGAAATTACCGGGGTCAAACTCGGCACTGTGAAGACCCGTATGCGCCAGGCGAAAAGAAGGCTAAAAACCTATTGGGAGGAATCTACCGATGGAAGATAAATTAACACGCTTGAAATCGGCTATGAAAAAACATACATTTCCTGAATTGAAATTCACGGATGACCATAGAAGTTCCATCCATTCTTCTATCAAAAAGCAGGATGCGAGCATGGAAGACATCATGATTGCCATTTTCAGATCATTGGATAAGGAGAAAAGTGGTTATCAAATTAATGAATCGCTCTACCAGAAAGGCATCCGGAATTTTGAAGGTAAAGATGGTTCCTTGTATACTGTCTTGCATGAGCTTGAGAAGGAAGGCTGGCTCCTGTCTTTTTGGGAAACGGATGAAAGGAAACTCTATTCCTTGGATGAACGTGCGAAAAAGTGGCTAAAGAAAAAGGAATCAAAAAGTGGTTCTGCCTCTACTCTTTGGAGGACAGCGTTTGAAGGAGGAAGAGGCGATTGAGAAGCAATCAATTTTTAGATGAGGTTTCGTCGTATATCCGATCAAAAGAAGCCAAAAAGTATATAGAAGCTGAACTAAAAGGCCATTTGCATCAAGCCAAAAAAGAATGGATCAAAAAAGGATATAAAGAGGATGAAGCAGAAGAACTGGCCGTCCGGAATATGGGTAGCCCCTCTGAACTTGGATTGAAGATGGACAAGCTGCACAGGCCGAAGATCGATTGGAAGCTGATGAGCATGTTTCTATTCATGTCAGCTGCTGGCCTGTTTTTATTTTGGTCCTTATTTAAGGATGGGAATTCCTTTTCCGTTCTGAAGCAGGTCTATTCTGTCATAGGAAGTATCATTTTAGCCTGTGTCCTTCTTTTTTTCGATTATCGAAAATTACTAAGATGGGGCTGGGTTTTATTTACGATAGGATGCCTGATTCTTGTTCAGTTCCAATATTCGAATGTTTTAGTACATGGGCGTCCTCAACTGAATATTCTGGGCTTAATGTCGGTCGATTCTATTGTAGTTCTGCCCATTTTCCTCCTGGCCTGGGCCGGAATACTGCAATCGAAAAAGATGAATGTTTATTTGGCAGCCTTTTTATACATTTGTTCTGCCTTTTTGTTTATGAATACAGCCAACGTGCAGGCGGTGGGGCTATACTCATTGATGGTTGCTGTGATGGTCTGGAGAAGCGGCCTAAATAAAAAGAAAATCCTTATAACGGCGACGGTGCTGCTTACTACATGCATTTCCCTTCTGCTTATATCCTTGAAAGATTCGGGGGTCTATCAAATAAGGGCCTATCAATTCGAACGGATTTTAGCCTTCGTTACGCCTGAAAAATTCAGTGAGACATCAGGGTATACCTATTTGAAACTAGAAAGGCTAATTGAGGATGCCGGATGGTTTGGCCATTTTGGTTCCCTTGGAGCGTTTGATTTTTCTAATGAAATGATGACGGATTTTATCTTTGTCACCATTACCTATAATCTTGGCTGGGTTGGGGCCTTGCTCATAGGTCTCCTATTTTTATGGATGATTTGGCGAATTTCTCGTATATTCCAAACTGTGAAAGACCCTTTTGGGAAAATGCTTGTTTCCGGCTGTTTTGCCATATTCACTGCACAAGTAACCATCAGCATCGGAATGTCTCTCGGCTTATTACCGATCATAAGCCTATCCCTTCCATTTATGAGTTATGGTGCATTATCAGCGATGGTCAACGCCTTCTTGTTCGGTTTAATTTTAAGTGTTTATCACAAAAAAAACAGTATACGGATGGAGAAAATTTGAGAGTATGATACCGTAGCTCATACTCTCTTTTCTTAAGAAACTAGGAATGGATAAAGGCAAGAAATCTTATACTATAGAGGCATAGTAGTGAAAATAAAAAGAACCCATTTTGAAAAAAGATTGATCAAACTGGGTTCTTTTCTTGTGATTAAGTATAAAGTTATTATAAAACCCTTAATGAAATAACGTACCTATTAGTTGAAGAAAATTGAAGTGCCCCAAAAAAAGAATTACATTATCATCTTAATAAAATATTTTGGTGATTCCGAATAGCCTTGACGGGAATACAATCTATGAAACTGTCCCGTTAGTTGTATAACTTCATCGCTTCATCAATACTGACAATTCACCTGTAAATACTTTTTCTTTTTTATCATTGTGAGTAGATAATAATACAGTAAGGATTCCCGATTCTTCTTTTATCGCTTTTTTATCAAGAACTTCAACGATCGTATATAATTCATCATTAGGGTACACGGGTTTTATAAATTTAATATTATTCATCCCAGTTCCAGCAATAACATCCTCTCCATACATGCCTTGTTCAATCCAAAGTTTAAATGAAATGCTCATCGTATGTATTCCAGAAGCAATAATTCCATTGAATCTACCTTGATTCGCTTTTTTCTCATCTAAATGCATATACTGAGGATCAAATTCCCCTGCAAATTTCATAATTTCCTCTTGTGTTAATTTCATGGACTTAGTTTCAAATACCTGTCCAATTGTAAACTCATCTAACTTCATGAATACACCTCTTATTTAGAAATCTTTGCGCTTGTTTATAATAGAAGAGCATCACTTACTTAGCAAATTTTTATAAACCAAACCATCATTATAATTGTACATACCTTCTTTTTACTTTACTACCCTGTTAGTCTTGTATTCCGGTACGTAACAAAAAAAAGCCAACAGATTTTCTATCGACTTTATTTTTTCCTATTAAGCTACAACCCCTGTTAGTCGAACAATAAAAAAGAACTTATTATTCATTAAATCTACCCATTATCACAGTATTATAATAATTCCCATCTGATAGTAATTTATCCTTCCTTAAGACTCCTTCTTCTTCAAAACCATATTTTTCATAGAGCATTATGGCTTTTTTATTGGTTTCAAGTACCCTCAAAGTAATTTTCTTAATTCCTATTGTATCTGTCCATCTAATAGTTTCCTTTAACAAGTTTGTACCCATGCTATATCCCCAGAAATTCTTTACTACACATACTCCAAACTCAACTTGATGAGACATTCTTTTCAATTTATGACCTTCACACCTGGAGAAACCAACAATCTTTCCGTTTACTTCGCAAACCAAAAAAAGATTATGGGGACTTTCTGTATCGCTTTTAATTAATTGTTTAAAGCCACCTTCATCTATATATGCTTCCCCTTGTTCTCTATCCATATTTTCTGTTTCGCCATCTATTTGTAACCGTACTTCAGTCAATTCTTTCGCATCGTTCTCTTTTGCTTCCCTTATAATATAGGTTAAATGACGATTATGAAATTCAAATGGATTTACTTTTATTTCTAACCCCACCTTTCTTAAACTAAGATGCCTTATAGACAGCTCCGATGTTCCGCTAACAGATCAGTCAATAAACGGTTTCCACTTAGGATCCTTTATATCAGATTTATTCGGCTTTCTTACAAATTGTAAACTTCTTTCACCTTTAGCACCAAGTTTTTTAAAATTTAGTTGTGCTTCTCTAAAGGAAACATAATTTGCTCCATCCTCATCTGGATGTTCATATTGGTAACCATCATCTTCCCAAAAACAGATTTCACAAATATCATACGTTCCTGGAGGTTCTACATCTAAAGTTTTATATCCACAACAAGGACAAGTATATTTCATACAATCCACCTCGATAGTTTTTATGTATTTCACTATACTTCAAAATGTACCAGTAAACTCATTACAGTCGTTTTCATTTTTCCTTTAATAGGATCATAGAAAAAAACACCTCTACGCTGGTTAAGAGAATTCTATTCCAAATTTCAACGCAAGGTATTTTTTATTCATCCCCTATTATCGGTACTTATCAAACTCGAACGAAGAAAGCGTTATTCGTCAGCTGCTAATGAGGCGTTATTCCGTTTCTTCACTTCCTTAATGGACAAGTACAGCTGATAGTTTCCATAGTTCAGTAACTCATTCAATAGTTGATTTAATGCATCCTGTGAACCAACCGTTATCTTCATAAGGTAACAGGCATCTCCCGAAACACGATGCGCTTCGGTAATTTCATTACGTCTTTCTATGAACTTCAATAAATCATTATGCATAGGAGCATTCATAAAAAAGATGATAAAGGCTGTATAAGGAAGCCCCATCTTCCATTCATCAATCACGATTGAATAGGCTTGAATGATGCCGTTATCCTCCATCTTTTTTATGCGATTACCGACAGCCTGTCCTGTCATATGAATGGTTTCGCCGATTTCCTTCCATTGCATGCGAGCATTTTTATTTAATAATTGTATTATTTTCAAATCAGTGGAATCAATTTGCATAGTCAAATTCCTTTCACAGTGAAAGTATTATCCATCATATTGTTTCATGGGCCCATACATGATGATGTACCCAGCCACTTCACATAGGATGGAATCCCTAAGCTCTCTTAAGCTCTCTTTAAAAAAGCCTTTCAGTCTATCTTTTCTTCTATTTTTCATCTTCTAGCCCCTCTAGCTCTACAATTGAATCCAATGTAATAAAGGGAAATTCCTTATATATAGTTTATATTTCAAAAGTCGGATAGGTTTTCATATTACTAGAGCGTCTCGTCCAATTTCTGAATCTTTGAGCGGGAAATTAAATATACATTGCCTAAAATGTCGATTTTTTCTCCCTTTACACGTATTGCGCAATCTTTGTTAGACGCATAAATATTAATTTCTTCCGATAAGGGAGACAGTTCGTCTTGAACCAATGCAATGTTATTTTCAAGATCAAAATGAGAAAGGACGGAAAAATTGTCAAGGCCGATTCCATCGTAAACAGAGTTTATTTCAACTTTATAGCCGAGGTTTTTCGAACATAACCATTTAGCGGACATATTGATTGCACCAGCGCTTGCTCCCATCACAACGGCTCTGCTTTTTTTAATCGAATCCGACAATTCATATTCCACTAAAAACCCATTTTGTTTAAGAGTATCTCCACCCAACAAGAAAATAACTGAAGCATTTTGAATTAAAGTTTGGGCATCTTCTTTCTGTACGTGATAATTAATTAAATGATATTCATCAAACATAATGCCAGCCTGGTCAAACCACGAGCGTTCAATAGCACCATCATCCTCAAAAAATAATGGATTCGAGCTAATCATAGCAAGCGATTTTCTATCAGTTATATCCCCCTGTAACACCCTGCCCAGATTATCTGGAAAAAAGTTATTAAACCAACCTAAATAATAATGAGTTTTCATAAGTTCCCCCATAACAAAGTGTAAAAACTATTCATTTCCTGCGTTACTCCTTCTGTTATCTTGTTACCAACACAATATCCACTTTATACCTCGTTTACCGTACCGAATTAAAAGGATTGTGACACATCTTCATCAAATTTTTTTAAACGGTATACTTTACTTTAAATCTGCAGCTACCGCCTCCATCAACAACTTTACATATAAATCCATTTATTCATTCGACTAATCTGTCCTGTTAGTTGCATAAAGAAAGAGCTGCCTTAATGACAGCTCTGATCTTCAGCTAACGCACCCATTAATTGAAGAAGAATTTTCTATTCTTCGTATTCATAGATAATAAAATCAGTATTAGGTGGGAGTTTTTCTGAGATTTTTGTAATTGTTGAAAATTGACTATCATTCGATATTGCAAAAAGATTATCACCATCAAAACCAACCCAAAACACACAGTCATTCTCAAGGAGAGTAACTACTGGAATATCAATCTTTTCTATGCCAAAAATGGTTTTTATACTCATTTTCTCTAATCTAAAAACATCCCTTTTTATCGACCATAAAGCTACATCATTCATACCTCCACAAGCATATACATATGGGAATATAACACTAAACTGTCTGTAATTTTCGATAATCGCCTTATAGAATCCAAATTTAGCTCTTATAAACTCGATATTATATGTTTGGCAATCTTGTTCAAATTCCTCTTGATTGAAATCATGTACTTCAACAAATATGTATATGGGAAAATGATTGATTTCATTCATCCAGTTTGAAACAAATTCACCTACATTATCATTACTATTAAATGTAAAATCAACTATATTCTCTGATTCGCCTTCAATCGCAAAAGGGAAATAACCACAAGCATCAGGAATGTCAGAAATCCATTTATGAGGAATAAATCCAATTTCTAATCTCAATAATAATCCTCCTTTACAAAATACTTCTTATCGTATGATATTCTTTCAGAACTGATTATTCCACTAACCTGCCCCGTTAGTTGCATAAAGAAAGAGCTGCGTTAAAAATAGTCTCACTCTTCAACTAACACACACCAGTTCTTATAAATTATTTAACACCCTTGACCATCTGCCTGATTGCTCCTAAATGATACACAGCATGGGCCAATGCCCCTAAGAGAATAGTGGCAGTAGAAGAATTTAAGTCTCGTTCCTGACTGATGTATTCAGTCATCTTCATGTATTCATGATGAAGCCCATTCTTTATGTCCTCCCATTCACCGTTTGTCACTGCTCCGATTTCCCAGCTTTCATCCCAATTGAAATCCTGCACCTTGCCCTCCAATGATTGGTTATTCGCCCATAAGTGGTAACGTGTGTGATCCGTATGAGCCGCAATTGTCACGCCTTCGATTAATACCGAAGCTTCCTCAGAGCTTAATGGATCAATAGTGCCGAACAATCCACTCCCTGGCTTCGATTCAGTGAACCAACTAGCATTGCCTTCCGGGCCTTCAAATGTTTCACTTAATAAGGTCTTAATTCCTTCCATGTCCAAATTGCAACCCCTCCTACCCTATTTTTTTTATAGTATTCATCAATCGGATATACAGAATACTTAATTATAAATCAATCAATATTTCGCCCGATTATTGAGAATTTCCTTCTTTCACTAACCTGCCCATAAGTGCTTTAAGAAAAAGGCTGCCTTAACAACCGTGAAAAAATTGAAGGAATGCTCTCGTTAGCTCTATGTTGACTAACCCCTTCACCAAATGTTCTTGATTAAGCGAATTATCATTCTTGGTATAAGCATTAAGACATACCCAGCCACTTCAAATACGATTGACTCCCTAAGCTCCCTTAAGGTTTCTTTAAAAAAGCCTTTCAGCCTATCTTTTACTTTTCTTTTTCTATTTTTCATCTACTAACTCCTATTATCTCTACAATTGGAATCAATGTAATATACAGTATGTACTAAAGTCTTACTGGAACCATTATTCCAACGATACTAATCTCTCGTTTGTTTCGTGTATTTGTGGTTATACGGAGAAAGGATTAGTTTGTATTGGTTCACTACAAGACCTCCTCACTTTTCTATAATACTATGTTGTTTTCCTGTTATACATTCAATAAATACTACCTCTTCATGATTAAAGACGGAAAAAAACCTTGTCCGCAATTACCAAGACAAGGGTTCTTTTACGAAAAACGATTATTCAGGGATTTCCTCGTAAGCCAGCTTCGTGATTACGTCTCTATGTTGAGGATATTTTGACAATAGCTCTTCTTGAGTGAACAACTCAAAGTCCTGGAACTCAAAACCAGGCGAGACCATGCACCCAACTAATGAGAACGTATCTTCATCCATGACGGAAGAACCAAAGATAGAATTTTTCGGGACCAATACTTGTGGGATTTCCCCTTCGTCCAGGTTAATCCCCAGCTTACGTTCTTTGTAATCTCCCTTTTCATCAATCACATGAATCGTTAAAGGGCTTCCCGCATGGTAATACCATAATTCATCGGATTTCAAACGATGTAGATGGGAAATGTCATTCGAGCCCAATAGAAAGAAGATGCTTGTATATAGCTTTCTCTTTCCTTCAAACTCTACCGATAACTCTTGATCTGAAGTCCGCTCCTCGGATTCAAATGTCCGCTTATAAAACCCACCCTCAGGATGTGGTTCCATTCCGAGTTTTGTCACATAATAGTTCGCATCGTTCATAGAAAATACCTCCAAAAAAAGTCCGCTCCGTAGTAAGACGGCTGCATGATTTGATACTACCATACCGTATCTACAATGCAATCTAGTATGTAAGCTTATCCAATCCTTCTTCATCGATAATTTGGTCTAATGAAATGCCACGGGGCATATCGGGTGGGAATCCATTTTCACCAAATGCTTCACCACATTGTGTATGTGTAACAAAAAAGTAGGAACTGGAGTATTCGTATTCTTCGTTCCCGCCATCAGAACCTCCACTATGGATGCAGCTATCATCAATCTTCTCTTTATTTCCTTCTGCATCTACATAATAATATTGATTATTGATTATGCCTTCGCTTTCAGGAAACGGACTGAGTGTGTAGCCTTTATCATTGATTCGGTACACATCAAAGCCTTCACTTTTTTCAGGCGGTGGCGCACCTTCGATATTGTATACCACCCTCACTTCCCCCTCATACCCTTTTGGAATGAGGAACAATTCATTGGTTTGCTCTTCAAACAATGAATTCGGGATTAACATCGATCCCCATGCAGCTAAAGAGAATAGAAGTACGGTAGCTAGCGCATTCATGAAGATCATCTTGTTGGCTGTCTTTAGCCCCTTACCGTTTCCTCTCGCTCTCTGCCACTCTTCTGAAAGAAAGAAAAGCAAAGAGCAGACAACCGCAAAGACTCCTAGATCTCGTAAAACGATGAAGGATAAAAACCCAAATACCGAATAGATCAAAGAAGCCAAAACAAAACGATATCTTCCAGACTTTCTCGTGACAAAATCCGATAAAAACGAAACCGGTAGCCCGTACACGGCACATCCGATGAATGCATAGATCAATACGGGTATAACCATCCAAGGTTCCAACAGAAGAAAGAACCCACCGAGGATAACACTGACAACTATGACGGATTTAATTTTTCTACTGATGATGTGCTGCATTTCATTTCTCCTTTGGTTTACACTTGTTTCTCGAGTCTTATTCCCCATAATTTTCTATTTAACTATAAATCCACCATACACTATATTCCAATAAAAAAAATCCATTTCACAGATAGTAAAATGGATTTGCATCTTATTAAAGCAATCTAAGCACTTCCCTAAATACCTTCGATGGCTGGTGAATCAATAACTCTGTACTTAAGACCTGTGTCTCGATATCCTTACTTATCGATAAGGTTTGTTCTTCTTGGTTCAACCGAATTTCGATATCTTTAAATGAAAAGGTTCCAATCTTGGAGGCGTGATCAACGACCTGATTATCCAGGCTGATTTGAATCTGATCCGATATCCTTCTAAGCATCCTCCACAGAGTCGTTTCCTGTTTGTTTTTCATATATAACTCTGGCAGCTCTTTCGCGTCGTTTAGTTGGGTTATTGTGGTCATCATATAGGTGGCGATTCCGTATTTAACCGGACGGATCGCCTGCTTCGTATTCTTCCAGACTTCCACAAAGAACGTCACGAAATGCTCATCCGTTGATAACCTCTTGATTTCACCATACTCCGTAATGCCGTTCTCTTCGATGCCAGAGGTCTTGTAAAGGGCTACATATTTCGCTTCCTGCCACCCTTTTCTCAAACTAGTAACCGGAATTTGATAGTGTCCTTGTTGGATAAAATCTCGGTAATCCCCTTCAGACGAAACCGTTCCGACAAGTACTTTTTCCTCTAACGTGGATGTCCATTCTTCTTTCGTTCCCCTAGGTAAGATCCCTTCCGCTTGGATTTCCTCAGGACTTTTTTCAATGAGGTGCTCGATGAATTGTTCGACCAGATCCGTGGTCTGTGGCAAAAATGGCAGGCCGCCGATATTGACCGAATCGATACTCGTATAAAAGTGGTGGTCTTTATAGCTTTGTTCATCAGACCAGGGAAATAACACATACGCCCCGAATGCCGTCCGCTCGTATGGACCCTCATTCATCGAGACAATGGAATCCCGGTACCGGTGCATCGTATTAATGTCCTCTTCTAGGGGTCCAGGTGTTTGATAACGACTTTGGTAATAGCTGTCCGGCTGGGCATAATCAATCCGGTACTTCGCATCGAATACATAGTTATAGCTATGGCTCTTGCCTTTTTTTGCAATCGTCAACATCGTATCAGGCTTTTGCGATACGGTCGGCAATTTCCCGACATACTTTTGATACGTGAGTTCGATTCTTTCCTTTGTCACTGGGTGCTGGAAGACTCGCCTTGCCGTACGATTGGCTTCCAAGTTTACGAAGAGGCCCTCTCTGTTCACACTGACAATATCTTGACTCATCAGTGTATACTTGCTGTTCAAAATCTGACCAAGCTTCAAAAAGGTCCAGTATTCATATAAGGTGGCGACGTCCTTCACCGACATTTGATAAAGCTTCCCTTGCAGCATGAGTCCTTTTGAAACCGTTAAGAAAATTTGAAACGCATCTCGATACCCCGGTGCCATTTGGAGTACCAAACTCATGACCGAACGATCAAGCCGGCCGATCCTTCGCCAAAAGCCATTCTTCTTAATCGATTCCAGCTGATGTTTCATCTCATTCAAACGCAGTAACAGTTCCGGATCCGGCTTTTCCTTGAAGCGTTTATTCTGGTTCGTCAACGCTCCCAGTAAATCATCGAACTTATGAATTAACCGTTCCATCATCCATTTCACATAGCGGTTTTCATTTGTATCGTAACGCAGCTCTTTTTTGGGCTTCATGCCATCGCGCGGCATCATCATTTTCCCGTGGATGTGAATCCCTTTTTCCACTTCAACGAACGACTGACTGCGCTTTTGCAGATGCTTCCGGGTATAGGAATCAGCCTTGCTCATTTGATCGCCCCGTGCTTTTACATACGTCGTTTCCAACTTGTGATGCGGCTGCCGCTCCACTCGGTTGACTGCCTGGATGAATTGCTTGAAGTGCTTCGTCATCAATCGGTAAAATTCCGCCCGGCTTGGTTTGCCATCCAGCTTAATGCTGGCACCTAAATAGGTCTTCCGGATAAAGTGAAAGGCCAAGTTATAAATCTCATCATTCACTTCATCCAGCAACTGGCGGTAATCCTTCTGATAATCCAATTTGACCGGAAAGATCTCAAGTGTCACTTCCACTAGCACGCGGTCTTTGGAACGAATTTCAAAGGTCGTATACCCGACCTCATTTTGAAACTGAAGATTCCCCATCAACATCGGAATTTCCGCTAGGTCTACTCGTGATACCGCCTGGCGCAAGATAGGATGCTCATGATAGAAATCCAATTCTTGATTTCGTTTGGAAACCACAATCACTTGATACGACCCATTCTCGAAGAAGATCGGGCGTACGTCCTGTGACTCGGTTAACTTCCCCGATTCAATATCATAGACTTCAACACGTTGTATCTTCTCACCCTGTACGGAAAATTGCATCACATCATGAAAATCCATCTTGCGGTACTGCTTTAATCCCTCATACCGGTAATGAAATGGCTTTCCCTTGATCGCAAGGGACAGACTATCTGTCTCGATTTTGACCAGCGTGACATCATCAGGAGATCCAGAAGGAAGTGAAGCCATCTTCTTCTAACCTCCCTAACATCTCGACTACCTTAGCCGCACACTTTGGATACCTCGCCGTACTACTTTCATTCCATGCCGGATCATCGCTATATTCTTTGTTCGTAAATAATTGATATAACCCTCTTAACAGCCGATCTACACGGCTGTCACTTCCAGAAATGCGTGGCAGGATCTTCTGTAAAATGCAGTGATCGAACGCTGTATGAAAATCCATCAAATCGCTTTCTTCATTATATGCAAGATAAAAGCAAATCTCGTCGCGAACCCGGTACCCGATATGGGCATTTGTTAAGATCAACGATTTATTGATTTCTTCTAATTCCGCCGTGACCTTCTGAACCAAATCCTGATTTCCGAGATATAGATCTTTCAGGTGCAAGTATTTCGACCTGAACATATGGTCCTGAACCAGCTTTGATTCCACTTCTTCTTGGTCTTCCAAAAAGGAAAGATTCGATAACGCCACCCGGTTAAATTCAATCGTATTCGCCCGGTCGAGCACCTTTTTACTAAAGGGATGGGTCGTTTCATCCATATTGACCGTCCCGATGACATACAGATTCACAGGCAGCCTGATATCCCGCTGTGCCATCTCCGCTGATAGAAGGGTCGACGTAACCATCTCCCCGGCTTCCCACTTCCGGCTCTCCATCACACTCAGCACATCACTGAAATAATGCTCCACCCGTGCCAGATTCATCTCATCCAGCAGCACAAAATAAGGATTATCCGGATTCTGCTCCGCCTTTTCAATCACCCTCGTAAACGGACCCTGCTTGAAGTCGCCCTTAATATCCACATACCCAAGCAAATCCGACCCATCATTCCAATCCGGACGAATCGGAATCAACGTAAACTGCCCATTCTCCTCCGTCGCCCCCACGCTCTCCGCAAACCACTGAACAATCTTCGTCTTCCCCGTACCGGAAATCCCGGAAAGAATGACGAATGGTTTTGTTTTAAGAGATAAAAATAGATTAGTGACTTCTTCCCTGGTGTAGAAGAAACCTTTGGCAGTTATGTAGGAATGGATGTGGGTGATAAGGTCTTTGTTCGTCGCTAGCCATTTTTCTTTTTCGTATGTAATTTCACTACCCATAGGTGGTGCATATAAAGGATCGATCTGAGGATCTTTCTTAAATTCAACATACTCTTCATAATAGCCAACCATCATTTCAAGGTCCTGTATAAGCTCAGATTCCGACGGTAGGTCGTCCAGGTTATATTCAATATAAGCAGCTGTAGAATTTACATATTGTTTCGCTCTGCTACTCTCCCCTAAAAATAGGTAATCATCTTGTTTCACTGAAGAATCCATAGAAATATGTCCACGAATATCTCTCTTGATCCGCTCCATATCTTCTTTCGATGTTTCCGTAACACCCTGACTGAAAGACAAATACAGTCTCTTCATATCTTCACTGAATAAATAAACCAGATAATAGCCTCTTTGCGTAGAATTAGTGACTGCATTATTTAGAATCGATATCCAAGGTACCGTTGCCCAGTTTCCTTTACCCGCAGAAGCAGCAACAGAGTAATTTACTTCATTAAGAAAAGGTAATTTGTTAATCTCACTCGGTACATCATGTCTTATAAATCTTGCCAAAGCATGCCCACCAAAATTACCACTTCTTGCTGCTAGATATTCATTTGATATTTTCAAAAAACACTCTCGAAGTTTACTGTCCACTTTTGGCAACCCCTTATTGAATGAAGCTTCTTGTACACATATCTTAAAATAAATTAACTTGTATACCTACTTAGGTTTGATTTTATAATATTAAAAACAACTTATTCATCATTATTATCATATACATTTAGTACGATACTTTTATATATTTCTCAGGAAAAATGAAGTTAATTTAGACACTAAAAATCCTACTCAAGTTATCAAATTCAGTAGGATTTATTTACTATTTTATTAATTGAAAGTCTTTATCATTTTCACTTATCTATCTCAACATACCTTTTAAACTTGTTCCTGAAAGTGACTGTACTCATCATAAGATTTGGAACAGGTGAACCGTTCCAGGTAGACACTGTTTCTATACCATTATCATATAATTTGATAATTTCTTCACAGATATTAATTACATCCTTTAGACTATAGTCGATGTTATCTTGATCAAGCTTTTCTAATATATGCTTTGGGATTTGCTCAATCCATTTAACTCCCTTGCTTGCTATAGGCTTAGCCATTCTATCACCTCACTGTATATGATACCACATCCTTCCATATGTTAAAGATGTATTATGACATGAACTATAAGATAAATGACCTATTATCTTAAGTACTATAAAATGGAAATTATTAGTTTACCCGGATAATATAAACTATTCCGTAATTGTGTGATAAACTTAAATTGAATATATTTACTTTAGTTATATTCAATTTAATATAAAGGTGAATTGCCATGAAAGATATAAAAAAAAGAGAAATAGAACTTCTAGCTAAAATTTGTAAAGAAAATGATGTTCCTTTCAACCTTGCTACCGAATTAATTAGCACAGCAAGAAAGTTATCTTATGAAAATGTTAGTTCATCCAAAAGAGTGAATGAATATCAAGAAATAATAGCCTACCGCTATAAAAATAATTAGTAAGGTGATAAATAAATGCTTTTAAAAAAACTGACTTTAAAAAATTATAAAACGTATTATGGTATTCAAGAAGTAGATATGTATATCCCTAAAAAAGTAAGAGAAGAAGAAGGAAAAAATATAATTCTTCTTGGAGGGCTTAATGGGGCTGGAAAAACTACAATTTTAAAAGCTATCCTCTATACTTTATTCGGTAAAAGAGGAATGAGTGAAACTGAATATAAAAGATTATTTTCTAACGTTATTAATAATACATTCTTTGAAGAAGGCGGAAGAGAATGCAGTGTTTCCCTATCTTTAGAAACAGATTCTGGTGAAGAATGGAATCTGAAAATTAAATGGTTTTTTGACCAATTAAAAAGAGTGACTCTTGAACAACGTGAACTTGAGGTGAGAAAGTCTGGCTCAACTCATGCCAAGCATGTACGAATTGATAATCTGGAAGTTTATAATAAATTTATTGATAAGATCATTCCATATTATGCAGCTCCTTTCTTTATCTTTGATGGCGAAGAAATTAAAGATATTATCCTACGGCAAAATAGTACAGAAATGAAAGAAGCAATTCATAAAATAACTGGCATGGAAGCATACAACCAATTATTAAGCGATCTTCAGACTTTAAAAAAATCATTAGATAATAAGTTGACTAAATCAGTAAGCCATACAAAACTAAAAAACACTCAAATAGAGCTTGATGAAGTAATGGAAGTCATTACAAGATTCGAATCTAAAAAAGAAGAGCTCCTAACCATAATTAAAAAATACAACACTTCCATCAATGAAGCAAAACAAGCTCGAACAAATAAAATATCTTTAAACTCAAAATCTCGTGAAGTAATTGTAAAACAGCAATCCAAAGTGGCTACAGAATTAGAGCATGCTAAACAGGAATTAAGTACATTCTTAGAACAAAACACTCTAAATATTATTTTAGCTGAAAAAATCTCTAAATTAAAAAATCAGTTAAAATTAGAAAATGAAATTAATCATAAGCGTATTTTACAAAATGCTTCATTAGCCCCTTATCAAAAGTTCATGAAACAATTACTTAGTAAAAGCATCACTCCAGCCTTAACACCTGAACAATTAAGACAGATCGAAGACCTAGGCGAAGAGGTATGGATTAAAAATAATAATATTAAGCTTACAGTACCAACTGATTTTAATGAAATTCATGATATTTCAAATAATGACTATAACATTCTTCTAAATCAGTCTACTAAGGATAAAAGTCAAGCAGTTAGTCTCATAAATAAGATAGAGAAATTACAGCAAGAATTAGAAGCTTCAGAACATGAAATTCGAAATGCACCCGAGTCTGTAGATATTAGTGAAGAAAACAAAAAGATTGATATCTTAACACAGAATATTGGTAAACATAATAGTACACTCCAGAAAATTAATAAGAGGTTAACTACCGCAAATGAGGAAAAAACGGATTTAATGAACTTAATTACCCGTATGGCTAACCAAGATGGATCTTTAGAACAAATCCAAACGCAAAGTATTCAGGTTCAGAAAACAATTAATACTATGCAACAATACGTCACGGAGTTGACGACTATGAAAGCTACCTTCATTAAAGATGAGTTCTCAAGTATGCTACAAAAATTATTCAGGAAACAAGACGAGTTTGGAAAAATTGAATTTGATATAAATACTTATTCTATTCGACTTTATAATGATCGTATGCAGGAAATCAGCATTCAAGATCGCTCAGCAGGTGAAATGCAGATGATTTCTTCCGCTTTGATATGGGCATTAACAAAAGCATCTGATTTATCCTTACCTGTTGTAATTGATACACCTCTTGGAAGGCTAGATAGCTTCCATAGAAACCACCTTATTAATCATTATTACAAAGAACTCAGTGATCAAGTCATCATTCTTTCTACTGATACAGAAATCACACAAGAGTATGAAAAAGTAATGGAGAAAAATTCTTATAAACAATATATGTTAGATTATAATGAAAAGAAGAAATATACCATCATAAGAGACGGATATTTTGATTTTGTTAAAGGGTGATTAAATGTCAAATCGTAGAATGTCGTTATCTGAAGAAGGAAAAATAATATTGGATCAAATAATGGATTCCTTAGAAGTTGAAAGACCTTTTGCAGTTAAAATTGCTCTAGCGAAAGGAATATCCAAATCTGATAGTATGATAACAGAAGAATATAGCGGTGGAAAAAATAAATGGACAATCCCAGATAATATTATTAAGGATAAAGAATTTCTTTTATTTAAACATCTTATTATTAATGAAGTAAAAACTTCATTGGATGATGAAAATCTTCACAAGCATATGATTGCCTTCATTGAAAAGGGTTTAAGAATCCTAAAAAAAGAACTAGAAGAAAAAACTTCAATTGAGGATTATAGAATTACAATCCTCTAAAAAAAATCATCCCACCTTAAGCAGATGGGATGATTTTTTATATTCTTTCCGACAATGGAATAATGTCTACTACTGTAGTTGTAGGTGTGGATAAATCCCGATCTTGTTTAACAGGGCCGTGAACAATACATTGTCCTTTTTTCAATGAACTTAATTTATTCTCCCAAAACTTCTTCTCTTGAGCATCTTTTGAAAGACTACCAGCTATATTAGAAAGCTCTTGTTCAGGTGGTGCAAAATAGACCTTTTGTGCAGAGTTTTGTAGTCTGGCTAATTCATCCGTATCTAGTTGGGATTTTAAGAATTGAGTAGCATACCATGCAGACCAACCAAACTTTCTTCCTTCTGTTAAAATTCTTGCAGAAGGAGATTTTTCAGTATGATCAAGATTTTGTGCTTCATCCATAATTACAGGCATTGGTTTATTCTTATTACCAAACCTCACAGAGTAATTCCACAAGTCCCAAAGGATAAACTCAGTAATAATTAGCTGTACATCTCTAGGAAACGCAGTAAGCTGAATAATATATACTTCGCCATCACTTTCAATTATGTCACTCCAATTAATTACATCCTCTACACTAAAAGGATCTCGGTCAATTAGAGGCCGAATTTGTGATAGCGCAGTCTTAGCGTAATTAGTTCCCTCTTCTTCGAGTAGTCCTTTTAAGTGACTCAAGCTCAATTTAGTATCATAACGTTCCAGTCCTTTTAATACAGCCTCATAAATTGCATTTTGTTGTTGTATTCCAAGGGATTTATACACTGCAGAAAATACACTTTTAATACGTTCTGCGACATCCGTATTAGATTCAGGTAATTGTATTCCTCCGATATCTCGTACATTTCTTTGGAAAGGATTAATAGGGAGCTTATCACTATATACAATTTTTTGTTTGAGTTTATCACCTAAATACTCAACAAACTCTGGCTCTAGCTGATTGGGCAAAAAGCCTTCCGTATAATCTATAACGATACTTGGTATTCCTAATTTAGACTTCTCTAATAATAGACACTGCATGAAATAGGTTTTACCTTGTCCCGATTTCCCCGAAATTAATAAATGCCTATTAGCTAAACCTTTATTGCCATACTCCCAAAAAATTTCTCTGTTTGAATTTTCAGCTCTTCCTATTTTGATCCTTACATCTTCTAACAAAGTAGGTTTCTTTGTTTGCTCCTGATCATTTATTCCCTTTAAATCTGTGTATTCAGAGGGTTCTTTTTCTCTAGTACCTGTTAAATCTTGTTCCGGCTTAACTTCACTGGTATTACCCTCTGGGAGATTATCTTTAATGGGCAAAGTTGGCCTATACAGTTCATCCTCACCTGTTTGATCAGCAGTAGTTTGAGGAAGTACACGTGAAGAAGTTATTTCTTCTTTACCATCCTTTTGAAATTGATAGGAAAGCAAATCTTCTTTTACAAAATCACTAGATCTTTCTTGTATCCACATTCTCATATCTTCAATCGGAGCTACTAACCCTTCATATCCATCTTTTTCTGTTAGATTTAAAAGTAATACTCCCTCTTCTAAGTGTGCGCTGCGATGGAAAGAATCTTTTTGGAAAGATAATATAGCTCCTTCTCCAATAAACTTCGTTAAATCATTGGAAACTGTGTACTCGTCATTTAACAGTTTCTCAATAATCTCATCAGATAAAGAATAATTTTTACTTTTCCAGAACTCACTCTGTTCTAATTTTTTTGCATTCGATATAAACAACTGGGCAAAGAAATTACGATAAAACTTCCCTGTAAATGTTTGACCCATTTCTCCCATCAAAGTATCATTAAATACTCTCTTTGTATTGATGACTTGGCTTCTTGCTTTATCCAGGACATTACTTTTGTTAAACCCAATTTTCACTTCTACTGGATAAAAGTGAAGACAAAGCTCCTTCTCCGATCTTTCTAATCCTATTAACAATAAATCATCACTTTTACTTCCCGTAACTTGGAGGTTTTTTGCGGTAAATACTCCATCTGACTTATTTAAACTTACTGCTCCAGCTACGCGTAAAATCTCTTCCAAAGAAATAGGTACCCATAAGATATCAGGATGATCAAAATATGATACTGAGTATTTAATAGCTGATATAATACTTAACTTCTCTCTGTCATAATGTCCCTTGCTTCCAATGATACGTAATAGCCATTCACCATTAAATGTGTTGAAGGCCTTGATTGTATTATGGACATTTTCTTCCGTTCCTTTTACCTCCTTGTGTTCAAGGAATTCCCTTATTACAGCGAAGTACTGTTGAGACTTGTCAGTAACAGTAATGGCATCGTAACGGCTAGAAGAAGAATACTGGTCGCTATAGTGAATCACAACTAAGTTTCGATTATAGTTATTGAAAAACTCTAGATCAACTGAAGGATCTACAAATGTAACCCAATAAGATGATTCAAATATTTTTTCTAATGTTCGTTCATCGGCTGTTGTGGTTCTGGATAGAATTGCTTCTCCTTTTCTATAACTATCATTACCGCCATTTCTCATGTTAGCTGCTAATTCATTTACGTAATAGGCTGTACTCGTAAGTATATTTTCTTCTTTTATACGATATCCCTTTGTTCCGAATCCTGTTTTATAGGTCTCCACATCCTTCATAGAAGGGACACTGGAATATAAACCTTCTAGCGCTATCCCGGAAACCATTTCCCCAATAGGCTGTACCGCATGATGTTCTTGTGCATGCATTTTATAAAAAGAAATATGAGCATACCTTAACTCTGACTCTAGAGTTTGCTTATAAAAGAAAAGCTTTTCCCTTATAATTCGCAAGGTATCTTCAGCGTCCAAATCCTTAGATTTTAGTTTAAGGTCAAACAGATTTTCAAACTGTTCTACAGTTTCAGTCTGTGCATACAAATCAAATGAACTTTCTGTGTTACCTTCCTTATAAAGAGTAACCTCCACGGGCATAAGATTGTCTGCCCCCTTACCCGTTATCTCTTTAAGAATCCATTGTAAAATTCCACGGATTACCTCATGGTCATTAGCTATATTAATTACATTAATATGCAGAGGAGCTTGTGATCTCTGTATGAATAGGTAAGAAAAGTGCTCCTTGAATTGTGAGATCTTATCACTTACTACTTTTGCCAAGTATTGATTAGCATCTGTGACTGAGACCTTACTCACCGGTTTAAATATCATCCATTCCTTTGCTGCCTGTTGATGATCTGGTTTAAACAGAGACTCATTTTCATCATATAAAAAAGGGATCAGAGATTCTGGTGTCAATCGATTTAAAATACTATTATCTACTTCTTCAGATTGGAGAAGTTCATACATCTTTAATTTAAATGCAACCATGAGAGGGTGAAAAGGAGTAAAGTAGACCATTTCTTTCCCATGAATAGTGCCTAGTTTTAATAAGTCCATTCCTTTAGTACCAGCTGGGACTCCATCCTTAAAGATCTTAATTTCCTTTTGATATTCCTTTATATATGTCAGCGACCGCTCTTTGAGCTCAACAGTAAGAGATGAGAGGCTAGGGATAGAGCCGCTAATATTAAAGTAGGTTATAAAACGACTATATGCTTCTCTCAAATCTTCACTTATATTTAAATTTCTTGGTAATATTTGGCCTGACTCATGTATGGCTGATTTAAAACCATTTTCAACCCACTTTTTTTCCCATTCGAAAAACTCACGGTATTCTGAGTGAGTGTAAAATTCACGGTTTCCTAGAATTAAGCGATTGTTATCATTCCACTGAATATCTTTTCCCGTTTCTCTTATAAGTTTCCAAATACGCTGTCCAGTAATAGGCAATGACTCCGGCAACTCATTCCTTAATCGAAAAGGTATGGTAACTTCGTCGAACTTAATATTAACTATAAGTTCATCATTATCATTGAATGCTTCTGACAAAGGAGCCATCGTTAATTTTTCATCTTCTGAAACTGTTACCAACTGATTTTCTTGACTGATTTCAACTGTCTTTCCAATTAATCCGTCACCAAACTTTAATGTTTCCTCTTCATACTGAAGCTCAATTAATCCACTTCCTGGATCAATAGAATACTTTGACTTATAAGGATCCAAATAGATTGGAGAAATTGGTAACACAGCTATATAGAACTCTGCTCCCAAAGAAGCTTTATTGTCATGTTTATATGAAAATCTAGCGAATATCGGTTTCTTTTCTTCCGTATTAATCTTAGCAGTTATTTTTGTCTTTTTAATATCAACCTTTACCTGATTTACGAAAGAGTTAGGGATTTTAAGAAAGTCTGACAAGAGACTCTTAACATTTGCACTCATATTAAAACTACATTGCAGTTCTACTTCTTCTTTGCCATCAGGATTAAAAATAATCAAAAGCCTTTTTCTTTGACCTGCAGCCGTTTCTTTAAATGGCTTATCCCAATATATAAGTTCACCTGTAACTTCTACTTTATCTAAATCAACCTTTTTCTTCTTATTATTATTAATATAATCCTGACGGTATTTGTGGACTTTTTGATACAAAGTTTCCTTCCACTCTTCTCCAATCAGTTCTTTTGCTCCTACAGGAGAAAACTTCTTTTCTAATTCGTCTTGATCTAATCCATAATCATGAATCCTCTTGACATAATTAAATAATTCCCGATTTTCTTTTATTCTTTCCTTTTGCTCTTTTCCGGTATAAGTGTATAAATCGGGATCTTTAAATAAAGAAAATCTATAATATTCTTCATCGTCAATCTTCCCTTTTTTTAACGTATTAAAAATGTCTTCGAATTCAAAAAAAGTTACTTGCTGATAAGATTGTTCCTGAATGAGATTGTCTAAGTTATCTAACAAAATTATTTTATCAACCTTATCCATATCCTTATTTTCAATATCCTTTTTAAGACTGGCGAACAGAGAAGCAGAATGTAGCGGCATACCTTGCTTTTGTAAATCACTGCTTCCTCCTTGAATAGAGTCGAGTTGTTCAGAAACAATACTTAGTAATGCAGTATTGTTCCATTCACCCCTTTGTTCTCCCACCAAGTTTCTGATTTTCACTAGAAAATCAGGTGTGACAAACTCTGAAGTATAGGCTACAACTAACTTAACTGATTCAAAGGAAAGGCTAAATGTTTTATACTCGACACCCAATTCATGCTTATAAGTAAATGGAGTGGCTTCATTAGAGCTCTCTAAAGCTTGAACAAGATTTAAAACATCAGTGTGCTTATCTAATTGTAGGTAAAAACGTTCTCCTGCTTTTACCTTGGAACTCTTATAAAAATCAGTTAATAAAGAAGCAATTTTATAATAAAATTGGTTTGACATACTGAGCATCACCACTATCACTTTTTTTGTCGAGAATATTATGATTATCAAATAACGTTATGATTTCTTTTCTAGAATATCTATCAAAGGCTACGCCTCTTTTTTCAAACTCTGTAAAGAGTTCATTTAGTGGCATCCTCTGGTCCTTTACAGAAACTGCTGTTAGCAACAAAAGGAAATCATGTTTAATATTATAGACCTGGCCTAAACTTCCTCTACTTTTTAGGAATGGGGCGCCTAAGTCCTCAATGTTTTCTCCGTATTTTTTAGCTACTCCAGAACTCGTTCCTTCTTTAATACAATCAAATAATACTTTAAATGCATCTGGAATATTTATAGAAGGATCAGGAACTTCTATTTCAAACCAATTAGCATAATCATTAATCCACTGATTTAATTCTAACAAAAAATCTTTTTGATATTCTTCCCCTTGACCATAAATCAGCTTAATTAGTTCACTGTAAGGAATAAAAGGAAGACTTTCGATTTCCTCATCAAAAGAGTTCGTAAATGAGTTGTAACTTAATTGTGAAATAGTATGGATATGCGGAAATAGATGATTGGATTTTCCTTTAATGTACTTAAACCCATCTAGATCATCCGCTGCTTTTCGTCTTTTGCTGATCGACTCCCATTCCAATGCAAAGTAAAGCGGCTGTGTTGATTCAAAGTCAGCTTCAGTAAATTGTTCAAACTTAAAGATCAATTGACAAGCATACATGAAAGCATAAAAATGAGTTAACTGAGGGAATGAGGTTAAAAAGTAGTCCTTATATTTACTTAAATAAATTATATCTTCTTGATATAATTTAGCCATTGAAGGCAGGAGTTGCTGATACTGATTCTTCTTTTTTACCTTATCCTGCTTTTTATCTTTCTCATACTCTAATGTATCTAACTTACTTAAAATAAGCTCTGTTAATATATCCTCTGAATCCTTGTTAGTAAAGATTGACTTAATCGCTGGATGACCGGCAACCAACACCTCACTCATGAATTTAGCGTATTTTCCAAATTCATTTTGAAGATCTTTATTTAATTTAATATAATTAAATAAAAAAGGATGAACTGGCTGAATTTTATCTTGATTGAACAAGTATTGATTTAAAAACCTTATAAAGTCGAATTCATCATCATCCGAATCGAATTCTACTTCATTGGCAATTAACTGACTGATATCATCTTCTTCAGATACCATGTAAAACTCATTTCCTTTTTTATTTTTAAGATCTTTCACATTAATCTCCGAAATATTTCGTATATACTCTCCCAAAACACTGTTAAATCCATCTTTTATTGCTTTCGTTCTCTTTGTTAAGAACGGGAGAATGTCCAGGACCTTCCCAGTATCATGTTTTTTTACTTTCTGTTCTATTAATAGATTTCTCAAGTGATCTCGATCCAAGGTTTGAACCATTCATTATTACTCCCTTTCAAATACAATAGCACCAAAGTCATCACGCTTAATCTTATAAGATCTATTATCACTAGGGAAACATACAAGCATTTCCTTCTTCTTGTCTCCGAGACTTATAAGCTTTTCCATTATTTCTACAAACTTAATTGCGTCTTCTTCATCTTTTTTATTTGGACGGTACCCTTCGTACACTTTTGTTAACAATTGAAAAAGGGGATAATCAATATCTAAAAAGATTTTCTGATCATTTATTCCTTCATAAGCCAATAAGATAGACGATTTAAACGCTTCTAAAATATCTTTTTTATTCTCTTCAAGGTGTTCAATGGTTGGTTTTAAATTCATTTTTTGGGCTAAACGATAGTTTTTATTAGGTCTATTTAAGAAGATATAATCTTTTTCTGGGCTGCCTTTCCATTTGAAAATTATGGTTTTAACTTCATCATAAAAATGTTTGATTTTCTTTTTACTTCCTATATTAAAGTAGAATAGATGCTCTAGGTATTTTTTGTAACTACTTTCTTCTACTTTTAAAGAGAATTTTTTATTAGTTAAAAATGTTATTCGAATAAATGCTTCAAAAAACAAATTAGCCGTTTGGTCAGTTAAACTATTTTTATCGAACGGTTTAAGCCAGGCTTTTGAAGTATCATCCTCAATATATTCATTGATGATTTTTGACCAATCATTAAGCGTATTTAATTCAACTACAAGTTGGTCGATATGCTTCGATCGATTATGGATTGGATCTAACTGGCTTACCGCTTCTAAAATAGACGATCTCTCTGCCCTATTAAACATTAAATTAGGTACTGAAAACTCAAGTAATTGTATTTGAGTTAATAAATTGATGTTTAGATTTTCATCTGGTATTAAGATATCTGCAATGAAGTTTAGAAAGGCACGCGCAGAAATAACTAATTTTTGTTTAATAATTGTTTTGATAATTATTTGTACAACCTGAAATTGAACTGTTGGACTTTGCATGAATCGGTAGTTTTCATGAACCATGGTATCAATATTATTCTTTTCGTCTTCCATTTGAGCTAAATAAAACGGATTATTCTGAGATGGTAAAAAGATTCGTTCTAATAAAGTAGAATAGAAAGAAGATAAAGGTCCTGATTCAGTCAGTTCAAACGAGTGATAATCTGCAAAACTAAGTAAATCAAAAGTTTGGTCACTGAAATGACTTGTTATATTTTGAGTAAATAGATCACTACCATTAACAAATGATCTTAACTTGTTATAAGAGAATTCTTTGTGCTGCATATTAATAAAATTATGCAAAACCCCCATATTAATAGCTAAAATAATTTTCTCCGTAGTTTTCTCGATTTTTTCATCAGAGAAATTCTTCAATACTTCTTCCAGTGTTTCCATAGCATTCTTATTTGGTGAGAAACTTTCAGTCGCATCATTTAAAATGATATATTCATTAATGATTTCCGGCTTTTTCTCTTTTAAATAAGCCAGTAAATGAGATTTTCCGTCTCCTACACTTCCGCATAGTAAAATGAGATTTCCCTTTTCTCTTCTGTGATTTTCCTCAAGAATATTCTCTAAATCCTCTTGAATCTTACGAGTAACGTGCAAATAATCCTTAAATTCGCTAAATTGACTAGCATTTTCAACAGCTTCCTGGGATGAGTCCTTTAATCGAATTAACTCCCTTAATAAATAACTTTGTCCCGGTCCTAAGTCTTTAGTCAACGTAATAGAATTAGTCTTCTCTTTTTCCTTCAATATATCTGTGGCTGTCAAAGGCTCAATATTTTCTTGAGCTGGCTGAATTGTACCCATGCCTAAAAGTTCTAATATCTTTTTCTGTACAATATCCTCAATATTATCTCGGGGTTTCGGTATGTCATAAACCGGAAATTTCAGATGATCCGAAGAATAGACTTCAGCAAACCAAACCGCAATTTTGTACATTTCTTTGTGTAATTTGAATGCCTCAGTTATATCGTTAAACTTCCCATCATGCGCTGCTTTATTTCCTGAAAGACGAATAACATCAAAAGATTGTTGAATTTCCCTTTTTATATATCCTTCCTTGGATAGGTAGTTAATCTTCTCATGTAACGAAGAAAGATAGGGTGCTTGAATGTTATCTATTTTAAAAACTTGATTTAAAATTTCTTCTGCAAATAGTCTTGCTTTCACAATAGCACTGCTTGGATCTTCAAATATTAATTCATCCATTTTTTTTGCATTGTAAGCTGCTACAGGGTTTATATTTTCTAAGAACCTTAGGAAATAACCTTCTTGTAGATTCATTTAGTTCAACTCCGATAGTATTAATCATTTACGATACATTTTAACATATAGGTAATTAACAAGTAAAAGAACCCAATTACTCCCAATAGACTTCAAATATTTAACGAAAACGAATAAAGGTTCGTAGTAGATTATTGTAATTTACTACTATTCCGTTTATACTTTATTTAATTATTACGTACGTAATTAGGAGGTTTGTTTATGGATGCCATATTCAGTTATAATTTCCCTGCTATTCGAGGGAAACAAGGTGATAAAGAATATTACGTTGTGATGTGTCCTCTTAGAATAATCCCAAAAATTTTTCTTTTTGATGAAGAAGAAATTCCACCAGAACATCGCTCACAACGTATCTTAAATAAGGCTAGGATTCCAGATATCACAAATTACATTGTTGAGAACCCAAAAGATTATGTGTTCTCTTCCATTACAGCCTCTATCGATGGTGATATTGCTTTTATCCCTTTTAAAAATGAAGTTGGATTTAATGATCTTGGACAATTAAAGATCTCTTTAGAATCTAGATTCTTAATTAATGATGGACAGCATAGACGTGCAGCTATAGAAGAAGCTTTAAAACTTTCACCCGAAATCGCTAATGAAACAATTTCAGTCGTTTTTTTTCATGATGAAGGATTAAAAAAATCTCAGCAGATGTTTTCCGATTTAAATCGACATGCAGTAAATACTACATCTTCTATTGGCATTTTATACGATCATCGAGACCGATTGGCTATGATTACAAAAGATATCATTACTAGTGTCCCATTATTAACTAGATACACAGATAAAGAGAGAGTTTCTCTGTCACAAAACTCACCTAAAATTCTTGCGCTAAATCACATTTTTAATACGAACTTGCGCCTACTTGGAAAAAGTAAAGGAGAAAATATTAACCAGGAAGATGAAGATTTCTTGGTTAAGTTTTGGAGTACATTATGTGAATCAATAGTAGAATGGAACATGGTCTTAAATAAAGAATTAACCACACGTGAACTTAGAGCTAATTATATTGTAGGACATGGTGTATTTATAGAAGCTGTGGGTCTTGTAGGTCGTTATCTTCGTAAATATCATGAAAATAATTGGCCACAATATATTAAGAGACTTTCAAAAATTGATTGGACACGGGTTAATACAAATGACTGGTTAGGACGAGCCTTTAATCAAAATGGCAGAATTCAAAAAAACAGCTCAACCATACAGTTAACCGCTAATAAAATAAAACAATTAATTGATATTCCTCTAACAGAGCAAGAGCAAGCATTAGAAAATAATTTTTTTAAAGGAGTGAAAGTTTAATGGCAGAAGGAATTATTAGTAGTTTATTTTCAAAAGAAATGCCAATTGTTGAAGATGCAAAAAAACAAATTAAACTAGCCTACAAAATGGACAACCGTCCCTGGGTAGTCGGTTATAGTGGAGGAAAAGATTCTACCGTAGTGGTACAACTTATTTTCGAAGCATTAAGCGAGCTAAATAAAGAAGAGTTGCATAAAAAGGTATATGTCATTTCTTCCGATACACTAGTTGAAACACCATTAATCATTAATTCTATTAATCAAACTTTGAGACGTATACAAGATGAAGCACTCTCACGCGACTTACCTATTGAAACACATAAAGTAAAGCCTATCATTAAACAATCCTTCTGGGTCAATATTATAGGTAAGGGCTATCCAACTCCTAACCAGCAATTCAGATGGTGTACGGACCGTTTAAAAATCGATCCTGCTAATCAGTTTATCATGGATAAAGTATCATCATTTGGAGAAGTAATCATGGTATTAGGCGTCAGGGAAGATGAAAGTGTTACTAGGGGGAATGTTATACGGTCCCATACAGTTGATGGAAAGTTATTTATGCGTCATTCAACTCTTTCAAACGCTTATGTCTATGCACCAATTAGAAGTTTTTCTCTAGATGACGTTTGGGATTACTTACTTAACCATCCATGCCCTTGGGGAGATGATAATCACGAACTTCATAGACTATATCAAGATTCAAATAGTGGAGAATGCCCGCTTATCATAGATAAAACGATTAAAGAAAATGCTGGATCATGTGGGAATAGCCGTTTTGGCTGCTGGGTTTGTACAGTAGTAAATGAAGATAAAGCATTAACTGGATTTATTCAAAGCGGTCATGACTGGATGAAACCTCTACTTGAATTTAGAAACTGGTTAACTACAATTAGAGATGATCGTACGCGTAGGATGAAATATAGAATGAATGGTCAAATCTATTATAATGAAGTAAAAATTGAAGACATTGAAGGTGTACCTCATGTCTTAATCCCTAAAAAATCAAGTAGAGCAAAACAACTTGTCCCTTTAAACGAATACAATCATGTAAAAAAAGAAAATCTTAAAGAATATATTTCAGAACATAATATAGATCTTAGCGAAGCAAGCGACCATAAAATTTTAGTGACCTATGAAGAGGAATTACTCGACGGACAAATCGTTGAAAAATACGCACAACTTGGGCTTGGACCATTTACTATACAAACAAGAAAAGAAATACTAAACAACCTTCTTACAGTACAAAGCCAATTAACTCATCCTGATGATCCTTACTATGAGTTGATAAGCATCGATGAATTAAAGGCAATTCGAAAAATTTGGTTTGATAATGGCGAGTGGGATGATCCAATTCCAGAAATGCACAAAAAAATTATAGGTAATGAAATTGAATGGGAGTTAGATGATCGACCGCTATTTGATAAAGAACAAGTATCTGACCTTGAACTATTATGCGACCAATATAAAGTTGATATAAATGTTGTCAAAAAGCTTGTTGCTATTGAAAAAGAATATTCCGGTTTAAGAGTAAGACGTGGCTTAATGGACGATATAAGCAAAGCACTAAAACAAGACTACTTACATCTTATAGAGAAATAAAGGAGCAACGCATGAGAATAAATGAAATTCAATTAACTAATATAGGCGCATATAGAGGAAGCAATACATTCGATTTCCGCACCCAACATGATAAAAATGTCATCTTGATTGGTGGGGAAAATGGTGCAGGCAAGACAACCCTTTTAAATGCCATTAAACTTGGGCTTTTTGGGGCATACTCTTTCGGGTTTAAAACGGAGAGTAACGATTACTATAAAAGAGTTAAAAACATTCTTAACAATGAAGCAAAAAAAATAAATGAAAATAACTTTCGTATAAAGCTGGAGTTTACATTAGTTGATGGTTACGAAAAAACTGATTATATCCTTTATAGGCACTGGAATTTTAAAAATGAAAGTTTAAAAGAGACATTCGAAATCATAGCTAATGGAAAGCATTTATCAACTTATGATAAAGAGCTTTTTCACGCCAAGTTAAAAGAAGTCATGCCTCCACAGTTATTAGATTTATGTTTATTTGACGGAGAAGATATCTCAAGAATCGTGAATGAAGACCTTTTGTCTGACTATCTAAAGAATCTGTCTAAAGTAGTATTCAATTTGGATTTATTCGAGGTATTAGAACTTGATTTAGAGTCCTATTCCAATCAAAATATTGACCTCAAAAAAATGGAATCGATTGAAAAAGATTTATACGAATTAAATAACACAGAAAAAATGATTAAGAAGAATATAAATGATTTAACTACTCAGCTTAACGAATATAAATTGAAGAGACAAGAATACCAAGATAGCTATAATAACGAAAAACAACTTTTCGATACTAATGGTGGGTTGGTTAAAGCAGAAAGAGAACGCATATTAAATCAAATTCACACTTTGGAACAAGAGAGAAAACAAAATGGAGAGCAAATTAAAGAGTTTGTATCCTCACTCCTTCCCTTTGTATTAGGTGCAAATTTACTAGGTGAAACAAGAAAACAGTTAGCTGACGAAGAATCTCTTCACCTTCATGATCAATTGGATTCAAAGCTATCAGTTGAGGCTCTCACTGACATTCTAAAATCTATCTCTAGCCCCGAAAATAATCAGGAAATGCTCAAGAAAAAAATACTAAATATAGTTCAGCCAGAAGAAAATTTAATCCTGATACATGATGCTTCATTTTCTGAGAGCAGCTTGATAGAAAGTATGTACACCAAGATAAGTCATTATACTAAACAGGATATCTTAAACATTATTGAAGATAATAAAGTTAAATTAAAATCTTTATATGAGCTGAGATCAGCACTAAAAATTAATGACACTACAAATGAATTTAGTGAAATGATAGAAAAAATGGAGAAATTACAAAAAGTTATTTTTGAATTAGATGCAAAGGTCATAGAATCTGAAGAAAAATTGATGGAGTTAAATCGTTCTTATGAATCTACATCCAATGCTTTACAAAAAATCCATTCTCAGCTTAAAGATAATGAAAAAACACAAAGTTCTTTCTTAGAATCACAAAAAATCATTACTTTAAGTAAACGTTTTAGGCAAATACAATTAAAGAAAAAACTACAAGAAGTACAAATTGCAGCAACCACAATGTTAAGAAAAATATTAAGAAAACAAAACTATATTTCATCTATCCATATAGATGAAAACACCTACGACATTATACTATTAGATTCTAATAAGGATTCGATTGAAAAAACGACACTATCGGCTGGAGAGAAACAAATCCTTCTGATATCGTTAATCTGGGCCATTTTCAAGAGTTCTGGAAGAAAGGTTCCATTTATCTTTGATACGTTACTTGGTCGTTTAGACAAGACTCATAAAACTGCTGTTCTTCAGTATTTCATTCCTAATTGTGGACAACAAGCTATTATCTTGTCAACGGATAGTGAAATTGATACAGAGCATTATGAAATATTGAAACCTTTCGTTTCCAAAGAATATATGCTGGAATTTAATGTCGAATATAAAAAGACCAAAATCATTGATCATTATTTTTCTTTTAAAAAGATTGGAGAAAGTGTATGAACTTCCGATTAAAGACTTCCAAATATACTGGAGACACATTAATAGACTTACAAGCTAGTACAGGATTAACCTGGAATGTATTAGCCCGTATAGCAATAATGCTTTCTCTAAAAGACCCCTGTCTTCCTAATGCAGTGGAAAATAAATCGGGTGTAGATATTCACCGTAATGCACTAACTGGGGAGAATGATTACTTATTTAAAGCATTAATAAAACAGCATGCAAAGAGAAATATTCCAGATGAAGAGTACTTTCCTGATCTATTTAATGCTCATTTAGAAAGAGGTATAAAAATTCTAGATAGCGAATATAAACATGCCGGTAATTATGAAAAGCTTTTAATTAATCTATTAAAAATGGAAAATTAGGTGATAAGTATGCTTTATTTGGATAATAGCGCAACAACCAAGCTCCATCCAGAAGTAAAAGATGCAATGCTCCCCTATTTAATGGAAGAGTTCGGTAACCCTTCTAGTAAATATTATTCCGTAGCTGAAAACGCAAAAACATCTGTCAAAGAGGCCCGGCAATCTCTTGCCTCTTTACTTGGATGTTCTGATTCAGAAGTGATCTTTACTAGTGGTTCAACTGAAAGTAATAATATGATCATAAAAGGAGTCGCTGATTATTATTCCGATAAAGGTAATCATATTATTACTACAGCAGTAGAACACCCATCAGTATTAGAAACATGTAAATACCTAGAAAAAAAGGGGTATGAAGTTACATACCTAGAAGTAGATCAGTATGGAAGAATTTCATTAGAGGAACTTAGGAAAGAGATTAAAACGTCCACAATACTTGTTTCCGTTATTTGGGGGAATAATGAACTAGGCTCATTAAATGACCTTCTTTCAATCTCTCAATTATGTGAAGAAAAGAAAATCTTTTTACACACAGATGCAACACAGGTGACTGGAAAGATAGACATTAATTTATCTGACTATCCAGGTATCACTTTCTTATCATGTTCTGGACATAAATTCCATGGACCAAAAGGAATCGGTGCAGCATATATAAAAAAAGATCAGTATGATATATTGACCAAGTTCACACCTTTATTACATGGGGGTGGACAAGAGCAGGGTCTTCGAAGTGGTACCTTAGCTGTTCACAATATTGTAGGAATAGGCAAAGCAGCGGAAATAGCCTACAACTCATTAACAAGCAATTATACGAAGCTTATTAATTTGGAAAAAAAATTAGTTGGTATCCTTTCAGAAAAATTCCAAGAACAAATTCAGTTTAATAACGATTCAAAAAATAAAATACCTGGGGTCATAAGTGTTCAATTCAAAGGAATAAATAACGAATTATTAGTGAAGAAATTAGCTCCACTAATGGCTGTATCTACAGGGTCTGCATGCAGCTCAACTAAACCATCTCACGTATTATCTGCAATAGGGTTAACCATCGACGAAGTTAGATCTACTATTCGCTTTTCCCTGTCTAGCTCTATTATGGAAGAAGAGCTAAATGTATTTAAACAATTGTAGGGTTCCCTACAATTGTTTTTTTATGCTTATCTTTTCCCCTTCCTCATAACAGAGTCTTAGTTTAAGGTATAAAAGTCTTCAAAAAATTGATACAATAACATAAAATACCATTCTAGATAAAAGGAGGTCTATAAAAATATGGATATTCTAAATATAATTAATGGATATATAGAAAAAAAGAAAGATGATTATAAACACCCCTCTTCAGAAATTGCTGACTTGTTAAATGGCGGAAAAGCAATTGAAACAATATCATCCCAATATGGTTATCCTTCTGAAAAGATTGTTGAAATTTTAGAGGAATCTAATTACTTTTATGATAAAGTAACAGGTTTATGGGAGTTACAAAATTACGATTCTTCACTAACTGATAAAAAAAAGAACTTTCTAGAACAAAACCAAGTTTTTTTCTCTGACAGTGCTTCTGTTAATACCCAAGAAAAAGGCATTCCTGGTACTAATAAAAATGAGCAGTATGAAAATTTGGATTTAGAAAAAATATGTAATTCAATCAACGAGGGTATTTCAATTGATTTTATTAGTAAACAAAATAATATGACAGTATCCGACTTAAAAAACTTATTAATAGCTAATCAATATTATTATTATGATTTTATGAATTATTGGTCTAAACTTGAGGAAAAAGAACTCTTTGAAGAATTAATACATTTATTAGACACGGGACTTACTATTTATGATTTATCAGGTAAGTACGTTAGGGGCTCTAAAAATAGGATAAGGTTTGTTTCAACTCTAGAGAAATTATTAAACAACTATAATTATAATTATAACTCAAAAAATAAAAAGTGGGAAAAGGAGGATGTTTTTGAAAATATCCCTAAAATCATTGAACTAATAAATAGCGGTAAATCAATGAAGGATGTTGCTGTAATCTTTAAAACACAACCAAGTGCATTGCGTTTTACTCTTAAAAAGGAAAATTATCATTATAATCATCTATTGAATATTTGGACTAAACAAAATCAGATTGACTTATTAAAAAATGTTGCAGCTGAACTTCTTGAAGGAACCACTACCATCGAAGAACTTAAAAAAAGAGAAATAAATATTAAAAGTTTATTAAACGAACTTGATAAACATGATTTTATTTATTCCCAAGAATCATTTAATAATTCTCTTAATGCTGATAATAAAGAACCACATTCATATTTAAGCATACCTATTGAAACACCAAATAAAAAGTATAGATTAATTAAAAATGAAAAGCTTATTTTCAATACAGAAGAAATTAACACATTAAAGGAGCTCATTCATAATTGGAATGTTCAAAGACATGCCTCAAATAATAATGAGCAGCTAGAACTTAGTATTTTTATTAATCAAAGTTTATTAACTCAATTAACAAATACTTCGGAAATAGAAGGATTAAGTCGTTCCAAAATTATTGAAAAGGCTCTCAAAAAGTACTTCTAATAATAAAAAAGGCGGATATACCGCCTTTAATTTAAAATGTTAATAAGTCAGCAATATCCCTCAAATTTCTTTCTTGTGCTGTTGTTTCTGATTCCATTGACATAATATAATCTATATAAAGATTCAATGCCTTTTTTGGATCTTCCATAACCCTTTTATATAAAATCTCTATTCCTCCTGCTGCATATTCCTCAAATATTTGAACTTTTTTATCGAAAGTTTCTTCGTCAGTATTAATAAGCTTAGGATCGTTTGTCTCACTGACTGCAATAGCATTAATTACAGTCTCATCGGTTTCAAGATTGAAAACATTCCAATTTAAACCTTCTAATGACGCAGTGAATTCTCTTTTCTTTTTTTCCATGAATCCTAAGATTCCAGCTGCCATAAAGACATCTTTGTACGTAGTGAATATTCCAAATTCTTCTTGATCAGTTAATTTTATATAATACTCTTCTTGATCTTTTGGTCTTCTTAATCTTCTATACAATCTTAATCCACCTCAATTGCTTTAGTATATTCAAATGGCTCATGCTTATTTATTCTTGGATCATTATATTTTAAGTGATATTCCTTACCAATAAATTCTTTCATTTGTCCTTCAACTTCTCCTCGCCATTGTGAAGTTGAGACAATTACAATCACTTGATCCGACAATTTATGAATTCCCTTAGCAATTCTTTCTCTATGATCTGAATCTAGCGCACCAAAGGGTGAATCCATTACAAGAGGATAAATACCTCCTTCTTCAAATGAGTTTTTAATTTCTTTGTTAAATTGATCTCTAGCAAGATCTACAATAGCTCCTATAAAAGAAAGACTAGTAATTTGTCTCTCACCTTGAGACATCCCTACCTTGTTGTCATCTTGATTAAAAACGTTTAATGCATATTGTTCTGATAGTCTTATATGATAGCCTTTTCTTAGAAATTGCTTATATACATCAGAAATTTTTTCTTGTAATTGTATTCTAACCAGTTTTTCACGGATTTGATAAATACTATCCATTGACTGTACCAGTACCTGACAAGCATCAATCCTCTTCTGTGCTAGTTGAGCTTTATCAGCTATAGAATTTATTTTTTTCTGTTCTTTTTCTTTTTCGTGAAGTTGTGTTGTTACCTGACCCAATTTAATTTCAACTCCGCCAATATCCCTTTCTATTGAACTTTGGTTTATCTCAAGTTTTTCTAATTTTATTAATAAGTCAGAAATTTCTTCCGAATCTTTTTCATTTAGTTTTGACTTAATCTCTAGGATTTCTTCATTAATTCTACGCTTAACGCCTTGTAAACTTATCTCTTTTTGTTTCATTTCCTTCAAAAGCACATAAAACCGCGATCGTTCACTTTTAATAGTCTTTATATTTGATCTAAAGTTTACAATTGCACTATCCAAACTTTGCGGTGGTAATGTCTCTTTCACTCTCATTAAGTGTGCATAAGAGGAAGAATTTTCTTTTATTTCTGTTCCGCACATACATTCTCCGCGTTCAACTAATTCATCAATTAATACAGAAGAACGTATCCCAGGTAATCCTCCACTTTCAAATTCTTTTTCATTAATTATACTTTCAGATTTATTAATAGGCGTATAACTAAATGCTATATAACCACTCCTACTAACAAATTCTGTGATTTCCTTTGTTAGCTTATTCAATTCGGTTTGAATATTTTCAAATTCTATATCTTTCTTTTCTTTCTCCTCTTGCAATTTTTGAGATCCTTCTATTAATTTCAACTTATTTTCTATTTCTTTTACTTGTTTTTTTGTTGCATCTAAATTGCTAAATAACAGTTTTTTTCTATCTTCTAAATCCCTTTTCTTAAGTTCTAATTCTTCTATTTCTTCAATCAAATGAACAGTCTGAGGATCCCCGTAATTTTTCAATTCAGATCTGAATTTTGTGCTTGCATCTTTAGTATGTTTTACAGCACGTTCCAGTATTTCTAAACCCATAATATTTTTAATTGCATCCTTAACTTCATTAGTACTATTATCCTTTGATAAATTATCAATTCTTTCTCCATCAAAGAAGAAATAGCTTCTTAAGTTTTCAGGTAGAATTCTATTTATCTCATTTGTAGGATTTGAAATATTTTCTAAATTACCGTTATTTTTATAATCTAATTGGAGTTCAGGTTCTGTATAAGTAATCTCTCCACCATTACCTATTCGAGCAGTAATTTTACGACTCAATATATACAATTTTTCATGGTCACTAAATTTAATGGTTACGGAGCCCTCTACCTCTTCTCTCGGATCTGCACTTTTAATAGCATGTTCATTAATAATATTTTTTTCATTTGGCAAATCTATCTTTCCATAAAAGCACCAGCTAAAAGCATTTAATAAAGCTGTCTTACCCGATCCATTTTCTCCATGGATAACTGTTACGTTTCTTGTTGGAGACTTTGAAAATATAATAGTTTGAGTATCAAGATACTGCCTGAAGTTCTTTAATTCAATTTCTTCAATTAACATTTATTTCACCCGTTCCTTAACAATATCCATTATCACACCAGTAATATTTGTACCTTGTAGATTCTTACGATGTAATATCTCCTTTTCGGCTTCTAAAATATCTTTAAGAATAAAAACATACTCTTCTGGTAGTGCAGCTAGTATATTCTGCACTTCTTCTCTTTCTATACTCACTAAAATTCACTCCTTTATATATTTAATAAATTATAATCTTGCTTAAGTTTATTTAATTCCTCATGTGCTATGGGTCCATTAATTGCTAAATTGGCAAACTCTGAAAATCTAAGAAGTTCCCTTTTAATCAGATTTCTTTCTATATTAAATACTGATGGCCCGACTTTATCTATATCATCTAATTTTCTTGGTACCACAATAAAGTCATGTATGTGTGAATATTTTTTTGATTTATGCTTCCTTAATACCCTACCCCTTCTTTGTATAAATTCTCTAGGATTCGTACTACTCGATAAAATATAGGCAGTCTGGGTAGCCGGTACATCTACCCCTTCATCTAGACATCTGATAGCAACTAACCCTTGAAGATCTCCTTTTTCGAACATATTAAGAAGTTGTTTTCTTTGTTCTTTATCCTCCCTAGATGTAAAAGTATGCACTTTCATATCTAAATCATTCCCCAGGAGCTTTACCACAGAATCAATTTGTTTTTCTCCATCTAACGTACTATCACCACAATAGAAAATATTAAATTTTGTATCTTTCCGACCTTCCATTAGTTCTTTAAGCAATACTAATTTATTGCGAGCTCTACTTAAAATTCTAGAGCGCTCAATGAGAAGTGAATGTAATGTTTCCTTTTTCTTTGAATCCTCTGTCTGATGAGCCATTTTTGAAATTTTCTTTGTAATCTCATAATAATATTCACTTTCATCCTGATCTAAATACACAATATGGGGGTAATAATAATATTCTGTTAGAAATGTTCCTATAGCTTTATCTAACCCATATTGATAAACGATAGAATTTCCAAAATATGCAATAAGTTGATCTGTCCCATCTTCGTCGTGCCATCTATTAGGAGTTGCAGATAATGCTAAGCGATAAGGAAATGAAGGAAGTAAAAATTCTCGATTGTTTGTTGCACCTAAATGGTGAGCCTCATCCGCAATAAATAGAACCTCTGAATTTAAGGTACTAAATATATCTTGCATTGCCTCTGAGGTAAATGTAGTAACCGTCGTAATAACACAAAAATGATTTATAAAACCTAACTGAAAGCCATTAACCTCTCTAAATAAATCTTCTTCCCATATTTTTCTAGAGTGATATGCAACAATAGGTGAGATATTAAACCGTTTAATATCTTCTACCCATTGATCAACTAAATGTGTATAGGGACATACAATTATAATCCCTAATCGATTAGTTACCTCTGCGAGTTTTGTAGCTGCCGTTAAGGCGGTTATTGTCTTCCCAGTTCCAGTAGCCATTTCTAGTAAACCTTGGCATTTATTCTTAAACCAACTTCGGATTGCTTCTTGTTGATATTCTCTCACTTGGATATCATTTGGAATCTTAGGAAAAAATTTATTTTGTTCCATAATCCTGCCTCCAGATTCTAAATAATTCACTCTATTTTAGTGTAAATCTATATTTTGTAAAAAAATCTAATCTTACTCAATTTTATCATATTTTCACTTGACTTAATTCATAAAAGGAGTACTTATCAATAAATAGAAAATAAACGACACCTGCTGAAATCCCCATGTCGAGAATTGGTAATAACAGTTCGTATCAACTTGAAAATTTTATTTATTGATGAAGCTTTTGAAGGTAGTAAAAGAATAATCAAGTAAGTTATCACTTAAGAGGCTATGGATATTCTAATTTGTGATCTCTAAATATTTAATTGATTAAAAATTTTAAGGTCAGGAGCTAGTCAAATTTTATATGATATCATACAATTCATACCAAAAAACAGCCAACCCAAGGTCAGCTGCTCTCCATCTTATTTCTCCTCCTTTTCCTTCACTCTGTAATTAATATCACCAGAATCCTTACATAAGGTAAAGCCACTTTCCGGTTCAAATAAAAAGGTCTTTATTCTTTGCGTGCGTGCAGCTAAGGTTGTATGCAGGAAGGCAGATTGATTTTTCTTGAAATCGATTTGATTGAGACTCATTGGTACGGATATACGGTGCCCATAATTTGTAAGGACCATGGTCTCTTTTTTACTAATTGGTATTAAGTCACGTATGTGTATATAGGAAAACCAGATGCCTCCGGTTTTCCTGAAAGAGTTGGATGAGAACCAGACCATCCCAAGTTCGGCGTTAATACAGACTGGTAGCCGGTATTTTTCTCCAAGGACAGACTTGGCCCCTTTAAGGGCGCCCTCCAGATTATAGCCTAAATAGATGAATGTATTATTTAAGATGTTCAGAGGACTTTCTTTCACCAGAAACATCTCTTTTCCTTCTATTACTCTAGTCATTTCTTCTCCGTTTACGTGGTATTCCCCTACCATTGCTTCTGTTTTCTGGTTTATTAGGTACCTTTTTCGTATAACCACTTCATCTGCCCCCATCTAATAATTTTTTCTATAACAAGATTTACTGGACATAGGATCAGGTGTATTCCTGCTAGATGCCATTATGTAATGATTCCCTACGCTTTCTAAAGTAGATTTTTACTCTTCTTCCATCACCCTATATGCTCTATAGTGACTAACCCCTGAATCCGGTTCAGTGTCCAATCTTGTTGACTATCTAGTATGTATTTTGCCCAACACCACCGAGACCATTATCCTATTTTATGTATTTTTTGTAAAATCAACCTAATTATTTAGACCTATAAAAACTTGTTCTTTTTGATTCATATTCCAGTTAAATGAACTTACTCTTTAAAAAACAGACCCAAAAAGGCCTAATTTTTCATTTTCTTAATGAAGATTCATTCATTTTTACTGATTTTCTTGTCATTTTGTGAAGTTTAATAGAACTTTTAGGTCCGGCTTCTTTGAAAATGACAATTTCATGAAATTTACAGACATGGAGCTCCCACCAATTAGTTATTGACAAATATTGGTTAACCTTTTATAGTTATACACATAAGTATATAACCATATAAGTTTTATTATGGTGATTCTGAAAAGTGGTGAGGGAAATGAAACCGTTCCATCAGGATAAACCGATTTATTTACAGATACGCGAGAAAATCGAGGATCAGATTGTGAATGATCAGTTAAAAGAAGGCGACCAGGCTCCTTCCACGAACCAACTCGTCAGCTTTTATAAGATCAATCATGCTACGGTGTCCAAAGGAGTTAATCAGTTGGTGGAGGAAGGGATTCTTTTTAAAAAAAGGGGGATTGGCATGTTTGTAGCGGAAGGTGCTAAAAGCAAGCTTGTTCAAAAACGGAAAGAGGCGTTCGTCGATCAGTATGTCATCGGATTGGTCCAGGAAGCAGATAATCTAGGCATCAGTGAACTTGAAATAATGGAGTTCATTAAAATGGTGAAAGGACGTGGATTGAATTGACAGTAGAGGTTATTGTGAATAATCTTGGTTTACGCTACGGGGAGCACCATGCCCTGCAGCATATTGATTTCAAGCTGTCTGGACCGAAAATTTACGGTCTTCTCGGCAGAAATGGGGCAGGAAAAACCTCCTTATTGTCCATTCTCTCCTCATTCCGCTCTCAAACGGAGGGTATGCTTACAATCAATGGTGAAGAACCTTTTGAGAATGCAAAGGTCATGTCATTGGTTAATTTCATTTACAGTAAGGATTATAAGGAAGAATCCGAAAACGCTAAAAACCTTCTCCGGGATGTCGAAAGGTATCGAGCGAATTTTGATCGTGACTATGCAGACACCCTCCTCAAGAAGTTCAATTTACCGGTCAATAAACCTTTGAAGAAATTCTCAAAAGGGATGCAATCTGCCTTTGATGTGGTTGCCGGCTTGGCTAGTAGGGCACCGATTACCATATTCGATGAAGCCTATCAAGGGATGGATGCGCCGACACGTGAAATATTTTACCGGGAAGTGTTAGAGGATCAAGCTCACCATCCGAGGATTATCATCCTTTCCACTCATTTAGTTTCGGAAATGGACTATTTGTTTGATGAAGTATTGATTCTGCATGAAGGAAAGCTGTTACTTCAAGAAGAGTATGAATCGTTCATCACGAAGGGCGCTTCGATCACCGGAGAAACTGATGAGGTAGATGATTTTGTGCGTGGCCTTGAATTGAAGCAGTTAAGTGTACAGCAATTGGGCGGCACCAAGTCTGTAATGGTTTTCGGGGAACTTAGTGAAGCCAAACGAAAAGAGGCGCAGCAACGGGGACTCGAAGTGGGACCCGTTTCGCTTCAAGATTTATTCATTCACTTGACTGGAGAGGATGTCTGAAATGAATCAAAAGCCTTACTTACAAGTAACGAGGGATATGTTTTGGATGCAGTTTGTTTGGACACTCAGCTTCTTTGGCGTCATGTTGCTTATCCATGTAATTAAAATAACCACTTCTCAGTTTAGCGAGGATGAAGTAAGTACATTTTTCGCCTCGTCTTCCATTACTTCCAATATATTTATGCTTGTCATCGGGATTATCTCTTCATCTAGTTTCATCAAACACTATGTAGGCCATGGAATCACCAGGAAAGATTTCTTTTATGGTGCCACTATCGCTTCCGTCACCTTGTCGATCATCATTCCCTTAATGTCAGCAATCATTACTCAGGTGATTTCGTTTATCATCAAGCTTGCTGATTTACCGATCGTTTTTCAAGGGTATAAGTCGGAGCATATAGATGATGGCGGAAACCTCATTAGTGATATGATCCAATCCATTATTTTGACACCGATTGTAGAACTTCACAGTGACCCGCTATTAGCCCTATTGATCTTCTCATTAAATATCCTCACCTATTATATTGTAGGATGGCTCATCGGGGCTGCCTTCTACCGGTTTGGAACCATTGCCGGCCTTGGCAGTATTGCATTGGGGGGCTTAGTTCTTTATATGGAAGACGTTCTCATTCATGCCGGACTCGGAATTGGGATGTATAACTATACCTTCACGATGCCTTTGTATGCATCCGTCTTCGTGGTGCTAGTGATAGTAGGAATGATCCTTTGGATCATTCGGCAATTTACTAAAAGGGTGGCCATTAAGATTTAATAGGTATGAGGATGATGTTAATAACTATAAACGTAAAAGCCTCACTACATGTCGCATGTAATGAGGCTTTTTTTGCAGTTCAGCTGGTGGCTGTCACTCATCTTCATCTTCTTCGTCTTCCCACACGGTTAATCCGCTTAAGAACGTTTCGAAGTCGGGAGCTAATTTAATGATCTTCTCATCTTCCACATCAACGAATATAACAGGCGGGTTTTCTTTCGTCTTTCTGTAATCGAGGGCCGTCCATGTATGTCCATCGCCGGAGATAAGGACAAGGTTTTTCGGCAAGTCCCATTCTTTGATTAAATATTCGCTATCCAGGATGCCATCTTCTTCGGCAATTCCGTTGATATAGTCCACGTTCACATGGTCATCCGCCCATGATGTCGGAACGTCAGTCGGATAGGCGTTGCATTCGATATAGCCGCCGTTCTGTTCTTTCAGGAGCGTCAGATATGCTTGCGGTAATGTTACTTTAAAGTGTTTTTCTGCATGTTTGACCATTTCATCTGTTAATGGTGCTAACTTCTCTATTTCTACATCTTCTAACCAGATGCTTTTCCCCATTGCTTCCACTTCCTATACGTTCATATTTTCTTTCATGACACATGATACATGGTTGATTATTGCTTGTATAGGATTTTTATCCTTTTCTTGTTCAATATTCATGTTACTAATGTTTGGACTCCCAAAACTTAAGCTATATGTAAAAATGATTCAAGAACCGAAATACTCAATGATGTCAAAACCTGCATAATCTGTTTTGTCTGGATATTCCACATGTATTCACCAACTTTAATGTGCTTACTGTTCATTTTTTTTCAAAGACCCCGTTGGTTCAAGAAGGATCTTGATTATCATAGGCTTTAGACCAATGAAATGGTTGGATTTCCTCCAGTGTTTTATATACAAGTCTTTGATCTGGGTTAGTAATAGCGGCTTTTACATGAGGACCCCAATACCAAAGTCTTTCTTGACATACCCCACAAGGAGTTAAGACTTTAAATTCAGCCTTTTCGTCATCTCTTACAACGCAAACGGAATGTGTAATCTTTGTGTTCAGCTTATGTGCTTCAAGGATTGCCCCCGTTTCCATACACAATTCTGTCGATGCATTTATGACCTCCGGCGCAACGCTTGTCAAGACCTTACCATCTTCCGTATACATCGCTGCAGCACCACCCCATCCAGAAGGGTATCTATTTGTGATCAATTCGATTGCTGCTTGATACAGTCTTTGTTCAATATTCATGCTTCATCCCCCATTACCTTGCAAAAATACTTTTACGTATTACCACTTTAGCATAAATTCACATAATCCAATTTACTTTTTTTGGTAGTATATAAAGAGAGGCTTATTCAGCTAACGTGCAGTGGTTTAATGATCCTAAAATATTTTCAATACATCATAAAAGGAAGTGTTTAAGATTGGGTAGTGAAGATAAATTCATTATTTCTCCATTAAATAAAGACTTAATAGAGGACATCAATCTGACAAATGATTATTTTACGTTATTTGGTAGAGTTGTCCCCCGTTTACAAGCAGGAAAGTGGTCTTATGAAGAAGTTCTTTTTGATAAAGCTAGAGAAACACGTTTTCCAGATGACGAACTTGATTGGAGTCACTATATAAACCAAGAGGATAAAGCGTTGTTTTTAGCTTATCTGAATGATACGTGCATAGGGCAAATTAGAATCATTCAGGATTGGAATCGCTTCTGTTATATTGAAAACATTGCGACTAAGAAAGAGTATAGAGGCAGTGGCGTCGGAACGTTGCTCTTACATCAAGCAGAAGATTGGGCAATACAAAGAAACCTGATAGGCATGTCCTTGGAAACCCAAGATGATAATCTAGGTGCCTGCAGATTTTATGTGAAACAAGGATTCATGCTAGGCGGAGTGGACACACTCAAGCAGTCCTATAATCCTGATATTGAAACCACTTTATACTGGTATAAGTTATTCAAGTAACGGGGGCTTTAGCGGAATCAGTCATACAGTCGTCGTCCATATTCAATGCCTGAGTCTTGTTCCACTGAAGTTCGTACATATCCAAGTTAGGTGGTGAACCATTGTGATTGATTGGCAATGGGTTGAAGTTGATACATTAGAAAGGCAAGAAAAATGGAATGAAGCAAAATCGCTCCTGATAAAGAGTTGGCGGCAGAATCCCCAAGACTTGAAAGTGGCTATTCGACTTGGTTTCTTTTGCTGGTATGTCTTAGTCCAAGAGGGACCTTTAGGGATTAAAGATGTAGATTTTAATGAATTAGAAGCTGTGTTAAAGGAAGTTACGCATTGTGGAATGGCTAATTTTATTACTAATGAGGATTTTCTTTGGTGTTTTGGTTATATGATTTCGCTGTTTCCCTATTATTTCGGTGACTATGAATATTGGGAGGAGAAAGGTATTTCGATGAACAAAAGTGCCTATGAACGATGCCCTGATGACCCCATATATACATATTCATACTTAGCATCTTTCCCCAATACTGATCAAAAACTTAAAGGGAAATTTCATCAGGTGAAAGATCAAGTGAAAGCGGTTCTTGAAGATAGATTTCAAGGAGAAGGTGTCCTATCCGAATATTTTAGAGACGTGTGGCGTAGTTAACTCTCAGTCCATATTAATGAATAGTTGTAAACTGGCATATAACCATTGTTATATGCCAGTTTTTTCTTCATATTCGAGTATGTCACCAGGCTGACAATGTAATGTCTGGCAGATTTTCTCTAATGTGTCAAAGCGAATACCACGCGCTTTACCTGTTTTTAGTATGGATAAGTTAGCTTGGGTAATTCCAACTTTTTCCGCTAACACTTTTGAAGAGATTTTTCTTTCTAGCATGACTCGATCTAGATTAATTTTTATCATGAGGATCTCCCACTTAAATCACGTTGTTAGAATCGTCTTGCAAGGATATTCCGTATTTAAAAACCACATAAAGCGTATATACGATAGCTAATAGAAGAATGTTTCCTAGTAAACCTGGACTGGAATTTGAAAAAACATTACTGACATTGTAAGCGTGTAGTTTTGCAAAGAACACCTGACTGATGAACTGCAAAATGGTGAAGCTTGTGATTGCGATTAGGATTTGTTTGAGGCACGTAAGATTTTGGTAAACAAAGAAGTCTTGTATATAAATATTACCGATCATTTTACGAAGCGCATACATAATGATAAACAAACAAGCAATGATTGCTAGCGCCACTAAGCAAGAAAGTACTAAAAACCATACTGATGGGTTTGTGTTTAAGTTTGAGTTAACATCTACATACTGTAGTAATTGTTTTTTAACTCCATTCGGAACTAACAATACAGCTCCAGTCCCAAATAGTAGCATTAATCCGGCAAACGCACATAAAAATTGAGCAATCAGAGACATAATTGATAAGAATTTCAAAACAGACTTGGTAAAAAGACTCATTAGATATAGCCCTCCTTTATCACTTTACATTTATTTCCTTTTTATTATAAAACAATAAAGGATTATTGTAAAACAATAATTATGAGTATTGAAAATTTCTCGCAATCTTGTAAAAAGGAGATGCTCCATAACCGAAGCATCTCCCTCTTGTCTCATTTTTCCCTTTCGAATACGACCCTTCCCGCCACGACCGTTTTTACGGCTTTGGCTGTCAGCATCTCCTCTGTCGTGCCATCGAATAGGTCCCGGTCGAATATCGTGAAGTCTGCGACGTAGCCTGGTTTGATGTAGCCACGCTCATGCTCTTTGTTGATTGCCTGGCTACTGCCGATCGTGTACAGTTGGATGGCTTCGAAACGGGATAGCTTTTGTTCAGGTATGTAGCCATCATGCTCGGCGCCTGGTTTTTTTCGTTCGACTGCTGCATAGATGGTTACGAGTGGATCGATGTCCTCTACTGGTGCATCCGTTCCCGCTGCACACATGATGCCCCGGTCCAGCAACGTTTTCCATGGATAAGCTAAGGAAAGACGCTCTTCCCCGAGGCGGTCGATGACCCACGGGAAGTCGGATGGGACGAATGCCGGTTGGATATCCACGACAAGCGGTAGTTTGGCCATTCTTTCGACTAGGTCCTCTCGCAATATGCAACAGTGGATGAAGCGGTCCCGCTTGCCGCTTGGTGCCGGGTATTTTTCAATGACCCGAAGGACTTGTTCTGTCGCCGCGTCCCCAATCATATGGACGGCCACGACTTCGTTATGCTTGCGTGCCAATTTCACCAACGTCTCCAACTCTTCATCGGTTTGGATGAAGAGTCCTTTGTTATTCGGTTGATCGGCATATGGCTGGGATAGAGCCGCCGTCGATCCCCCAAGGGCCCCGTCGGCAAAGATCTTCATCGCTCCCGGTTCTACATAGGGCTCGTCAAACTCTGCGTTGGCTTCGATCATTTTTTCAAATACGGCGTTATGTCGCAATATATTCACGCGGAAATGCTTCTTCTTGCCGACGACGCGATGAAACGCCGTGAGTGGATTCCGAAAGTCTCCGAAATAATTCATTTCCTCTGTGTGCCCACCCGTCAGGCCATAAGAAAGCATGTTATCCACAGCAAGCTTCAGTGTGTTCGTCAATGATTCTATGTACGCTTCCCCTTCTTTTGGCACAGCTTCTGTAACAGGGTTCATCGCTTGGTCGAACAACAGGCCATTCAACCTGCCATCCGCATCTCTCCCGATTTCCCCGCCTGCTGGAGGTTGGCTGTCTGATGTGATGCCACCTGCTGCTAGGGCCGCTGAGTTGCCCAACACGACATGATGGCACACTCGGGTCAACAGGATCGGTTCTTTCCGAATCGCATCAAGTTCCTCGATTGTCGGAATGCGCTGGTCGGCGAAGTTATTTTCGTTCCAGCCTTCCCCATACAACCAGCTATCAATTGGGGCTGTCTTCGCTGACTCGCTCACCATCTCCAGCATCTCGGTTGCCGAACGGGCTTTTGTTAAATCAAGACGAATTAACTTTTCGCCTTGGAAGAGCATATGAAGATGGCTGTCAACGAACCCCGGATACATGGTGGCCCCTTTCAAATCCATTCGCTCATCTGCCTCGACGCTCAGTTCATCGAATGATCCCGTAGCGAGTATGTTGTCACCCTCGACAAGGACGGCTTCAACCGTTTCATGTTCTTTCTCCATTGTGTAAATTGTGCCGCCATACCAAAGTTTCTTCATAGGAAGGATCCCTTTCTCTGCGAGTTTTCGTTTACCTTAACGCGTCGACATCGATACGTCCTGTTTTACTTTCTCCATGGTTGCCAGTTTTCCCTTTATTCAAAAGCAATAGCCCCTCTAAAAATATGACCATCCATCTATACAATCGACATTTTCCTACAACTATGAATCGTTTAGTCAAAACTAAGGCCCCCCTTCATCAAGGTGGGCCTCAGTCAAAGTCACATTATCTATCAAATTTCTCTCGAATAGTGCTGTACTTTCTCTTTATCGATTTCCACCCCGAATCCAACTCCATCTGGAATGATGATTTCAAAGTTTTCATATTGGATGTCATTCACCGTGATCGTATCTTTGAACAATAATGGGCCAAATAATTCCGTACCGAATTTCATTTCCGGTATCGTTGAATATAATTGTGCACAGATGGCCGTCCCTAAGCTGGATTCGATCATCGTCCCCCCGTATAAGCCGATTCCAGCCGCTTCGGCAATGGCTGCGACTTTTTTCGTTTGAGTCATTCCACCCGCTTTGCACACTTTTAGGGCGATTGAATTGCCTGCTCTATGTTTGGCGATTTGGAAGCAATCTTGTATGGAGTTCGCCGATTCATCCGCCATGATCGGCACCTTGAATCGGCTCGTTAGGCGTGCCATTCCTTCGTTGTTCCATGTTGGGAGTGGCTGTTCAATCATAGAGATGCCACCGTCTTCTAAGCGTGCAATGCAGGCATTCGCCGTATCTTCATCCCACGCCTGATTCACATCTACAGTAAGGCGCGCTTCGTCCCCAACGGCTTTTTTAATTTCCAATACATGTTCAACGTTTTTAATCGGATCGCCTTTACCGATTTTCAATTTGAAGATATTATGACGTTTCTGGTGTAAGAGTTCCTTCGCTTCTTCAATATCTCTATCCGTATCACCGCTCGCCAAAGTCCAGGCGACTGGAAGCGATTTATGAATCTGGCCGCCAAATAACTCAAAGGCAGGCACCTCTTTACTTCTAGCCGTTAAATCGACCATCGCCGTCTCTATCAAGGATTTGGCGAAGTAGTTGCCCCTTACGTGTTTCGAGATGTCATACATGATTTTGTCAAAGTGTACGGGTTCCTTACCGATAATCAAAGGGGATATATAACGGTCAATATTGACCTTAATCGCTTCCGGCGTGGATTCCCCGTATGAAGCGCCGCCTATCGTCGCGACTTCCGACCATCCTTCATTTCCCGCTTCATCCGTTAGGCAGGCCACAACAAGCGTCTGCTCAACAATGGTATGCATCGCCAATTGATGCGGACGGATTGTCGGTAAATCTAGTATATATATATCTACTGAACGTATTTTCATAGTTACCTCACTCTCACCTTTTCACACTATAAAATCGGCTTCTGTTTTTTCCTTCACTTCTGCAAGCGTTACACCTGGCATTAGTTCAACCAGCTTCAATTGTTTATCGACCACTTCGAATACCGCCAACTCTGTCACGATCATATCCACGCTTCTGGTCGATGTAATCGGGTAGGTGCATGCTTTCAGAATTTTGCTTTGGCCGTCTTTCGAAGTATGGCTCATCGTTATAATGACTTTTTTCGCACCTACCAATAGATCCATGGCACCGCCTACCCCCAAGATATTCTTACCTGGAACTGCCCAATTCGCAATGATTCCTGATTGTGCAACCTGTAAGGCACCAAGTATCGCCACATCGACATGACCGCCGCGGATCATCGCGAATGAATCGGAACTATCGAAGAAGGAGGTCCCCACCGCTTCACCGACTGGTAGTTTGCCTGCATTGACAAGGTTAGGGTCGATATCTTCCTCTTCAACATCCGTTACACCCAACATGCCATTCTCGGTGTGCAGGAACACGTTCTCATCCTCGAGATATTCGGCTACTAGTGTGGGGATGCCGATTCCTAAATTGACGGTACAAGGACCGTGCAATTCTTTGGCCACACGCTTCGCAATCAGATGCTGCACCTCATGTTTGCTCATTTGTTTATTCATTTGCTCACTACCCCTACCTTTGTCAAGATTTGCTGTGCTTGGATAATGGTATCGATATAAAGATGGGGTGTTACGATTTCCTCTGGATCCAATTCACCAGACTCGACGATCTCATCCACTTCTACGATGACTCTTTTCGCAGCGGTTGCCATCAATGGGTTGAAATTACGAGCCGTTTTGTAGTAAACGAGATTCCCTAGGGTATCAGCTTTATGCGCCCGGATAATGGCAACATCCGCGCGAATCGCTTTTTCCAGAATATAATTCACGCCATCAATATTGCGCTCTTCTTTTCCGATTGCCAGCTCGGTGCCGACGCCTGTGGTGGTGTAATACCCGCCGAGGCCCGCCCCACCCGCACGCAAGGATTCTGCCAATGTCCCTTGTGGCAGAATTTCCAGTTCAATTTCCCCTCTTTGATATTTGGCACCCACATCACGGTTGCTTGTAAAATAAGAGCCAATCCCCTTTTTGATTTTGTTTTGGTTGAGCAGGATTCCCAAACCCTTTCCTGCTTCCCCGAGATTATTACTGACAATCGTCAAATCCTTCACGTCTTTTTTAGTCAATCCTTCAATTAGCGTAAGTGGTGCACCCACTAATCCAAAGCCCCCCACCAAAATCGTTTGACCGCTTTTGACGTATGATAAGGCTTCTTGCAGATCTTGTGTCACTTTCGTCATGCCTGTCCCTCCCTTGCCCGTTTCAGGGAATCGCTGATTTCAAACCAGGCTGGAATGCCGGCCGTCAGAATGCATATGTATCCCACATCAGCTAGATCCGCCTCTGAAGCTCCGGCCTGTCTCGCTCTTTCTATCCAGGCAATGGCCTCCTCACCCCTCAATTCGGTAATGTAATTGCCCACCATGTTCAGGTATTTCAATCTAGAAGACACGGTTCCCTCACTAAGGATTTTCTCCTCGATCCTCTCGGCTTCATTCGTTTGAATGACGTTCCATGTATCTACTAAAAAACGTGTATCCAGCTCTCCCATCCAGGCAATCATCGTAGAAATCACGTCTTCAATCGTTTCAGGATCATTTGCTGGCTGTTCAACTGGTGTACCCGATAATTCCAGGGCATATGCCAAAGACTCAAGCGACACTTTAAGTGACGGAAGCCCCTTATATAAATAGGAAACTAGTAGGTATTCGACTAGTTCCGGAATCGTTGAACCATAATCCATGGCGCCCTTGGTGTGATACACCATGCTACGTGGATATAGTCTTGCTGCGTTCATGCTGGCCACGAGTACATCCTTCTCTTTACGTGATAACGCGCCATCCTGCATAATTTCACCGCGCAACCCCGTATAGTGGTCTAAGACAACCGGACTGTAATCATGCATTTTTTGCACCCAGCCCGGTACTTCATCATAAACTTCCTTAAAATAATCCAACCCTTTACTCATTCATCGTTCTCCCTTCTTATGTAGATTGCCATTTTTATAGTTTGATGGTTATCCCCCACTCGCATCAGGTAGGTCTCCTCACTTCTTTACTGCTTCAAAAACGTAAAAGGTGTTTGTTCGACCCTCTTCAAAAAGGATTTAATATCCCGATTGATGTCATCACGCTTTTCAAAAACCATGGTGTAGTGATTGCAGTCCGAAACGACCGTTTCGATTCGTTCCGTATACTTCTGCGTTTCCTCATAGTCGGACAGAAGGAATAACGGAGGCATGGACCCGATGTCGCCCTCAGCATACACAAGCAATACGGGGCATTGGATCTGTGAACAAATCTCTTTTGGACTAAAGGTATAAAAGCTTTCAAAGTCAGCGAGGATTCTTGATTCGGTTGATTTATTCTCCCAATGGTCAGCTACTGGAGCCACTTCATACTCGACGGCATCCTCCAGTGTTTCTGTCCACGTGATTCCTAGGTTTCCGTAAATCCTTTTGATTTCTTCGACATAATGTTCTTGAGATTCGTATTCTTTACTCAATCGTCCCAACGAAGGCTGAACAATCCTTTTTTGGTGTTCGGACATTGTAGCAGCACCATCCAGCAAAATGACGGCTTTTACTGTATTTAATTTACTGGCCACAATGGCCGATATAAAAGCTCCCATGGAGTGACCCAAGAGGATAGGGTTTTCGATATTCATTTCTTCTATTAATGCCAGGATATCTTCGGCATGACGAAAGATGGAAGGCTCGGGATCTGTATCCGCACTATTTCCCCGTCCCCGCAGGTCGACCGAAATGAATCTGTATTCCCCTTTATAGGCATCCGCGTAATGGTGCATGTTTTTATGTGTACCTGTTAGTCCATGAATTGCGATAATCGGACCTTTTTCCCCCGGGTAATCCACCACTTGGATTTCGTTCCCGTTGATCATTTTTTTATAAGAGTTCATGTATTGGCACCTCACCTTTATCCGTTATACGTATGGAAGGAATCTTTAGTGTTATGAAATAAAGGCTGCCGAAATGCTCTCGACAGCCTAGGAATTCGATTCATCAAGTATTAGAGGGTTCTCAATACAAAATTCAAGGATGCCTCTTTATGGTCCCCCACTTGTTCAAGTTTCGTTAACAAGGAAGTTCGAACGCCTTTGGCTACATCCGTTTCTAACCACTCATCCCCTTCAAAAAAGACTTGAGTGATCAGTGTTTCATGACCTTCATGCTCGAGTTTCATATGGATGTGGGCAGGACGGTATGCATGGTACCCAGCCGCTCTTACAAATTCACCTGTTGGACCACTCGTAGGGATTTGGTAAGGAATAGGAACTCTCGCATGCACCTCGAAGTCTCCGTTCTCGTCCGTATAGAAATGACCTCTTAGGTTAAAGTCAGGTGCTTTTGAATCAAAGTTCGAGTATAGGCCGTCGCTGTCATCCTGCCACCATTCCACTTTTGTATTGGCCAATGGTTGTCCGTTAACAGAACTTGCATTTCCATAAAACACCAACTTATCTCCTGCTTCATCCGGTCTTTCCGGTATAATGAACGGTTGCTTTTCTAGTAACGGCGAACCTTCCACAAAGTAAGGTCCAAGAAGGGAAGGCTCTGTACCAGGCAACCCTTTATATTTAGCTTCCAATACATAGGTCTCGATGAAGACATCCAAAAACAGCGGGATTTCTCCACTTTTACCCAGACGATCTGCCCAATTCACGAAATTCGTATACTCTTCATGATTAAATTGTTGTTCATCTAAAAAATTCTTCAGATGCTTAGCAAAGCTTTCATACGCTTCTAATACACGCTTATTTTGTACAATTGTTTCTGACATCATTGTTTCCCCCTCAGATTTTAAATGGCCAACTATATTTACACTTTGTAACCGCATACATTTGCAAGTGAATCGTATAGGTAATCTTTTCTTGGAGGACTTGCAAAATGAATGAACAAATTGTACGATAACCGTACATAAATTTTCTATTCGTACAACTTTATTTTACACAGGGGGTATCATTCGTGTCAACTGAATATTCAGAAAATATAAAAAGTGGCGACTATATCCAATCCCTAGAACGTGGGCTGCTTGTTATTCAGGCATTTTCACAGGAAACTCCGACACTGACCATAAGTGAAGCGGCGAAAATAACCGGTTTAAGCAGACCGACTGTACGCAGGATCTTACTTACTTTGGTTCACCTAGGGTTTGCAGAGTCGATAAATGGATCCTTTTCCTTAACAGCCCGAACCCTGACATTAGGCTATGCCTATATTTCTTCGAAGAACATTTGGAATATGGCCTATCCCATCATGCGGGAATTTGTTGCCCAAATAGGTGAGTCCAGTTCCATTTCTGTCTTGGACGGCACGGAAATCATCTATGTTGCCCGTGTTCCTACGAAAAGAATCATGTCGATTAATCTGGATGTCGGATCCCGCCTCCCTGCTTATGCGACGTCCATGGGACACGTGCTTCTAGCTAATCTTCAGAAAGATGAACTAGAGAAACGGTTGGATCAAATTACGCTTCAGTCGTTTACAGAAAAAACGATTGCGGACAAGCAGCAATTACTGAGCACCTTGGATCAGGTCCGTGAAATGGGCTGGGGAGGGGTTGATCAGCAATTCGAAGAAGGACTCCGATCCATCGCTGTACCCATAAAAAATTCTGAAGGACAAGTCATTGCCGCCATCAATTGTTCCGCACATGCTGGAAGAATCAGTGAAGAAGTTCTCCAAGAAGAATTTCTTCCATTGCTATTAGACACGGCAGCCAAAATTAGTAGGGCCATCGCGACATCGAACTCCTCACATTTTTAATATATCTGTGTAAAATGCAAACCAATAAAAGCCGCCTGTTTGAAGGGACTCCCTCCTCAGGTGGCTTTTATCATGATTCTACAAATTCTCTGGCTGCCCTTGAATTTCTCATTCCATTGATCACGGAACAATCACAAACTTACAGCTTCACTGGATTGGATGATTCGAGAAGTAATCCCGGATCATCTCTTGCATCTGTTCTTTATTCTCCGCGAATTGCCTGTGCCTATGTCCATTGCCACCGGAAGGATGCGGGAATCCTAGTAGCAGATTGCTAGCATCGAGGTGATTCTGTTCCGCCAAGTAGGTGAGGACCTTTGAGACGTTGATGCCTAGCGGAATGATGAGGGGCTGGTCCATGTTGCTGATTTCGGTCGCAAACCCTTCCATGATATGCTTCCTTAGGAGCTCCGTCTTTAAGATGTCCGGCGTCGTCCCGCTGTAGTTTTTTCCCTTATAAAACACCGGATAGTTCAGGACGGATCCTGTATGGACCAAGGAATTGGCCTCGGCGAAAAGCTCGATCGTGGAAGACAGCCCCAAGTATTCATGTAAACCCAGCTCATCCAGCATCTTGACGAGGTTCTTTCGCATCGGTCCTTCAAAGCTGGATTGTTTCTTTACTTCGTGAAGAATTTCTTCCTCACTTTCTATGTGATCCTTGACTTCATTGACGGTTGAAAAGGATTTCTTCATCTGATGCAATCCTGGTGTGATTCCGGCGATCACGACCTTGGCACGTTCATTCACATATTCAAAAGGAGCATAATAGATTTCGAGGTTTTTCTTCTCATCCCGATCAAGCAGAAATTGCTCGTTTCGGATCATGTCCACTGTATACGAGGCCGGCAAGCTATACAGCAGATCCTTGTATTGCTCGAATTTCGAAAATTGTACGATACTCATGAGTGTTGATCCCTTCTTTTATAAGCTTGGTGTCGTGTAAGAAAATGCTTGAGTCAAAGAATAGCACCAAATTCATTGCAACTGAATTCGATCGTGAAGGCTTTCATTGTGGCTATCCGATGTAAAGTATACACCCCTTCAATCAAAAGGCTATAGGTACGGCCATTATCCACAAGTTTGGCCTCCGAGAAGGTTTGCTTCCATTCTCCATTCGAAGAACTGGCTATATGTGATGTAATCTCATCTACATTTGAAAACACTTGGCCCTTCCGATTTTCATTATATTGTGTTTCAAACATACCTGAAACCTCTACTGAAAAAACCTTATCGCTAACATAAAGATGGGCCGTTTTTTTCCTTTCTCCATTCGAACCCATAACGACTTCACTAGTTTGTGAAGGTAGATTACTTAATGCTTCACGTTCACTTGCCAAGAAGAAATCCATATGTTCTTGGATCCTCTGCTTATAGTCTTCTGGCTCAGCCCAATCTTGGGGTTCAAACTCCTCAATCGAAGGTACGCCCAGATTAATCCCTATTTTGGTCTCATTCGCCTGATGGACAATTTCCTCATACTGCTTGTGGTAGTCTTCCTTTTGTTCCTTCGTCAATTGCAGGGGACCCCTTGTTTCCACAACATCAATTGGAGGATTGGATAAAGGTGTACCTTCTATAGTCTGTTCACCCGCTAACACTTTAGACGCCTCTTCACTCTTTGTCTGATTCGCTTCCTCATTTGCACTACATCCCGTTAGAAGGACCGTTCCTAGTATTGCCCCTATGTATAAAACTTGTTTCATCATCATTCCCCCATCCCCATTCACTTGCCATTAACGGTTATAACGATTGTAAACTTTATCCAAATGAAAGAGAATAGTTTTTAATTCGCTAAACGATTTTTAAGGCTAGGTTCAAGGAAAAGATTGATTTAAATAGACTTAGCAACAAATGGATATTTATGTTAAATTAATGACAAGGAAAGACATACACGTTAATTGGAATTTTAGTCACCAAATAGTTGGGTCACACGGTGAAATGAATTTTAGACTAAAGATAAACATACGTATGAACAGTCTTTAGGAGGTGAGTGTTTTGTCCATTGGAATTCTTGCCCTTGTCACTATGGCGTTATGGATTGTACAAATTCATGAATTCATTAAACCTGAAGAAAAGCAAAACAATAGAAAAATTATAATCTTAACTTCCTTCGGGTGCTTGTTTACCACGATTTTGACCATCCATCAAATACAAAACTTCCTTGGGTAAAAGTAAATACCGGCAGGAACCGCAGAAGGTTATGATATTCAAAAAAAGAATGTCAAAGGAATATCAGATATAAATGCTAAGAACCTCCCCATCATAGAGAGATTGGGAGGTTCTAGTTCTTGCGACATACTATTTTTTCACAGCATGGATGTAATGAATGGTTTCGAATGCAGACAAATAATCTGTTCGACCACCAAAGAATTTATTTTGAATGGCAACAGGTGATAAATGTTCATAAATGAGTAAACCTGAGTTTTCTAACATTTTCTCCATTTCTTCATAAGTAAAACATGATTTCATGGGCTCACCACTAGCTGATGCCATTTGAACCATATTTTGCACTCGATTGGACAGCCCTTTTTCTTCAAAAAGGTTGTCATCTGCATAATCAAACACGATCGAACTCCCTGAAGGTAGATTGGCAAACCATTCATTAATCAAATTGGCATGTTCTTCTTTTGTTAAATAATATGAAACACCTAAAAGACTAAGAAAGGTTTTTTTGTTAGGCATGAAACCTTTTCCAATAAGATCTTGAATGGCAAATGGTCGGGTGAAATCCATTGGAACAAAATGAAGGGTATCCGGGATTTGATAATTTGCATTTTCTAGCCTGATCTTTTTAAAGTCTTGTGTAGCTGGATAATCCACTTCAAATATATCGATGCTTTCGTTTAATTCCGGGTGTCGGAAACAAAAGGTATCTAATCCCGCTCCTAAGATGACATACTGTTGAACGCCCAGCACGATTTCATGGCGTAATACATTTTCGCAATAGGCAGCACGTGCTAAAGGAGTTGGAGAAAGTTGAACTTGTGTAATCCATTTTAAAATTTCATCTGGGTCATCTCGAAATTTCTTTGCTATGCTATCATTAAAGAATGGAATGCCTTTAATCATGTTCTCTTGAATATCCGCAAATTCTTTTTGGCTAATTAAATCTTTTACAATAAAATCATCAAAAATTTTGGGTGTGTCGTATTGACTATGGTAAGCCCGACCAAAGGCTGATATTAAGGAAGTCATACTTGATTCGTTCTTCTTCATACATTCATCCCCCGTATAACAAAAATAAGATTCCCCTGGCCAGGAGAATCTCATTATACACACAAAAATTTTAACTGTAAATTATAGCATAAATAAATATTTTTGTCAATCTATTCTATCTCGAAAATCCTTCCTGAATATATAAAAAAACGCCGAAATGGCGTTTTTTCTTTAAGCAGTTTTCTTATAATACGAAAGGTCTTCTTCGAGCGGGATGTTGGCTGCTCGTTGTTTTTTCGCTGCGACGAAGAAGGTGATGACCAAAATGACGCTGACGATGGCTCCGATGATGTAGGAGGTATCCATCGATAATCGGAAACCGATTTGGGCGTTTAGGATATAGACCAACACCGTATATAGCATGAAGGTTCCTGGCAGTAAGGACACCCAGTAATTCTTCTTCGCGATGTACAGGTACATGGCTCCTACGAATAGGGCGATGACGGCTGTTGCTTGGTTGGCCCATGAGAAGTAGCGCCATAGGATGTTGAAGTCGATTTGCGTCAAAGCAATGGAAATGACGAACAGCGGAACCGCGATGACTAAGCGGCTGCTCATTTTCAGTTGCGGGAATTTCACATAATCGGCAATGATCATCCGTGCACTTCGGAAAGCCGTATCTCCGGACGTGATCGGCAAGACGATGACACCCAGTACGGCGATGGTGCCGAATAACGCTCCAAGCGTTACTTTTGCCGCTTCACTTACGATCAATCCTGTTCCACCTGTTGCAAGAAGTTCGTTTAAGCCGACTGGTCCATCAAACAAGCTCATGGCAGCAGCGGCCCAGATCATGGCGATGATTCCTTCTGCAATCATCATTCCATAGAAGATTTTCCGGCCTTGTTTTTCATTTTGAGTCGTACGTGAAATGATCGGTGATTGTGTTGCATGGAAGCCTGATAGTGCCCCACATGAAATCGTTAGGAACAATAACGGGAAAATCGGCAGGTTATCAGGATGCAGATTGGATAACGTTAGTTCCGGTATCGGCGCTTGTTGGATGATCAAGGCTCCACCCACTCCGACGGAACTGATTAATAATAAAGCCCCGAATATCGGATAAAAGCGTCCGATGATTTTATCGATGGGCAGAAGTGTCGCCAGAATATAATATAGGAAAATGGCTACCGTGATGAGCGTCAGGCTCACCGTGCCATTCATCAAGTTATGAAGCAAGGATGCTGGGGACGTGACAAACACCGTGCCCACCAAAATTAATAACAGGATGGCGAATGCATTGACAACATGCTTCATCACTCTGCCGAGGAATTTACCCGCAAGTTCCGGTAAATGCGCTCCACGGTTCCGGATTGAAATCATGCCAGTTAGGTAATCATGAACCGCCCCTGCAAAGATACAACCAAGCACGATCCAGATAAACGCAACAGGTCCATATAAAGCTCCCATGATTGGACCGAAAATGGGTCCGACCCCTGCGATGTTCAATAATTGGATCAAAGAATTCTTACTCGTGCTCATCGGCAAGTAATCGACGCTGTCCTGATTCGCATATGCCGGTGTCGGTCGGTCCGCTTTGACACCAAACATTCTCTCTATGAATTTACCATATGTAAAATATCCGATTAGTAATAGAATGACTCCACCTAAAAATGTATACATCTGTCTATGCCCTCCTTGGAATCGCTTACATATAGTATAAACGATGAATTGACAGAAAAGATTGAATTCTTATTATCATGTCGATTTCGGAGGGTAAGAGGTTCATATGTCGAATTAACGTGTAAAATGTTCAAAATTTTGTCACATGTATACGAGAAAGAATCTGAGAGTCTCGCTTGGATTCATATCAGATTCTTCCTACCCTATCATAACTCCAAGGCCGCTCGAAAAGCTTTGGCATACGTCCGGCTGACGGACAGCATTTCATCCCGTCCTTTCAATTCAAGCTGGTACGCCCCATTGAACCAGGGGGTAAGACGCAATACATAATTCAAATGCACCAGATAACTTTTATGAATTCTGAAAAACGGGAATTCATGTAACCGTTCTTCTAATTCCTTCATCGTCGTTTTCACTTCATATTCATGGTCGACCGTGACGATCTTCGATACCTTTTCTTCCCGTGAAATGTACATGATGTCATGAGGATGAACATAGAGGATTTCCCCCTCCACTTCGACAGCCAGTCTTCCGGCGCTTTTGACCGGCCTATTCTCCTCTTTCTTTAAGAATAGTTTTTCAAGGCGGCTGACCGTCTCTGCCAATTGTTCTTCATCATACGGTTTCAATAGATAATCCACCGCATCCACACGAAAGGCTTCCACACCGAACTGAGGATAGGCAGTCGCAAAGACGATTCTCGGGACGTTCTTCAATTCCTGGAGGGCCTTCGCTGCCTCCATCCCATTCATGAGCGGCATCTCCACATCGAGGAAAATCACATCAGGCTGCAGCTGCATCGCCAAGACGATGGCCTGTTCCCCAGATTCACCCTCGCCGATTATATCGATGGAGGGATGCTGCTTCAACAGATGAATCAATTCCTCGCGGCTATAACGTTCATCATCTATGACAAGTGTCCGAATGACCGATTTCATGTTCTTCCCCACTTTCTTCATTTACTTTGGAATGCGAAAGGATATTTCCGTGCCTTTTCCTGGTTCACTCCGAATCTTCAAGGCCGATTGCTGCCCCATCATCATCGTAAGCCGTTTGTTCACATTATAAAGGGCAAGGCCTGTCCCGCTTTTGGATTCAACGATTTCTTGGCCAAGCTTTTGTAACTGACCTGGCTCGATACCAGCCCCATTATCCCTTATGACGATTCTAATCGAGGCTTCCATTTCTTTTTCAAGAAGAATATGTATCGAACAGTTTTCCGTTTTGTTTTTAAACCCATGATGGATGCTGTTCTCGATTAATGGCTGGAGGATGAGCGGCGGGATCTTCGCATGGAGAACATCTTCACCCACTTCATAATGAATGTGCAGCTTATCGACAAACCGCATTTTTTCGATATTCGCATACGCTTGAAGATGTGAAAGTTCCTCCGATAAGGTCGTCCACTCCACCGTCGTACTGGCTAGGTTCTTTCTGAAATACTGGGATAAATGAAGCAGCATTTTCCTTGCCTTGTTTGGATCAATCCTTATTAACGAGTTGATCGTATTTAAAGCATTGAATAGGAAGTGCGGATTGATTTGGGCCTGAAGGGCTCTAATCTCAGCTTCTTGTGCCAATTTCTGTGCATCATCGAGCTGTGACACTTCCAGTTGATAACTAAGGAGCATACTCAACCCTGACATCAACTCGACATCCACATTGTTGATTTCCTTTTCATGGCGAAAATATAACTTTAACGTCCCGACTGTCTGATTCCCTTTCTTTAAAGGACCAATGATGACCGCCCCTAGCGGACAATCGGAAACCTGGCAATGAATATCCCGTTTTCCCACTACGATCAGTTCCCCACCTTCGATCACCTGGCGCGTGATTTCTGTCTGGAGCGGCCGTCCCGGCGAGTGATGGTCATCCCCCAAACCGATATGGGCGAGGATCTTCGTTTCATTGGTTATCGCGATGGCACTTGCCTTCACTTCATCAAACAAAATCCGGCATACCGCAGCAGCCGACTTTTCGTTCATACCTTGGCGCATGTACCCGAGGGTTTGCCTTGCAATCCTCAATGACTTCTGTGCCTGCAAAGCAGCAGCCTTCTCCTCTTCATTCAGAACGCTTCGAATGATTAATAGAAACAAGGCGCTGCCTAGGCCATTGGCGATAATCATCGGAATACCAATATGCCCGACAAGGGAAAAGGCCTGTTCGGTCGGTTTCGACAGAAGAAGAATGATGAACATCTGCATCGCTTCGGCGAGGGCCCCGATCATTAAAGCCTTGGAAAGTTTAACATGTTTGTTTTTCTTATAAAAAAGACCCGCAAGCAGCCCGGCAAGAATCGTGGCGACCCCACAGGAAAGCGCCGTGAATCCTCCCAATGCAAAACGATGAATCCCCGCGACGATCCCAGCACCAAGTCCGATGCGCCATCCCCCGAATAAACCGGCAAGTACAACGCCGATCACGCGGGAGTTGGCAATGGCCTCATCTTCCCCGACAGACCCGACCCATCGGTTGAACTCAAGTGATTCGGGACTCAATGTCAGTCCGGTATAGGTGCCAATGATGCCGAACACCCCAAAGAACAAAATGGCTTTGACCTGTTGCTTCCGGTTAAAATGATCCTCATTCAACATTTGTCGAAAGAAACGAAAACGGGTCACGATAAAGGCAATCGTCACGATGATCCCGAGCCGTTCCGTCATGGTAATCAACAATTCCATGATGATCTGCCTCCCCCAATCACTCTTGCAATCCCTGTATGGATAGCTTGTACTCTACACAATACCTTCTATTATTATACGCTCGATGGACGGGTTCTCCATACCTTTTCTAAAGACCCCATCAAAAAAGCCGACTGATTTTAAAATAAAATCAATCGGCTTATATGAGTGGTACTGTATGGGATTTAAGCATTTACGGCTTTACGTGCTTGACTTTCATGCAATTTCTTCATGGCAAACCTGGCTACTGGTTGAGCGATCAACGTTTCAACCCAGAATGCGATAAAGAAGTTACGTGGCCAGTCATAAAAGAACGTATAAATCGGCTTCCAGCTAATTTCCCCCATGCCAATCCAAGATCCGATAACTGTCAGTAAAACGGACAAGATGGTCACGCTAAATAATATCGTGAACAGCACCCGTGCATTAAAGCCGTCCGTCGGTCCAGCAAACTTTTGTACAAGCTTAGTAACAAGTGGATTTACCACAAATGGTACCAATATAATGACACAAACCCAAACAAACGGAATCACTTTTAACGTATCAACATACACGTCCTTCGTGAATCCAAATTTAAATGCCATAATAAGTGGTGCGATAATGTTGACAGAAAGAATGGAAATGATGACTAAAAACAATATAAATTCTTTTCCGCCTCTTGGTAATCTTGTTTCCCCGTGCATATCGATCCATCTCCCATATAAAAAAATATTTCAGATGGCAGACGTATCATGAGACATATATTTTTGGCCCCCCAAAAAGAAAGACCAATATCTCTACACACTGATATAGCTAGTTTATCACTTTTCCCAAATTAATTCCAAGTCCTTTTTTCCATGAAAAACACAGGCTACATGCATCAAAAATACCATCCATTCGCACCATAACAGATATAAATGGAGTGATGAACATACAGAAAATATATTTTTTATTGTAACCTAGAGGAAGGGGTGTTTATCTTCCGATTCAAAAGGAGTATAATGGAAAAAGAGTCAGGTATTTACCTGCTCACGATTCCTTAGGTGACCGCCTTTTTAGGCCCCCTCTCCTAAGGTTTTTTGTTTTTTTAATTGAACAAGGTTGCCATATGGTCCCTTTATTTTTTTGATTGGGAGGTTTACATCATACTTCGTCCCTTCCCCCGTGCTAAAATAGGAGAGTGGTCCGCTACATTCCACTTTTAAGAAAGACGCCGGGAAGTTTATTATTTTGAAACGGAGATGAGGGAGATTAAACAGCAGCGGTTAGTAGTTAAACGCAAAAGGACGCTAATAGAAATGATATTAGATATCATTTCGCTCTTATTTCTTATTTCAAGTGTTGTATACATAATGACGGAATGGTCTTCTCTACCAAGTCAAATACCCTTTCAATTTAATTCGTTCGGGAAAGTGAGTATTTTGGGTTCAAAGGAAAGCGTACTTGCCCTTCCGCTATTTGGTCTGATCATCTGGATTGGCTTGACGGTCCTTGAAAGATTCCCACATCGCATTACCTTGCCTTTTTTTCTTCAAGAGAATAAGGAAATGGAGTTCAGGAATAATCGGATTCTGATCAACATGACCAAGAATGTACTGGTCATCTTTTTCACTTATACGAACTGGACTAGCATACAATTAGTTTTAATCTGAAAAATGACAATGGCGCTCAAATGAGCGCCATTTAAACGTTTCTATTTTAAAAATCGACTTTCATTTCTATAATATATATTTTTTTCAAAATACTAGTTTACTAGAGTGTGGATTAGGATATACATGATACTGTAAGCAACACAAAAAACTTTTATAGGAGTGATTAACATGGCTGACAATAACAAAATGAGTCGGGAAGAAGCAGGTCGCAAAGGTGGAGAAGCAACTTCAAAAAATCACGACAAAGAGTTTTATCAAGAGATTGGTGAAAAAGGCGGAGAAGCGACCTCCAAGAATCATGACAAAGAGTTTTACCAAGAAATCGGTGAAAAGGGCGGCAAGGCCCGCAGCGACAACAATAACAATTAAACCATTCCATAGAACGAGTAATTGTCTTAACGGACAATTATTCGTTTTTTTTGTTTGTTTTGTTTTTATCGGTCGATTCTTGGTATTTATCGGTCATTTATTGCTTTTATCGGTCAATTCACATGATATATCGGTCAATTCCGGCTTTTTATCAGTCTAACTGCCTTTCATCACCAGTAACATCCAGAAGAAATGGTATACCGTGACGGCGGCATACGCTACCAAACAAAGCAAGATTCCGCCATTCACCACTTTTCTACGTTTTAACTGCGGATAGATCCACAAGAGAAGCAAAGGAAGGAACAGTTTGCATCCGTAGAAGAAGGAGCGATTCCAATGATACACTTCTTTCATGAGGGGGTTCAGTTCTCTTATGTATCCTGCCTGGATGCCAAAATCGGTTACCACAGCATCGAACAGACATAGCACGAAAATCCATACGAGCATATTCTTCATCTTCTCTTTCGAAATCCTTGCTTCATCCACCATGATCTCCTCCTACCACTATCTTTTCAAAAGTACGAATGGAACATACCTTATCAAGAAGGAACAGTAAAGATGCCAGACAAATTGTTCTTAGTAAAGAACAGTCAATCCATACTCCCTTAAAGGAGCATGTTGATCAGGGAGTATCCATACAGGTCGTTTTGGATGGAAAAAATACAATTCTATACTTTCCATCCAGCTCTTCTTTGATTTTTTCCGTTAATCGTAATCCCTTTTCATTATGTTCTTTTTCAAGAGTCATTCCGTCTGGAAGCATGGTATCCGTATCCCAATCAATCCAGTATCCATACTCTCTCACCCAATCTGATAGCTCCATTTTCAGTTCATCTGAAATGGGGACTTCATCTAAATCCAGATTACAGCCACAGAGATGGCACCATATCGGATCTGCGCCGGTATCTGCTTCCAATTTCAAGATGGACGGTTTCCGTCGTGCACATAAGCAATCCAGCTTCACTTTTCCCCCTTTGGTTCTAAATTGGACGGCTTATCCACATAAGAACCAAGGATGAACCCGCAATTCGAACAATAATGAGAGGTGATCTTGGACGGCTTATTCTTTAAATGATCATAGGAGAACATTTGAACAAATTTGAACCCTGTCCCAAGTATCCCTTTCTTAATCGAGTATGAGTTACATTTCGGGCATTGATCCTCACTCAACTTTTTTCACTCTCCCTTCATCTATTTCTTCCACATTTTCTTCGGTTCCGTCTTCTTTGACCGCTTTCACTTTTACGTCCTGCACATCGCTAATGGCGTACCAGAATCTTTTCCCCTTCTCCACTTCGATGATTTCAGCAGGTTCATCTCCTGCAAACATATGTGAAATGGAGTCATCGGTAAGCGTCCCAGAGTAAATGTATGGTTCTTCGTTCATCGCAGACCATTGGACAGGATCATCCCATTCTGCACCTCTTGTTTGCTTCCACTCCCACTTCCCATTTTCTTTTTCTAAATAGGCAATAAAGATTTGGTCTCCATTTGGATTATGCTCGTAAAAATGGCGATAGCATCATCATGTTGGTTCATTGAATGGACTTTTGTTTATACGAGAGAATAGGCATAATCAAATTCATCCCCATACTCATCCTTCGTTTTTTCCATTTCGGCGTGAAAAAAATCCTCGAATGAAGGTTCTTCCGACTTTGAACAGCCAATTAGAAAGAGTAAGCACAGCATGCCCACAAATAGAATTCTGCTTTTCGATTTTGTTCCTCCTCTATGTAAGTAAAAAAGTCGATTATTTAACAATTTTACCATTAATGGGATTTTTGTGGATCGTTTTTACAATCCGAGCAAACATACTATTAACGAACCTACAGAAGCTGAGGAAGAAGATGAGAAGAACATGTTAATCAATAGAATTAGATACAAAAAAATAAGCTTGGTTCTCTAGCTCCAAGCTCATTTTTCACATGGCATATAGGTGTACCTTTTTCGTAAGCGTTATTACATTTAATTCATTAAAAAATTTTCCATATAATAAATTCCTTGGGCACATACAAAGCCTAAAATTATATGTCTAGATTTAGGACCATCTTCCTCCAAGACCCTCAATCTACTCATTAAAATAAGCAAGATCGACACCATGATAATCATTAGTGAAAAAAGATGCGTATTATGAAATGTAATGGCTTTAGCATTTAAAAGTATCAACAAGATTAAAAAGTAATAAAAAGCTGGTTTAAACTTCATCTTTTCCCTCTTTCCAATTCCCCATTAAGCTACTAGTTAGATAACTAGCCAACCGTGCTAATTATAGCTGAGAAATCGTTCCAAAGGGTAGGAATTCAACCATGCTAGGTGATAATTCGACCACACAACGTAAGTATTCAACCACGGATTCCATTTATTCAACCGCCCAACGCGATAATTCAACCACTCACCTAAACATCATTTATAAAACATGGAATCTCGCTTCATTCCGAACAGGCTGGTGAATAGTGTCAAACCAGCTACGACCGGTATGATCCTGAAGCTATCTCTTGAAAGCAGCCAATATGGGTCGGGAAAATAGGCTGCGCTTGGAAGAAAGGTGTACACGATTGGTACGTATAAGGATAGAATCAGACATGGAAGGGTGATGCAGATAAAAAGAGGCATATGGAGCTTGAAGGTCCATCCCTTCACGAAAAGCAGGGACACGTATAGACCAAATACAAAGGGTACCATGCTATCGAACCAGAATAAGGGCTCGATGATAAAAGTGGCCTCGACTTTCTTCTGGATGGTCAATCCAAGGGTATAACTGCCAACAAGCAGGACAAATAACCCCGCTAACCAAAGTACTTTCACCACATAAGTAAACCAAGTAGGATAAGGACGCATCTCAACAACTCCCCCTCTATACAACCACCTTCATTTTACCATTTTTACCAATAGTACATTAGTGTGATTTGAGATAATAACAAATAACACTGCCTTTTATCATTAGTAGGCAGTGTTCCTATTTTCAGTCTAGAAGGAATACTTCATCTCCGACCCCTATTTCACCTGTTCGAGTGACAGAGGCATACACGCCAAAATGGTTAGCACAATTCTTTTGGACCGTTTTTTGCAAAGTTGGGTCCCGCTCGGCATCGTCCGGATTCACCGTGATGATCATGCACCTTTCACAGGGCCTTCTCAATTCGATTTCCACATCCCGGCCTATTTTTATCCGTTTTCCGAACCAGGTTTGTTCAATGAATGGGATTTTATCGGTTAATGAGATGACGAAGTTGGGCCGAAACCGTCGGTGATCGAGATGGTCTTTCCCCCATATCGTTTGTAATTCGTTCAGGGACGCATCCGTCACCAGTTGAATAGGCTCCGCTTCTATCGCTCCCAACGGTACATGGGTAGGTGAATATTCAATGAAGGATATCTTCCGTTTCGATTCCATTTCCATAGCCCTAAGTAAATCATCATCACCCCAAGCCATGACCTTTCCTTCCGGTGAGGTAATTTCCACTGTGGGATAAGCAATCATCGACTCTTCCCCGACAAATCGCGCTCGATATTGAACCATTTTCTGGTGTTGAGTGATGGTCAAAAATTTACCTGGCCTGCTTTCATCCAAAAACGCATGACTGCGATCCCCATATACCCCGTACTGCATGACATTCGTTTTTTGGACGCTCTCCCCACGAAACGATTTAACAGGATGCCGCACGATTTCCTTCATATGACCGACTAACATGGTATCCCTCCTACGTACTGTCCATTGATATTCTGCCATAATGCCTGGATGTGATGGGAGCACGTGACAAAAAAGAACGGACTCTACACATGAGTAGAACCCGTTCCTTTTTTATATGCTTTCATTATTCCTTTTAGAACCATTACTATGTCCCTATCGTAAATACAAGGGGTGAACCGGATGCAGCTGCTGCAGAAGCGCCATTTTTCATGACACTGTTTGTTTTGATTTGGACATCAACTATCAAAATCAGAAATATGGTGTCTAGCATATGAAAAACCGAAACATAGACTGTTATCGGTTTCCTTATATATGTGAGCAAAGGATATCATGACGAGTGTACTTGTCGATCGCTTTTTACCTCGCCCGTTGCCTTTTGGTCAATTTTGATATATATTCGCTCCAATTCACGTTTGTCTTGAAGCAAAGTATTTCGGTTTTCTTTAAGCAGTTGATTAAATGACTTTGTTCTTCTAGGCATTCTTCATTCACCTCTTAGCTGATTGAATTCTTTTTGAAGTACAATAACTGGTAACTCATATAATTGTTTATCGTTTTTCTTGAAAATGCCGAATTTCAATAGTTCTTGGATAAGCTGATCTTTGATGGCTTCTCCCTTTTTATCTATTTGGGTTCTCATGAAAACCCTCCTTCATAAATAAACAGACTCTCTCCTAGGTTGGGATACATCATATTCGATTGAACGGAAAAATCTCCACTTTCTCTTCCCCATATAAGAGCATGATCTGCAAAATCTTCGAATTTCTTTACTGAATTATATGCAGTAGGTACATGATGGGCTTATAGAATCCAATCACCATTTATGACCACAGCATTCTTTCATTTTTTCTAAAAAAATCTGTATCGCGTCACAAGGATTTCTATAACCCAAATCGCCCGAACTCAAACATATAATCTTCATTTCGCGCAAGATTTACTCGATTGCTCCACAAGGTCATTCCTCTTTATTCCATGTATATAAACCGATAAAGGTCAAAGTGTCTACTTCTCCGGCATCTAATCTTTCCATCTACCAATCTACTCTTACTATAAATGAAAATGATTCTCAATGTCAATTATATATATTCGACTGATTCGATAGATGCGAAGTTCATCTAAAAAGTCATTTGGTGAGAGCCTCTAGTGACCACCAGGTACCCAACAACACCACGGTTTGTATGTTAACTGCATTGGCAAAAAAGTCATCATCTTCTTGTTCCTCTATTGTTCGTCTTCCTTATTGATTCATTCTTGATTAACATGGCTGCCCCTGCGGCCTTGGTGATTCACTCATCAGGCTGGTTTTGGCGCTGTTCTTCCGTGAGTTCGTTTTCGAACACGTCTTTGAGCTTTTAAACAGCTTATTCTATATAACAAAAAGCACATTTTGCCTAAAAGGCAATCACGTGCTTCCCTTAGTTATTTTCAATTAATAGGTAGAAAATTTTAAATAATAAACTTGTTAATTTATAATTAATCTCCGTAATATCATACATTTAAATTGCTATCTCAGATAAGTGGTGTAAAAAAATACCATATAATCACAATATTAAATAATAGTTCCAAAATAATAAGCTTTGGATATTCTTTATAATCCTGATTATTTCACTATTCTGCGGATGAATTATTGTCAACTTCTACATTTCTAAGACCATCTATTACTTTTTTTATTCGGTTCGATAAATCATTAAGTTCTTCTTTAGTTAATTCATCGTCTACGTTTAAATGATTAAAAGTACTCAACCTTCTAGTTATTCCCTCAATTCGTCCAACAAAGACCTTATCATGTTTAATTGCAATTTCTCCAATCGCAGTATCCACAATAACATCTTCAATCATACCTAAATTATCAAATTCTTCTGCTAGTTTTGCGATAGCATACCTATATCCTCTATCTTCTTCTAGTAATTCTTCATATGTTTCCTGAATTGCCTCAAACAATTCATTATACTCCCAATCTTTCATTTTTCTAACTCCTCCGTTCCAACATTTTAATTTATAATCCGGTTACCGTCATTGTGCACAATTTCCAAACTGATATTTTTATATTTAGCAGAAAAATCTGCTATAACTCTACTGCAACTGTCACAGGTATCTAATTCTGTGAATAATTTAATTTTTCCAGTAGCTTGAGTATTTTCTCCAAGCCTAGAAGCAATATCATTTAGTATCTTATACTCCGTATCAGTATCCCTTAAATAACTTTCCCCATCTTTCCCCACTGCTTTTGTAGCTTTAAACATCGGATTTTCAGGTTGTAAAGATATATCAGGTACTTATCCTCAAGATTTCCTTTTAGATTATTTATCCTACTCTGAGCATAAAATTCAGATTTATTTATTCCACTAACATTCACTTCTGCTAATGCAAAATTACCTGATTTCTTATATTTACTTGGTAAATTCCCTCTTAGCTCTTTCACTCTATCAACTATGTGTGCTTCTGCTACTGAATCGATTTTTCTCGTTGGATACACTTTCCCCGTACCCTTACTACCTTCACTCTTCGCAGTAATCTTCTGCGCAAGATCCTTTATCGGCATCTTATCCACATCAATAGATTTATAAGTATTTCCAGTCGTATCGGCTACTGTCCTAACCTTAACTCCTGTTGGCACTTCCACTTTCCCGAGGGCCTTGCCCATATCCTTGATCGAGTCTTGGGCTTTCTGGACTTGGTTTTGCACAAATTCCTTGCTGTAGGGGATGAACTTTGTCCCGTTTGCCATTTTGTCTGCGACCTTGGCTGCCCCGGCAACTCCGGCGATACCAAGGGCGTTCATCAGGCGCAAAAGAACCTTGAAAGGTATTCCAATCAAGGTTTCATTTTTATTTACTTTTGGTAGTTTCTTCTTGCTTCATGTGTGGCTAAATCTGCATATCTGATAGTAATAGGTAGACGGCTGTCTTTTTTAACAAAATTCATGGTAATTTTAGTAGCTGTATCTATATCTATCCAATTCCCACATGAGACAAAGATTGGCTTAACATCCACTCTGGTTCTCAAAGTACGTCCGTACACTTCATCATTAATGATAATATCTGTATATGCCCCCGCTACATTTTCTGGCATCGTATAATCGACATTTCCTATTTTCAAATACGTCTTTGCAATCCCTATTGTTGGCTTTCCTAAATCAAATGATGCTTGTGTAGCAATCCCCATATGACGACTATGCAAATAACCGTTCCCATCAAACATATACATAGCCGGACTATTTTTTAATTTTTTAACAGCCTTTAAAATTAAAGGTAATTCTCTAAAAGCTAAATAACCTGAGATATAAGGAAATTCAACTTCCCCTACATACTCAACTTGCTCAATGATTTCTTTCGAAGAATAATCTAATACACAAATACAACATACACCATAATCTACATTATTATTTGACCAATAGGCTATATCTACTCCTGCCACTTGGTTTATTTCATCTAATTGAAATTTATTTTTCAAACAGATATTTGTTTTTAAATTATTTTGGATCGTATTTAATTTTTCTTCGAGTCGATTATTCATTTGACACCCTACTTGAATTTTGTAGCATACAATATATCCGATTCGTTCGGTTTCATTTTTTGCGCTATGATATTACCATTTTCATCGTACTTTGTAAAAGTCATTTCACGCCCAGCAAAACATTCAGATTCATATTTTTTTACATTATTCTCAAAATATTCAACTTGGTATCCTTCTGCAGCACCTTTATTCATATTTCCTATTCTTTTCACATTCCCACTTGGGTAAAACGAAACATTCATTCCTTGTTTTACTCCTTCTTTCACAAAAAGATAACTTTCTATATTTCCATTTTCGTATAAGTCATAAGCCAATCCAGTATATAACTTTTCTTCCCCTTCTTGAGAATACTCTACTATTCCCAAATCATAGGGTCCTCCATATCCTAAATATTCTTCAAACTCAACTCCATTTTTTATTATATATTCTTTCGATAAGATTTCATTTGACATTTTTAGGTACCTCCGTAATAAATTCAAATCCATCTGTAAGATAAGCACAGTGAGGACACCTTGGAAAAATTGTTCCAGCCGGCTTTATTTTACTTTGACCAGTACGTATTACATTAACCGTAAAATTATTTAAATTAGCATTAGGGTTTGCTTTTAACGCAGCGTTCAAAGCTTTTACTTCAGCATGTGAGCCCGCACCTTTTGTAAAGTTATACGAATCCATAACCTCTTTTGGCATGGAATCATATCTTAACTGAATTACAGGGTGTAAATTGGGGATTAATCCATCTTTATTCCTTTGTTAGTGGTGTAATATAACAATTCTCTAATGAAACTTTTTTCTTTAAAAAATCCATTGCTTCTTGAGTAACAACTAACTCACCTTTTGGTGATAAACAGAAAGAATTTCCTGACCAATTTTTGAAGTTCTCTCCTTCTACTTCAATTTTGCCTAGCGGAATAAATCTACTGAATGTAGGCAGTTCTTTATTTGGATACATTTCTTTAAATTCGTCAGACTTTGTAATTAAACACTTTTCTAATTTGTAATCTCTCAAATCACTATTTTCTAATTCTTTTTCTAGTTTACTTGAAACAATAAATGCTGGTGTTGACTCTAACTAGCCATCCTTCAAACTCATAGTGTAAATATTTTACCTTTCCTGATATACCCTCTAACGCAATATCCGCTTGTGATCCATAAATGGTATGTTTACCATGACCACCTGATACTTCTGGTTCTAAAAAATATAATATCATTAATTTTCTCTCCCCACTCCATTCTCACCTTGTCACTGGTGAATTAAAACTATCACCATATTTCTTATCTAATTCAATCATATAATTTATTACTTCCTCTTTTTTAGGGTTTGGATTATTTCCATGTCTTTGCCGTTGGCGGCGGTTAGTCCATAGAGGCCGGTTTCGGTTTGATTGAGAATGTCCATGGCTTTTGTCGATTTATAGGCATCCAGCGCATGGTCCGCAGCGTTGAGCCCCTTTAGTCGGCTGATGCCGGTAACGGCCAGCATTCTTCTTTTGCTTTAAAAAATATTTAAATTCATATATTTCATTTCCATTTAAAAAGGTGCTGTCTCATAAGTACTTATCAAAGTAAATTAACCCCAAAATTAAAGGGCAGAAATGCTGTTAAAAAAACAACGTTTCTGCCCTTCATTATTTATTCAATTCCTACTTAATTTCCCCTTGGAACAGTCTCATATATAACCTAATTATTGAAAAGCATTACTCTACATCTTCACTTTTCTTTCTTAGATATTCTTCTAAAATACTCTTATCATATTCAGACTCAGGTAAAAGATTCAAACTATTATATTCCCAAATGATTCTTCTTTCATGATCATCTGCTTCAGATAAATCTTCATAATCATAGTCAATCTTAAACTTCCCTGTACTATCTAAAGTAAATGTTAAATTGGTCCATAGATCTTGATTATTTTTTTAAAACTCTGCAAGTAATTCTTTTAATTCATCTAATAATTGATACCAAAGTTTATCATATTCCTCTTCAGAAACATTATATATTTCCGGTATATCATGACTATAACAAGGATTTTCATTATTAATAGGATAATAAAAAAAGAAAGCCGTGCCCGTTCCTTCGCCTATTTCACCATACATTAATACTTTGGACCATTTCTCTGGTATAGTCTCATTAATAGTTTGGGCAATTTTTTGATAAATACTATTAAGATTTAATTCATTCATTCTTTTTAACCTCCTGGTTTATTCTCAAATGCCCTTCTCTCCCAACGACTATTATCAATTCTATAATTTATTTTAAAGCTTATTGGACGCATCGAGTCGTCTTTATAAACAGGGCTTATTTTTACCTCAACTGTTTTCGGAGGATTACTATCTAAAGCTTTAGCCCAAGAACTTTCAAGTTTCTTCCATTCTCCCATATTTAGATTTGCATTCATAGGGACAAGGTTATCTAGTTGTCCTGTAGCAATCAAGTGTCCCCCTTGATCATCAGGTAAACGATCTTCTCTTCCAGCAATGCGTTGCGCATACTTATTACGTTTACCACTGCCTAAGTCAAGCGAACCTTCGACACTTGATATCCGTCCTTTTTCGTCCGTTTTATATACGTGACCTCCAGGTGATGTATATTCAACATTCGGTTTTAGTACTTTCTTCATTTTATCTCTTGTATAATGCTGTCCATATTTCACTTTTATAATTTCTTGGGGTCCTTTAACAGGTACTAACGACCCCTTACTACCTTCACCCTTCGCCGTAATCTTCTGCGCAAGATCCTTTATCGGCATCTTATCAACCGAGATATGTTTGTAAGTATTTCGTATCCGGTACTTCCCTAACTCTAAACAGGCATACAATTTCAATTAATTGTATGCCTGTTTGAATCGATAGTATAAGCATTTCATCATCTCAAGCTAATTTTCTTGCAATTAATTTCTTTTTTGAATTCCGCCATTTCTCTTCCTGATGTATTACTATCCTTCTCTAATTAAATCGGATTATCTGGAAATTCATTATGGTACTTCTCGATTAATGCTTTATAATTTTCATCATTTGGCACCTCATCTAAGTATTTATTTTTCCAAATAATCATTTGGTCACTAAAACTATATTCAGTATCGAACCAATTTGTATAATCATAATGCATTTTAAATTTCCCACTATTCTCAAGAGACATTGTAAAAGAGTACCAAAGCTCTTGCTGATTATTTTTAAAGATATTCCTTAGTTCATCGCACAACTCAAACAGCTTTCGTTTATTCTTTTTGAATTCTTCTTTATCAATAGAATAGTTAAATGGAATTTCCACACTATAATTAAAAAATTCTTTATTTTCAGGAGTATTATAAAAAAAATAAGTTCCTCCACCGGTTTCTGATATCTGTGAATAAAAATAAAATTTATCCCATTCTTCTGGAATCATTTCATTAACTGTTTCTGCTATTTCTCTATATAATTTATTCATTTCTTTTTCCACTTTCAATCAACTCCCAGCACTATTTCTAATCGTTTTCTCAAATATCCCTTTTCCTTCAATTTCATATAATATCTCAAAGTAACTTGGTCTTAGTGACTCTCCTGAATAAATTGGCTCAATTTTTACAGATACTTTTTTCGGTGGAATTTCTTTCAAAGCAGTTGCCCACTCATTCTCCATTTTATACCACTCTCCACCCGAGCGATTAATTTGTCTATTTTGAGCTACTAAATTGTCAATATCCCCAGAGCCATGAAATTGGGTTCCAATCAAGTGCCCACCATCATCATCCATTAACCTATCTTCCCGGCCTGCTGCCACTTGCATTCCCGGATTTCGTGTACCTTTTTGAAGTATCAATCCTTCTGCCTCAACATCTACTATTCTACCAATTTCATCTGTTGTATATTTATAACCATCCTCTGTAACATAGCGTACGTTGGGCGCAAGTTCTTTCCTTCCATTTTTCCCTTTGATAATTTGCTTCCCAAGATCCTTCTCTTTTATTTCAGTTATCTTACCAATATTACCCGTACCCTTACTACCTTCACCCTTCGCCGTTATCTTCTGCGCAAGATCCTTTATCGTCGTCTTATCAACCGAGATATTTTTGTAAGTATTTCCAGTTGTATCCGCGACTGTCCTAACCTTAACTCCAGTTGGCACTTCCACTTTCCCGATGGCCTTGCCCATATCCTTGATCGAGTCTTGGGCTTTCTGGACTTGATTTTGCACAAATTCCTTGCTGTAGGGGATGAGTTTTGTTCCGCTTGCCATTTTGTCTGCGACCTTGGCTGCCCCCGCAACTCCGGCGATACCAAGGGCGTTCATCAGGCTGTTTTGGCGCTGTTCATCCGTGAGTTCGTTTCCAAACATATCTTTGCCGGTGACGGCTTCGCTGAGTCCGTTGGCGGTTGTTAATCCGTATAGACCGTATTCGGTTTGCTTGAGGACATCCAGCCCTTTACTTGATTTATAGGCATCCAATGCATGGTCTGCAGCGTTGAGTCCCTTCACCGTTTTGTAGACGGCACTTCCACCCTTGATCGCACGCCCAGCCCAGCCGACAATGGGGATGAATCCGGCCGCGGCCATCGCGCCCGCGGCGATTCGTTCAGCTTCGGAAAGTTTACGGCCTGTTACGGGATCGACTCCCGTTGTCGCTCTTACTGAATCATAATACCCCGTGATTTCCCCTGTAAAGGTTTTTGTCGTGTCCCAGGCTTTTTCATACCATGGGCGGTTCTCGAGTTCTTCCATTTCCTGTTCGAGTTTCCGCGCTTCCTCTTCTTGCTTCTTGAAGTCCCGGTATCCTTGCATATTCTCGGCCACTTCATCCTTCACTTGATAAGCTTGACTCGCTTGAAAGGCACTTTGGTTGAAGTTCATCGGGGAAACGGTGCCATCCTGACTGGTGGCTTCAAGTAAGGCCTGGAAAAGGCTAATGGCTACACTTTCCTGGGCTTCGGTCACTTGGTATTCTTCTACTAATTTATTATCTACTTCGTGCACTTTCTTGATGGTATCGTTCTTTTCTTTTTCGGCCTTTTCCATTTTCTCATGGAAATCGCCTTGGTCGAACACCTGTAGTGAGAGGATATCATCAATGTTCTGGAATATCTTTTGGAGATCGGTGGACTGCTGGTTCACCATCGATTTGGCGTTGGAGAGACCGTGGGTCACTTCCCCCTCTAAAAACGGCACCTCGACCACGGTTTCACCGGATAGGTCGGCGTCTTCCAATATGGCCGGAATCCCTTTCAGAAAGCTGATTTGGGTCGTGAATAATTCGATCCAGGCATTGGCCACCTCTACTTGTGCTCGATAAAAGTTCTTGATGGCCGTCGCCCCGGCTCCGGCCAGCTCTTCATCCAAATCGACGATTCCCTGAAATTCCTTTTTCAGTGTCTCTACTTGCCCCAATAGGTCTTCATATTGCTTGGCCCGTGACTTGACTGCTGACTTCAGAGGTTTGGCTTCGAAGATTGTCATAATGGCTGATACCCCTGTGCAGTATGGGTGATGGCTTCATCCTGCTCTTTCAGTAAATCCACGTTCGCCTGGGTGTCTTCCAGGTTCTTTTTGACGATCGTCAGGTATTGATTGAAGGTCTTTTCCAGATTGGTCTCCCGTTCTTCCCATTTCGATGTGAAGCTCAGATCGTTATTGCCGAGCTGGTCGGCCGGCAGTGCTCCGATTGTCGTCCCATCCACGGCCGTTTTTACCTGGCTTACTTGTTTTGTCACGACTGCATGATTCAGTTTAATTGTCGTCATTTAAAACACCCACTTCTTTAAATCCGATACTTTACTTTCCACTTGGTCAAGGAATTCTTCCCCTTTACTCAACAGGTTGCTCGCTTCACGGGCAGCAGCTACGGCTGCTTCCAGTATGGCTTTTTGCCTCTCCAAGGAATTGATTTTCTCTTCAATTTTCGCTTGATAGTCATCATACTCATCCTGAACGATTGTCAGCATGACCTTGTATGCACCACTTCTTGACTCGTTAAAATCCGTTGCACGATTACCAGTCCAACTTTTTCCTAACTCGGGTTTTTTTATTTCTTTGATTTCTATAAGACTTGCTTCCTGTTCATTGCTGATTTGTGTTTTCGCCTGCTTCAATCGGCTAATTTGCTCTTCCAAATTAGCTATTCCACTAGAAAATGCCGAGCTATAATCGCTTATTACATCTACAAGTCCCAACAGGATCACCTCATCATTCGTTAACGGCTTTACCATTTGTCATATTTTTCATATTTTCTTATTATAAGGAATATAGTCCGAGAGATAAATAGGGATAAGTATGCTATTTATAGCTCCCGTTAGGAAAATGGATGCACTCATTTCATTTCAAGTTCCAGTCTTTTTACCCTTACTTTACCAATATTAAACAATTAGAGTTTAAAAAAAGGAATGAAGAGCCTATGATCGCGATTTTTAACGGTTTTCCTTCTATTAATATGTAAAAAACGCTAGCCCTCTCGCATACTTGTCCAAACCAATATGCGCAATCCACATAGAATGATTATAACTACTTATATAGAAAGGAATGAAACAAATCATTGTTGGATAAAGATGCTCATGATTCTCCCACTGGCCCAAAAGGGAAAATAATAACTGGTCATACAAAGGAGTTTCAATCAGACACAATTGGTTTTCTTACACGGCTAGCTAAAGAATATGGGGACGTTGCAAAACTTCGGTTGGGGCCTTTCCAAAACGTTTACCTCATTTCAGATCCGGATTTAATTAAACAAATCCTTGTAACCAAACAAAAGTCGTTTTTGAAATCAAAAGACTTCGATAGCTTAAAGCCGCTCATTGGAGAAGGGCTCATTACGAGTGATAAAGATTTTCACATGCGCCAGAGAAGGCTTATTCAACCATCTTTCAAAAAGACCCATATTAGCAATTACGCACAAGATATGATTGATATAACCAAGGAATATATCTCAACCTGGAAAAACGGGGAAGAAAGAATAATCACCGAGGACACGATGAGCCTTGCTCTTGGTATAGTCAGCAAGACCATGTTCAGCACGGAACTCAAAGATGGATATAACCTGATTGGGGAGCCGATAGATGAAGTGATGAAGGTTGCTGTCAAAAGAATGAGGAATCTCTTTCAATTGCCTCTATGGATTCCAACAAAAAGCAACCGGGAATATAAAAAGGTGCTCGAACGACTGGATACCGTGATATATAGCATAATTGAAGGACGTAGAGAAGATGCAAAGAGTCATGAAGATATGTTGGGAATCCTGATGGAAGCCCGAGATGAAGTGGATGGTTTAGGGATGTCAGATCGGCAAGTACGCGATGAAGTAATGACGATTTTCCTTGCCGGTCACGATACGACCGCTACCTTACTTTCCTGGACACTCTACTTACTATCGCAGAATCCTGAAGTGGAAGCTAAGCTTTTCCATGAAATAGATACCGTAATCGGAAACCGCACCCCCACTCCTGATGATTTCATGAAATTAACATACACTCAGAATATTATCTGGGAATCGCTTCGCATCTATCCACCACTCTACGTCATATCACGGAAAGCTGCAGAAGATGTGTCCATCGGAAACTACCATTTTAAAAAAGGCGAGATGTTTTTGTTAAGTTCCTATGTCATGCATCATAATCCAGAGTATTTCGATCAACCCGAATCCTTTATTCCTGAGCGTTTTGAAAACAACTATTTGAAAACGATTCCCCCGTTCGCTTACTTTCCATTCGGCGGAGGGCCGAGGGTGTGCATCGGCAATCACTTTGCTTTGATGGAAGCCGTGCTGGTCCTGGCCTGCATTGCCCAACAATATCGTATCAAGCTCGCACCTGACCATCATGAAGTAAAACCCCTGCCCTTGCTTACACTCAGACCAAAGAGTGGATTGAGGATGATAGTGGAGGAAAGAAATAATGGATAAGGAAAGGTCATGTCAACGACAGTTGGATACCATTGTCGTTGATATGACCTTTTGTTTGGACTGCTCCTTATATGAGGACACTTCTGGTTGATCGTTTTTTGTCGAAAAATCGATATATTGCCGATATCCACAGATAAAAGTTCGGTTTGCGTAGATAAATCGTAGAAACCGAAGATAAAATTCCGAGATGGGAAGATAAAATGTAGAAATGTGCAAAAAATGATTTCCGTCACTAAAGAATGGGGTACTTCTATTTCAAATTTAGCCGTTCCCATTCACTTAGGTACATTCGCTTCATAATTCCTTGGGGATTGCCTATCTTACAAATAAACTCCAGGCTGTTTCCATCCGGATCATTGAAATGGATTTTGGCATGAGCATAATCTTTATGAGGCATCACAAAAGGTTCGATGGGTTCAAACCCAAAAGCCTCCCTTGGCTCGTATCCCTTATTCTTCAGCCAAGCAACCGATCCTTTTAATCCATCTAAGGATACCTCAAAAGCGATATGCCTTATGGAAGGATGATACTCCACTTCCACCTTCTCGGTTTCCCATAATCCCAACCAGCTTTTATCCTTTTCGATCCATAAGAAAGCCAAGCTATCTTCGACTCTATGGTCGAACTCCAACCCAAGTCCTTCATAAAATTCAATGGAACGATTTAAATCTCGAACGGGTAAATGTGCTTCAAATAACCCTTTGATCATCGGCAAAAGCTCCTTATTATGTTTGTCCCGTGTTTCATTCGACTCAAAAATAAGAAATCCTGCATAATCGCATGTGAAAGATGGACAAATTGTTCATGAAAAAGGCGCTCCCCATCGGAAACGCCCCTGATCGATACTATGAATTATTTAAAACTGCGTTTCAGGAAGGCTTTCGTCCGGTCATGCTGTGGGTTCGTCAAGACGTCGTCCGGGTGTCCGGATTCGATGATTTCCCCATTGTCCATGAAGATGACCCGATTGGCCACCTCTTTGGCGAATTCCATTTCATGTGTGACGACGACCATCGTCATGTGCTCTTCAGCCAGGTCCTTCATAACTTTCAATACTTCGCCTGTCAATTCCGGATCCAAGGCGGAAGTCGGTTCGTCGAACAGCAGGATTTCAGGATTCATCATCAGAGCCCGGGCAATCGCTACCCTTTGTTTTTGACCACCGGAAAGCTGGGCCGGAAGTGCCGATGATCGATTCGAGAGCCCCACTTTCCCCAATAACTCGGTGCTTCGTTGCTGGATGACGTCATAAGATTCCTTTTTGGCCATTTTTGGAGCGATTTCAAGATTTTCTTTGACCGTTAAGTGCGGGAACAGGTTGAAATGCTGGAACACCATCCCCATTTTGGAGGTGATTTGCTTGAGTTCTTTCGGATTCGAGTAAACCCCATCCTTCACCATATATTCGCCGGAGACAGCGATGCTGCCACCATTTATTTCTTCAAGATGGACGAGGCTGCGGAGCATCGTGCTTTTCCCGGATCCCGAGGGACCGATCACGGCGACTACATCGTTCTTATTCACATCCAATGTGATCCGTTTTAGTACATCTAGCTTGCCATATGACTTTTTGAGGTTGGACACTTCAAGGATAGCCACATTCACCACTCCTTCTATTCGATTTTGTATCGTTTTTCGAGCCATTTAAAGAACATCGTTAATACGAGTGTAATCAACAGATAAATGATCCCTGCCAAGAAGAACGGAACGATCGTAAAGTCACGGTTCACCGCAGTCTGGGCAAAGTGTAGCAATTCCGGTACAGCCACGGCATAGAGCAACGCGGTATCTTTGACCAGTGTGACCGATTCATTCGAGACCGAAGGAAGTGCGACACGGAACATTTGCGGCAGGATGATTTTTCTCATCGTTTGCCATTTATTCAATCCAAGCACTTGGGCGGCTTCATATTGACCTTTTTCAACTGCCAACAGACCGCCGCGGAAGATTTCGGCGTAATAAGCTGCGTAGTTCAAGATGAAACCTAAACAAGCCGCAACGAAACGATCCAACACCATGTATTCACCAATTACGGGCAGCATCGGCAATCCAAAGCAGATAAATAACAATTGTAGCAATAGCGGCGTACCGCGCATCAAATATATGTAACCCTCAGCAAGCCAGGCGACAGGCTTGAATTTACTCCTGACAAGAAGGGTTAGCAGGAAGCCCAGTGGAATGGAAACGACAATGGCAATCAAAAACAAGAGGACCGTTATTTGGGCCCCTTCTAGCATGGGCTTCAGTATGGAAGTAAGATAATCTATAGACATGAATCGATTCCCCCAAAAACAAAACAGGGTTCCCAAAAGGAAATCCTGTTTGCCTAATATTGTTCGTTCTTATTTTAATACCTTATTTTCGCCAAACCATTTCTCAGAGATTTTAGCGGCAGTGCCATCTTCATTCATTTCATCCAGTGCTTTTTGAAGGTCTTTCAGAAGATCTTCCTTTCCTTTTTTCACGCCTACTCCATATTGCTCCGGAGAAAGTGATTCATCCAGTACCTTGAATGTAGCTTCTTCTTTGGACATATAATAATCAATGACCACTTCATCAATGACTACGGCATCCAGACGGCCAGCCTTCAGGTCACTTAGGGCCAAGACGTTATCGGAGTATTCCGTGATCGTCTTGACCTCGGATTTAATCGGATTAGCATTCAATGCATCTGATGCGGAAGAAAGCGATTGAAGACCGACGACTTTACCTGCTAAATCATCAAGCTTAGTCAACTTGGAATCTTCAAGCGTCACGACCACCTGTGCATTTTCCAAGTAAGGTTTTGTGAAAAGGACCTTTTCCTTACGCTCATCCGTAATGGTGTATCCGTTCCAGATAAGGTCGATACGTCCACTACTTAACTCGGATTCTTTCGTTTTCCAGTCAATTGGTTGAAATTCAGCTTCTACACCCATTTTTTCAGTGGCGGCTTTGGCATAATCGATGTCAAAACCAGTAATTTCATTATCCTCATCACGGAATCCCATCGGGGCAAATTTATCATCGATTCCAATCACCAGCTTGTCTTCTTTTTCCTCGGAATTGGAGGAACAGGCTGCAAGAAGTGAAAACATTGCGATTATCGTTAATATGAATATACTTGAACGTTTCATTTCAGAAAAACCACCTTTGGCTGATTGTTGTTCTCTATGCTTTAGTTTACTAATGTACTAAAGTTAACATACACTAAAACTGATTGTCAACGGAATTTTTTAGGATGTTAGTCCCTCCTCGAAACCAAGACCATTCCCCCACTCCTGCCTGACTTCTTTGTACCTTCACACTCAAAATTTCAAACTTCTTGCAAAAAGTATGGAAAAACGGCAACAAGAGTTTTACTATTATTCTTGGGTATATATTCAATACGTATTTTGATTGAGCTAGATAGGAGAAGAGTGAGCATGAACAGACGCGAAATAATCGTGAAAGAATTTAAAAACAAGCCTTATAATAAGCAGTATCTCCTTTCTTTTCTAGAATCGTTGGGTTACAAAGACATAGAGGTTACGTTGACGGATGATAAGAAGTATTTGAGATACTATATGAAAGAATCGGAAGAGGCCAGAACCTTATTCATCAAGTGTGACCCGGCTGGAACGATCAACCAGATATCTTTATATAAAGGAAATCTTAAACAGTTTAAATCCGCTCCACTCGGCTACGGGTTATTATTACTAGCCATTGTCGTTGTGGCTATCGGCACTTGGTTCTTGATGACCAGATTTTAACCATAATAAAAAGGCAGGCACCGATTGAGGCGCCTGCCTTTTTTTTGCATCAATCCACATCCCGGCCACGAGAGCTGACCCAGATTTCATACCATTGCTGCCTGTCGATCTTAAGCGATAGGCTATTAACCGCTGATTGAATGCGTTCAATCCGTCCGGATCCCACGATTGGCATGATGCCAGCCGGATGCTTCATCAACCATGCGTACATGACTTCGTCCATATCGTTCGCCCCGATTTCAGCCGCGGTTTTCTTCAGGGCGTCTCGCACCCTGATTGCCTTTTCCGTTTCACTGGTGAAGATAAGTCCCTGATTGAGCGGCGACCAGGCCATTGGCGGCATCTTCTTCTCGATGCACTGGTCCAGTACGCCATTCTCGAAGTTGTCTCGGTACATGACGGAAAGCTCTACCTGGTTCGTCACAAGCGGCATGTCCAAGGATGCCTGAAGCATGTTCACCTGTGATGGAAGATAGTTGGATACGCCAAAATGCCTGACTTTCCCTTGTTTTTTCAAAAGTGTAAAGGCTTCCGCTACTTCATCAGGATCAAGGAGCACATCCGGGCGGTGCAACAAGAGGACATCAATATAGTCCGTGTTCAGTTCCTTTAAGGATCGCTCGGCCGACTCGATGATATGCTCCTTGCTTGAATCATAGTGATTGAGCGAGAAGCCATTTTTGCCATTGGCGAGCTTAATGCCGCACTTCGTCACGATTTCCATTCGGTCCCGAAGGTCGGGTTTCGCTTTCAGCACCTTGCCGAAAAGCCCTTCGCATGTGTAATCACCGTAAATATTCGCGTTATCGAAGGTAGTGATTCCCAACTCGAGACATTGCTCGGTCAGAGTTAAGAATTCCTGTGTGGACTTATTCCAGTCCGCCGCCCTCCAGTGCCCGTGGACGATTCTTGAAAAAGACAATCCTTCTTGCAGTGTAACTCGTTCCATAACCGACACCTCTTCCTATTTATTAGCCTTTCACCGCTCCGGCCGTCATGCCGGCGATGAAGTACTTTTGCAAAAATACATAGATAATGACCATTGGCGCTGAAGCAATGATGACTCCCGTAAACAGAAGCGGATAATTCGTCATGTATTCACCCTGGAATTCCAGTAAGGCAAGCGGCAGGGTCTTGAACTCGTCTTGCGTGATGAACAGAAGCGGATATAAGAGATCGTTCCAGTGCATCACGAACAGGAAGATCGCCGTTGCCGATAAGGACGGCAGGGATAGTGGCAAGACAATGCGGGTATACATCTGCCAGTTGCCAGCACCGTCCATGATGGCTGCCTCGAATATCGTCTTCGGCAGGGACTTCATGAATCCGGTCAGGATGAACACCCCGACTGGCATCGTCACCGCTATATTGACAATCATCAACCCGACAAGGCTGTTCGTCAATCCTAAATCATACATGAGCTGATAAAGCGGAATCATGTTCGTTTGGGCAGGGACCATCATTCCAAGTGCGAAGAAACTGAACAATAGCCCACCGGCCCAGCCACCCATCCTCACAATTGAAAAGGCAATCAGGCTGGCAAAAAACAAGGTCAGGATGACGGATACCAACGTGACGGTCAAGCTGTTCTTAAAGTAGGTTCCCATCGACTGGTCGATGAACACATTGACATAATTATCGAACTGAAAGGATTCCGGCAACCCCAGCACATTGCTGTACATTTCAGACATTGGCTTGAACGTCGACAGGAAGATCGTCAGGATCGGAATGATGATCAATGACGCATAGAGAAGCATCAGTACCGTTTTTGAAAGTTTCATAGCTGCGGTCTCCCCCCTAATAGTTTACTCGATCGGCCCGTAAGGCTTTGAATTGTATATATGTAATAACTGCCATCAGAATCATGAACAGGACCGATTCAGCTGAAGCGTAACCGAACTTGAAGCTACGAAACGCCGTGGTATAGATGAAGGTTGCCAGAATTTCCGTCGAGTAGTTTGGCCCCCCTTTGGTCATCGCGAAGATCAAGTCGAACGCCTTGAACGACTGAATCGTCGTATAGGCAATGACGATGGTCGCTGCCGGTGCGACTAGCGGCCAGGTGACAGTAAGGAACGTCTGCCAGCGGTTGGCCCCTTCAATTTTTGCCACCTCATACAATTCGCTTGGAATCGCCTGAAGTCCGGCGACGAAGATGATCAGCATCTGCCCCGTATGGAACCAAACTTGAACGGCTGCAATCGAGAAGATGGCGATATCCTCATCTCCCAGCCAATTCTGTGAAAGAGACTCGAGGTTCAGGCCAGAAAGCAGGCTTGATAATAACCCCATGTTCGGGTCATAAATGAAGGTCCAGATGAACGCGACCGATACCGAGGAAAGGATCGTCGGGAAAAAGTATAACGCCCGGAGAAACACATTGGCCTTCGTGTTTTTGATCAAAAATAAGGCGAACAGCAGCGACAGGATCGTCTGGAAAATCACGACGAACAGCATGAACTTGATGTTATTCGTAAAGGCCTTCGCAAAAATGCTGTCCTCGGTCACTAGCTTCACATAGTTATCGAACCCGACGAACTGATAATCGGGTGTGATGCCATCCCAGTTTGTGAAGGAATAGAAAAGGGCGCTAAGCGTAGGATAGATGAAAAAGATGAGATACATAAGTAAACCTGGTGCAATAAACAGGAACAATCGTTTATTCTTCTTCAGCACGATGCACAACCTCCCCTAACAGACAAAAGAAAGAGAGAGAGAAAGATCTTCTCCCTCCGTACGCTTTTCATTCATCGATATTTTGTTTGACGATTTTCTGGGCGTCACTTGCCGCTTTATCCGGTTCCGTGCCGCCGATGACTGCCTGGATGGAAGACAGGACGGCTTTTTCCACGTTCGCGTTGGTGATGGTATATCTTGGCTGGAATCTTGTATTTTTATCCATCCATTCCGTTGAATCCTTCAGAATATCGGACTCATACTCGACATCGTTCAGTGTTAAAAGCTGGCCCGTTTCATTGGCATAGGCCGACGCGTTTTCAGGCTCTGTTAAGAAGTCGATGAACTTCTTGGCTGCTTCCTGTTTCTTCGATTTGCTGTTCACCGCCAGCATGAAGGTTGTCGTATGGACGCCTTCGAATTTTGCCTCATCCTCGGAAACCGTAATCGGTGCCAGCATCTTCAGCTTGATATCCGGATTGAGTGCCTGGATGTTCGCCATCGCGAAGGACCCAGTCCCCAGCATCGCCGCTTTTTCCTGTGCCACCAAGGCAATGGCACCGTCATGCTTCACGCTTAAGGAGTCTTTTGAAATGTATCCTTTATCAACTAGCTCCTTAAATTGCGACAGGGTTTTGACCCACCATTCTTCAGTCAGCTCATTCTCGCCATTAACTAATTTTGTGAAAACTTCTTCGTCCGGAGCATTGTTCATGACCATCGAGTTGATCAGCTGACCTGGGCCAATATCGGCTCCTGGGAAAGCGATGGGCAGGTAGCCCGCCTTTTTCAACTTTTCGCATAGGGCAAGGAAGCCATCCCAGTCCTTGGCAGGTTCTAGTCCCAATTTTTCAAAAAGGCCGACATTGTAAACGGGCTGGTTGAAGACAAGCTGAAGCGGAAGCGCCAATTGCTTCCCGTCATCCTGTCCGGCTTCAATCAGGCTTTCATTGAATTTCCCAACAAACTCTTCACCGCTAAGATCCGTGAATAGATCGGCTTTCTTCAGAATCTCAAATTGCGATCCCGGGAACGCCGTGAAGACATCCCCCGTCGAGCCGTCCTTCAGGATGGTCTGGGCAGTAGATTGGTATTCCTCGGACGGGTATACCGTCATATTGACTTTGATATCCGGGTTTTCTTTTTCGAATTTAGAAATTTGCTCCTTGAAGGCCTTGTTGTCTTCCCCACGCCAGTGGATGAAGCTGATTGTCGTTTTCCCGCCGTCGTCTGTAGAGCTTTTCGAAGAACATCCGATGACAAGGACCGCCATCATCATACATATAAATAAAACCGAAAACTTTCTTTTCATGTGATTCCCCCCTATCTTTCTTCTCTTTTCAATCCTTTAATTTTGGAAAAAGCAATTCCGCAACCCTATATGATTCTTCCAGGTGTGGATAACCAGATAGAATGAAAGTGTCTACACCCGCTTCCTGGTACTTTTTCATATTGCTAGCCACTTGGTCGGGATCTCCCACCAAAGCCGTTCCTGCCCCTTCCCGGGCCAAACCGATTCCTGCCCAAAGTCCAGGACTGATTTCAAGCGAATCCCTGTTTTTGTACGAGATATCGCTCATCCTGTTCTGCGCATTGGAATCGAAGCCAGCCATCTTCTTTCTCATTTCATCAATTGTATGTTGATCTACATACTTGATTAGTTCATCCGCTGCGGCCCACGCTTCCTCCTCCGTCTCCCTGACGATCACATGAAGCCTTATGCCAAACTTCACCTCTCGCCCTTGTTGTTTCGCCAACTCCCTTACCGTGTCGATTCTTGTTTTGACCACATCGACCGGTTCACCCCATGTCAGATAATGATCGACATGCTTCGCCGCCACTTCATAAGCAGAAGCTGATGTCCCGCCAATGTATAAGGCCGGAGATTGCTTTGGAGTGGAAGGATGGAGTTGACTATTCTCAATATTAAAATAATTCCCTTTAAAGGTTACGAATTCCTGCTTAAATAATTGATTCCATATAGATAAAAACTCGCCGCTCATTTCATAGCGTTCATCATGAGTCAAATGGAGACCGTCCCCTGCCAATTCCTTGGGGTCCCCACCCTGTACGATATTCAGCAGGAGGCGTCCTCCCGAAATTTTATTAAGAGTTGCCGCCATCCGCGCAGCAACGGGCGGAGCGACGAATCCGGGGCGGACCGCTACCAGGAATTTCATCCGTTTCGTCACTGGGACAAGACTCGACGCGATCACCCATGAATCTTCACAAGCAACCCCCGTAGGCAGCAGTGCACCGTCAAATCCGAGCGTGTCGACAGCCTTTGCCACCTGCTCAATATAATCAAACGTGACCTCACGCTTTCCATGCTCCGTACCCAAATACCTGCCTTCTCCCGCCGTCGGTAAAAACCAAAAAACCTCCATGCCTTTATCCCCCTTTTAAAATAAAAAAAACCAAACGCAAATCGCCCATATAATAATATGAGACGATGCCTTTGGTTTTCCAATCAGCTAATTATTCTTATTAGTTTACTATGTTTTGTAATTACTAGCTAGTATAGTCGGATTGTCCCACTGTGTCAAACCTTTTTCAATTAGGCATCTCCCTGTTATTTAATGCCCGGGAGAAGGATTTGTGACGAGGAATTCTTGGCAGGAATGTCAATCCTTTAACATTAGAAGAAAGAGCAACAATCATAGATTCCCCTCATGAATAGTTAAATGGAGCTGACTATTTCCCCGTTTATGAATTTCGCTATAGGGAATACCATAAATGAATGTAAAACTACTATTTTTCCATTAGGAAACGGAGGGTGAATGATGTTCGATTATACGGTTTCAACAGAGAAAAGCTTAGAACAAACCATTGCCTCATTAGAGGAAAATTTAAAAAGTGAAGGGTTCGGAGTATTGTGGAATTTCGATTTAACGGCAAAGCTTCAGGAAAAAGGCATGGAGTTTAATACTCCATATACGGTGTTAGAAGTATGTAATCCGAAAGAAGCTCAACATATCCTTTCGAAAAATCTGCTAGCTGGGTATTTCTTGCCATGCAAAATCGTGGTTTATGAAGATAATCATGTCATAAAAGTGGGAATGCCAAAACCTTCATCCTTGATTGAAATGCTTCAGAATGATGATATGAAAGCATTCGCCCTAGATATTGAAAAACGGTTAATTGGTTGTATCGATCGCAGCATTTAAGCCTTTGATAAAATGTCCATATACATCAAAAGACGGAAAGAAAAACAAATAGTTTTCATTTCCAATCATCGAACTATGTGGATCAGCTAACCCTCTCTTGCTGCTGTTCACCAGTTACAACTGCTTTTCATTTTGGATTTCAGACATTAACACTGAACGTTTATTTTTATTAGTTTGAGTTTTGACGGCTATCAAACCGGTTAGTTGGAGAAGGCTCCCCTGAACAATTGAAATTTTTATCATAAATATAGTTAGGGAAGATAACAAAAAAAGAAAAGAGGGATTACGCTGAAATATCTATTCGTTTTAACCTTCATGATGGTGATGATGACTGCTTGCGGAAATGAAGAGAAAGAGGCGGTACAAAAACAAAATCCTGAACAAACGGTAGATGTTGAAACAGAAAAGGAGCAAACGGAAGAGGTAAAGACAGAAACAAAAGAAGCGGATAAACCGAATACGAATGTAGCAAGTGATAGCAAAGCTGAAAAAGCAAATTTCCAAAGTATCATTCCAAGTGACTGGGGCATTAAGCTACCAACAGATTTCCCTGTGACCAAAGGAAAACATTTAACGGGTATCGCGTCTTCAACTCAGAATAAAGCGACTTTTACATTTTATAACACAGATAAACAACTAGAGATTAACGATCCAAAGATAAAAGAAACCGGGCAATTAGTTGGCAAGTTGGTCATGACTCAATATGAAACGGAAAAAGCAGCAAGTGAGGAAATAGATCAAACCGTTTTCACAGATGGTGAAGCTGTTGATTTAGGACATGGCATAACGGGGTATCAGGATGCAGGAGCAGGTTCATTATTTACAAGTTGGAATGAAGGACGCTGGGCCATTATAGCCCGTTCCACAACAGAAAAGTCAGAAGAAAGCTTAGCGACAGCGAAGGAAACTGTAGAATTTTTGGAAACGCATATGATGCCTGTTCCTAAGAAATATGGGCAATTGCATGTCGATGCAAACGCTACAGGCAGCCTTGCAAAGTGGCAAAAACAAAAGTTTGTTTATACGCTAACTGATTTTGGTGACAACACGCTAAATTGGCTAGTTGCCTTTAAATAAGTACACTTGTCACCACCTGATGTTTTCTATTGAACTTTAGTACCTTAAGAAGGCCGCCAATAGCGGCCTTCTTTATTATAACCTCAACTAAAAAGCTGCGGTCCAGCCTGCATCTGCGGTTATGACTGTGCCATTTACGAAGCTTGAATCGTCTGAACCCAAGAATAGGGCCACTTTTGCAATTTCTTCAGATTGGCCTGCACGAGGGATTACAGATTGTGGGATTTTCGTACGACTTGAACCAAATTCATTCAGATTTTTCATGCCGGCCGTAATATTGGTCATAACGGCTCCGGGTGCGATGGCATTACAGCGAATCCCTTTATTGGCATACATAAAGCCTGTATTTTTTGTAAATCCGACCACTGCATGCTTTGAAGCCGTATATGCAGCGCCGGCATGTGCTCCGTTCAGTCCACCTGTAGAAGCCGTATTGACGATGACACCTTGTCCTTTTTCCAAGAAAATCGGCAAGGCCTTACGGGTGGCACGCATGACACCTTTTGTGTTGATGTTAAAGATCCGATCCCATTTATCATCATCGATATCACCCGCTGGTTCGAAGCCATCCATAATTCCTGCGTTATTGACCAGGATATCTAATGTGCCATATTCTGATACAGCGGTATCAATCATATGATCAATATCTGCTTGTTCCCCGACATTTACTTTTATCGCTTTAGCCGTTCCGCCATTACTTTCGATGGCATCTGCGACCTTTTTCGCACCATCCATATCAAGGTCTGCGAGAATGACTTTGGCTCCTTCTTTAGCATACAATTCCGCAATCGCTTTCCCCATACCCGATGCTGCACCTGTTACCACGGCTACTTTATTTTGAAGTTTCATATTTATCCCTCCTATTAAGGTTTTTCAATCAATGAATGCGTTCATAGCTTTTCCAACCCTCCTGCTTTTCATGTACCGTACCTCTGGGTAACCACCAAACAATTTTCTCCTATGTAAAAAAAGGGAACTGTCTCCAGTTCCTCAAAAAGAATAGAATTTTTTTCTAAGGTCTGATTTTATGCCAGCTGTTCAATCACGATGGATGCACTTAGGACAGCTGCAGCCCCTGGACCGCTTATCGTATTATTCAGTGTAGTCGCCCCGTCGATATTACGTAAAGTAAGAACGGTACCAGCAGGTAATGTCACGATAACTTGTCCGCTATACGTTTGGTTACCAGATCTACTGCCATAATTGGAACCAGCTATTTGAGCCGCTCCAGCGAATAAGGCGAATGCTGACGTACCTTGTTGTGGAAATACTTCATACGTGATGAGGTACGTGCCTGTTTGCGAAATCGTAATCGCTGCGCTCCCCGGAGTATGAACAACGAACCCTGGAGGTACGATGCTTCCGTGGCTCCCGTGGCTCCTGTTGCTCCCGTGGCTCCTGTTGCTCCTGTTGCCCCTGTGGCTCCTACTCCTCCAGAAACCCTAACTTGTACATTTTGTTTGATAATTTGTGAGTTTCCTTCGCACCGACATTTTTTGTGCCCACAGTCCTTGCACTTCTTTGATTTGCAACGACAATCACTATGGCCACATTTACTACATTTACTCAATATCTTCACTCATAAAATAGTTTCTCACTATCTTATGAGTGAAGAAATCAATTGGATTGGACAAACTCTCTATCTCTTCATAAAAGAAAACCCCTCTTTATGAAAAAAGTAGGGGTTGAGTTGGATCCATTCATTTGGTATTCAAGAGTTTATTTTCCCCACATTCCTCCATCCAGAAGCTAACCATGCAAACTTCCTTTTAGCCAAGGTCGCCCCCGATACGGTCCGATTGGGACTTGGATGAGCGTTGTTTTTTCATGCAGTCCTTTTTTATAAATGTCATCACATACGTTCACATCGAACCCAAGCAAAGGATGACCTCCCATATCCAAGGCTGTCGCTACTAAAAGTAATCGTTGGACGAGCATCCCCGCTTCCATCTGTTGGATGCGGTATCCCCTGTAGCCTAGCTCCTTTTTGCGGTGATCTCTATTCCCTGCGACATGCAGGCAGATTGGAACTTGCAGTAAATTCACATTATCCAGTGACATGGCGTATTGCAACTGAGTTCGCTGATCACCTTGTTGCACCAGCCGTAGTGCATGATTGGCTCTATCATAAACATAAGCACCATCTGAAATATCTTCCACTTGATGCAAACAGGCATAGATGGAGACGTCGTGTTCTTGCGTCTCATCCACATCATTGGTATACGAAAAAGATGCCGAAGCCTCTTGCAACAGTGTGGAGAGTTGAATCTTGCTCACCTTCCCTAAAACGAAATCCATTTCCGGGGAAAACCGCTTACGGCAAATAGTAGCCAGGTCATACGACAACCGCTCCACCTCTGGCAAATCTATACTCCCCATACCTTTTCCACTTCGCGCTTCCTTTGCTTCAATTCCCTGAAAGGAACGAGTGGTTTCGATTATGGAAGCTTCATTCATTTGGACCAACATTGGGTACTCTATGATTTTCTGTGACCGTTCGTAGTGGGTACGCGCTATCGCAGGAAGTGCCTTACATAATTCAACCGACGTGACGGCACGTTTTATTTCCCTTTCAAATGCCACTTCATTTGTAGCTTCCACAGATAAAAGAATGGCGGCATATGTGCTTTCTTCTTGTTCAGATAATCCAATTAAGTGATTAATGGCCCGGTCCAGGAATTGAAAGGACACGCCAGTCGAGAAGCCGAACTTCTTCGCCACCTCCAATAATTGACCCATCAGGACACCTGCGTCCAATCCTTGCAGGCGATAGGAAAAATCGTGGTACTTATAGAAGTTTTTCCAAAACATCGTCGACACGAAGACCGTTCCGAAACACATTGTCATATCGCAACGACCGCCAAGTGCCTGGTTCAGATAGTCATCAAAATTACCTTCCCGCACTAATACCAAACGATGGTGTGCCACATCATAATGGTACACGCCAGCAGGCAACTCCTCGATTTTCAGGTAGATGTACAGTTCGTTTGGATACAATGCTCCCCCTGAAGGCGCAAAACGGCGGAACGACTGCATGAAGTCCATTTGTTCCGGATCATTCATGAACTGGCTCACTTGAGCAAGGCCGAATACATACCAAAGAAAGTGACCGATAGCCTTGAAGTCGGGCTGGGATGATGTTTGGCAGGCTTCCAATGTCAGCGGCACTTCCGGCGAAAAAGGGAACACAGGCAAGTCACGGTAAAGTTTATAGGAAAGTGGCGCATCCTCCCAATCGACTTCCCAGTCAGGCGGTCTGACCTTCGCTGTGTCAAACTGAAGATTATGCAAAAATTGATCTAGATTCATCCCCTGCCTCCTTACCACCGCTTATGGAAATGGATGCGGATCTTGATTAAGCTGTTCGATTGTCAGCGGCTGCTTCGCATATCCTAGTTCCACGGGAACCTGCAAAACCCTATCGAGTCCTGTAACGCGGGTCAGGTGATGACCGAATGTCATCGGCAGCATGCCCGGTATCAGCACTTTCACGCAATGTAACCCGTTCTTTTTCAGTTCTGGCGTCGTTTGATCCACGACAAGCACATCAAGGCCATGCTGTTGCAACTGTAAAAGCACGTCCTGTAGGTCATCCATTAAGTCGGCATGTTTCACCCCGGCCAAGAACTCCTCGTCGAACGTATGCAACGGCCGTCGATCATCCAATAAAAAGTGCAACCGTTCTTCCGCTTGCCGTAACCCAAACAGCATGCCATGATCATCCATCTGCTGGACTAGGTACGGGTCAGCGAGCATCTTCTCATACTCTTCCTGATTGGCCTCGAATTTATCGTCAAGGGTCAGCATCATGCCCGCCAACTCATGAATCGCACTTTTCGCCGCCCGGACGGGATCCAAATGGGCACCACCCGCGCAAATGAGGTTCAATCCTTTTCGTTTCCTGTTTTTCGCCATCGCCCAGACACTTGGAATGCCATGTTCCATCGTCGCGTTATACAAATGGATGTCATATCCCGCCGCTGCACGTGCCCGGTCCATCATCAATGCCAGTTCTTCATCATTCGCCGAATACGGGTCAAGGCGGGGAAGCGGGAGCTTAGCGTACCAGGTCAATAGAAAGGAATCGCGTTCCACCACTTCGAAAATCCCGTACAAAATCGCTTCTTCCAAACTGCCTCCTAATGCGCAGCCATTGGACGTTTCATAAACAAACCCCTCCCCGCAGCCCAAGCTATAATAAGCCACCAGCTCTGGAACCAAAATTGGACGCTCTTGTAAAAAAGAATAGCTCCAAACCCAGTTGATTGGGGAATCCGGATGAAAACGCTTGAAAGGAAAACCAGGCATTTCATACATTTCATCGGTGTGGACACCAAGCTTGCTGGGATCCAGGGCCTCATCTTTCAGATTATTGTAGCTGTCATGGACAACGGTCCGCTTTCCCCGGGGTTCAAGGCCACAGTACCGCTCCAATCCTTCCAAAATCGCAGTCATCTCGCTAACCGCGTAGGAATTCGTCCTCCCCGCTGTCCCTTCATCCCCCATGAACAAAGGAAGACTCACACTGACATCGGCAAATGGCGGCACAAGATCGACCATCTTATTATTCAGAAAACCCATCCGGGGATCGAGATAATCCTTGGCCAGCACCTGACTTAGCTCAGTCATTGAACGGGTGCGGTAGCCATCGGGATCCACCTTCGGACTTGGTTGTAACGAAATTCGGGCCGCCCTTGAAGAATCATCGGGAATGGGACTACAGACCGGGCAGATTGGATCCGCTAAAAAAGGATGCCAGGAAATATTCAGTGTCTTCATGTTGATCAAGGCTACAGCATATTCCGACCGGGCCCCAGTCCCTTCCGTCACCCGCTGCACCTCTTCTCCAATCAGGTAAGCCAATTGTAACAGTCCCGTGCGCGATGCCGCCGGGTCATCTTGCTTCCCTCCATTCTCCTGCAATTGCTTTTGGATGGCCCACATTTCTTTCCGATCGCGCCCCGCCATGAGATGCCGTAGATCCGCGCATTGCGAGCACCCTTCCTTCTCCATCCACACTAGTGGCCCAACCATCCCTTCACCAAATGACACAAAGCCCCGTAACCATGGAATGTCGAGGACTTCCTCCGCCTTTAGGTGGGCAGAAGGATCCCAGGCATCCTGCAGCACGAGAGCCAGTTCAGCCGTTTCGGGTATCTCTGTCAAAAAGTCGACCTGGCGAATGATTTCGTATTGGACTGACAATATTCCGTACACCAGGTCCGCCAGCACTCCTTCTCCGATCATCAAGATGACAGGCTTCACCTTGATCCCTCCTCTCGCAGCAACACACCAAATACCCCTGCCAGCTCCTCTTTCAAAACAGGTTCCAATTCCAGTTCGAAGGCCAATAGCCGCTTTCCGTTCCAATCCAGCACTTGCAAGGCCTCCTGTAGCACTTCCGATTCTCTTGATCCTTCATACGACGCAATCCTAAGTGTCAACGGCGTCCTATTTTCCATTAGTACGGATGAAGCTCTCAAACCCTGCTTCTTGTAGCCCCCCTTTTCGTTTTGAATGACCATGAGTGCCTGCTGTAAAGCATTCCGTAAAGCCTGTGTACTATTCAACCCTACACATCCGTACCACTCATCCCCCGTACCGACCCATACGACAGGGAAACCGAATACTTCCTCTCCTAACGCAATCACGGGGTCACCTGCCATTCTAGTCAACGCCTGCAAGTAATACCGGCAGCGCTCATCGTCTATGACCTCCAACTGAATTCGACCACAGGCGTGCTTTTCGTTGCTTCGCTTGGTTAAATCCTCGTCCAAACACTTGTACAACCCCCGGCACATACACTCCGCGAACGTCTCTCCCGTACCAACTCCGACGAATCCTTCTACACCTACTCCATCCCATTGAGGTAAAGTCGGACCAAGATGGCTGACCGTTTCCGTGGCATACACTTCGACTCCCGTTAAGCCCGCTTCCCTCCTCGCTTCTTCATGCAATAATTCCGAGCAAATGATCGCTGGCAACAATTCAGCTGGACCCATAGACATCGGGTCAACCACTTGGACACGGCATTGAGCTAACGGCAGTTGCTTCAGTTCTCCTTCTTCCCAGCTATGGAAGATGCCCGATTGGCTGGAAGTCATTCGGCCAAAGGACATAAACAACTTACCCCGTTCGCCTCGGCTTGATTGCTGGTTCAATCTCAAGTCGAAATCCGTCACCCATCTTGCAGCCGCCGTGCCCGTGACAAACGGGTGGGGCAAAAAGGTGTGCCAGCTTCCTTCCAAGGTTTCCATATCAAGCAGGTAAAGTTGATTGCTCTGATCCGATTCGCTCACTCCCGTACTCCTTTTGAATAACTCGAACGCCAGTACATTTGCGAGGAGCGCACCCGCCGTGGAGGAAAAAGAGGCAACCTCTTGATCGGTAATCAGGGAAGACTGATGTAAACGGCGCCAGGCAGACTCCCAGCAGGAAAGCGATTCCCCGTTCACCATCGGACCGGCAAGACCAATTTGATTCAGACTCAGTGCAGGGAAAAACATCTTCTCCTCTTGCCTGCAGGCCGCGTGCAGCGCCCGCAGTTCCTCCACCTCTCCATCTTGTGACACAGACACGATATAATCATATGGCCGGATTATTTCCTGCCAAGCTCTTTCCCCCTCCTGATTCTGGGAAACCTCCTCCACCACCACGTCCTCATCTGTTGTACGGAAATGGGCAACAATTTCCTTCAGTCGCTTTCTATTCGTCGATTCCGAATCCTTTATATGAATATGAAAAGCAGGCAATCCAGATTCAAGCAACGCGGATACCAGTGATACGAAAAACGGACCTGAGCCAATCGCCAATACTTTCAGCTGACGATAATCCTGAAAACGACGGGCTCCCGAATCGCCGACACTATCCAAAAACGCAATCTGAGACGCATACTTATCCACAATCCGATCCGTCAACTGGTGTGGGGCATCTTGACTGATATCCCGAACGAACCCGTTCTTGTACAGAACTTCGGCAATCTCCATGACCCGATTCCGGTATGGCCCAGGCAATCCATCCGTCAAATCACTCAATGCATGTTCCCCGTTAAACATGGGTATTAACTGTTCAATCCATTGAACGATGGTACGTCCTTCCATACGGAAAGAACTTACATTATTCCGAAAATACACTCCCCCATTTGGTTCAGGGAGAAAAAACGTATCCCTATTCACTTTCAGACGCATAGAAGGGGTCAAATTCTTCATCTCGAACCTCCTAACCAACAAGCTTTACTTAGCTATCCCTCTAATCGTATGTATGACAATTTGTCTCTTATGTCTAATTCCATGGAGAAAAGCCCCTGCAGGCATTCTGCAGGGGTCGGTTCTTCTCTGAAAATCGATTAGCGACCGCAACGACCGCAGCGTCCACACCCTCCGCAACGTCCACATCCGCCACACCCTCCGATGCCTCCGAAGAAAAAGCATCCGAAACAACCAAGGCAACCAAAACACCCTAACGGGATAAGACGGGAATCTTCCATGGAATGCTGATGCTGAAATTGATTCGGATCCCAAGGGACCGGCTGACTGGCCTGGAACTGTGGGTCGACATTCAACATTTGAAGCTGATTTTGAAACTCATTCATGTATAAAACCTCCATATTTGAATTAATGAAAAATAACGAAGGAGTACTGAAAAAAAATAGTCTATAGGTTTTTCAATCTTTCAAGTACTCCTCCACACAAAATATGTACTCGGAATGGGTATTGCTACTGATTCAGATGCCCATTTTCATGCATTCCCCCGAAATCTTCACGGAATATTTACTTATCAAAGGCGAACAGCAAAGTAGTGCACGAGCCATCAACGAATCTATTTATCTGGAATTCATTGACCCACTTTTGTTAAATCCTTACAATGATTCAAGAAAGATATTTTGCACTTGATAGAGAAAGGAAAATGAGAAGATGCGAAAAAGACATAAGATAATTAGTTTCATACTGACCATACTGCTCGTCCTGACAAGTGTTTCCGGAGTTGTGTTGGGAAACGAACAGGCGTCAAGAAAACTGGATTCTTCCGCTATTGATGAGTTTATGGCAAATGAAATCGAGCGGCTCAAGATTCCGGGAGCTTCATTGGCCATCGTAGAGGGAGATCGGGTGGAATACGTGCAAGGATATGGTGTGGCCAACCAAAATGGAACTGAAATGACTTCGGAAACCCCCATTGTTCTTGGGTCCGTCAGTAAATCATTTACGGCACTTGCCCTTATGCAGTTAGTGGATCAGGGAAAAATACGATTACAAGATCCCGTGCAATTGTACATCCCCTGGTTTCATCTTGACGATAAGGAGGCTTCTCGGAAAATCACGATTCAGCACTTACTGAATCATACGAGCGGTCTTTCCACATATGACGGCCAAGTGGCTATCTCACAGGGAGATAAGACATTGAAAGAACATGTCAAAGGCTTGGCAGAGATTGAATTGAAGCACCCTGCCGGTGACCGCTATGAATATTCGAATCTAAATTACAACATCTTAGGTTTAGTCATTGAGGAAGTGACAAATCTATCATATAAAGACTATCTAAATGAATTCATATTCAAGCCGCTTGAAATGAAGAATACCTACGCTGACCCTAAAGATGTTGCAAACCATGCCATTGCGGGCGGTTATCAGACGGTATTTGGATGGAAGCTACCGACCAAGCAATTGAAACACGAGGGATCGGTTCCTTCCGGTTACATCATTTCTAGTGCGGAAGATATGGCAAATTATATGATCGCCCAATTGAATCATGGCACATTCAATGGAAAAGGCATTTTATCGAAGAATGGCATGAACACCTTGCATCAGCCATCATCATACATAGGGGATGATACGTACTACGCAATGGGATGGGAAGTGAAGGATGATGAAATCTCCCATAATGGATGGACAGAAAACACCTACTCAAAAGTGATCTTAGACGGGCAGTATGGCATCAGCTTACAGATTAATTCAATGGATTATTTCAACCTCAATGAATATGATTCGATCATAAGCGGAGTGAACAAGCTCGTACATCATGAAGAACCCCCTAGCCCCACTGACCACCCATTTATGAAATATGCAGTGATTGATCTGATTATATTGGGATTCGTGACCCTGATTGTCTGGTCAGTCTATAGAATATTCAAACCTAAATCACGAGAAGTACACGGATTCCTCCGTATTCTCCATATGATGTTCCTCGTCATGGTTTACTGGCTGATTCCGTTGAGTATTTTGATCAATTTCCCTTATCTATTCGGTCCTTTATCTACAGTTACACTATTTGCTCCTGGAATCGGTCACCTATTATTTGGACTGCCTTTGCTTCTATTGATTGTGGGAGTCGTTACATTGGGGAAAGGCATACGAACTGCGCGGAAAACCCATTTGAATGCATGAAAAACGATGGTGGGGATTCACACCATCGTTCCACAAAAACCTTTCGTACTAATAATATATACCAAAGTAAAAAATTTCCGTTATTCGAAAGGTTCGTGATATAATCATTTATCGCTAAAAAGCTAAATAGACTGATGGATTTTTCCGAAAATTCATTCATTAAGGGAGTGAACGACCATGGATAACAAAGAACAGACTATTTTCACCCATAAGGGAAATACAATCAAAACAGAAGATAGAGAGATTACGATCCTTACTAGATTAGAAGAACCGCTCATCGCCGTTTTGGGGAATGTGTTAAGTGACGAAGAATGTGACGAATTAATCAGTTTGTCCAAAGATAAACTGAACCGTTCCAAAATCGGTGATACACGCGAAGTAAATGAGATGCGGACAAGCAGTAGCATGTACTTCCAGGACAAGGAAAATGACCTCATCACGACCATTGAAAAAAGAGTTTCTTCTATAATGAATGTACCCGTTGAACATGGGGACGGTATTCAAATTCTAAAGTATACACCTGGCCAAGAGTATAAGGCCCATTACGATTTTTTCGCATCTTCCAGTAAAGCTGCAAAAAATAATAGAATTAGCACCATCATCATGTACTTGAATGATGTGGAGGAAGGCGGGGAAACGTTCTTTCCTAAACTAAATCTCTCTGTATCTCCCCAAAAGGGACTGGCCGTGTACTTCGAGTATTTCTATGATGATCAACATGTAAATGAACAAACCTTACACGGTGGAGCCCCGGTCATAACAGGAGAAAAATGGGTAGCGACACAATGGATGAGAAAACAGAAACAGATCTAGACAAAAACATCAATGCCGGTGTGCCTTCAAGCTGTAAGTAGAGGTAAAAGGTAGGCTTTTGGGGAAAGCATCCTCCCAAAAGCTGAGATCGAAACCCTCTCTTCAGTCTTTTTTTATTTTGGTTCTATTACCGATGAACGAACGGTAATAAAAGAAGGGCTAGATATAGATATTACATGGGTTGCTGTTGGAGCAATCGAAATTAGAGAGGAGAACATTCCTATTATTTTAAAGAGAAAACTATTGACTGCTTTTCTTAGTAGTTTGTTATTTGCATTGGTCCTTTCATCGCTTGGTGGCTTTGATTTGAATGCATTTATGAATTTATATTATTTAAATCTTATGATTGTCATTATCTACGGAGTGATCACTTCCTTCTTTAGTGACTGGCTGAGTAGGCAGATTTCTAAAAAGGCTTACACTCGTGAAATTCTCTCCTTCTTATTTCACTGTTTATTCGGATTCGTCTTACAAATCCTAAGTCTTGTTTCTGCCATCTCATTCTTTATTGTTGACCGTCTATTAGCAAAAGTGAAAATTGGATGGCTATCCGTTATCATAGCCTTTGTCATCGTCGTGCTAGTATTTATCCTTATGATGAATAGGTAGACCACTGACCTGGCAAGTCGGTAAAACGATGACTTCCCCTAACGAGGGCATTCGTTCCATAGGATTCATCAAAGAAGACCACTTATTCGGTGATCTTTTTTATTTGTTCAAAAATCCCCTTGTGTTCCGAATCGTCCACTCCTTCGAGAATCATTTATGACTTGTGTGCTGTTCCTCCTTCACATCCATCACCAATGTATCGAATAATTCACCATCCGAATAAACCAAAATGGCCCATTCACCCGCATCCGGCAACATGACATTCGAAGGTACACTCCCATCGGCTCCATTCACGGCACTACTCCCCGTCAAGCTTCTGGACCACTCTCCATCAATTAATACGGAATGGATGGTTGACGTGTTCCGATGATATCCGACGAATGTCGCTACGCCCTTATCCATTCCCCAAAAGTGCCACAACCATTTCTCCACTTTATTTGCCTTTAATTCAGGCCCTATGATGCCAAGCCTGTTTTCGTTACCGATTACCTTGGCGTTTGTCGATGTACGAAATTCGACAGCTTTCCGCTCCCAGTCAATTTGATCTAGGTCTTTATCCGTTACGAAACTTGGAACCTCATCAATCACGCTTACCTCGTCTGTTTTCTCCGGTTCTTGCACCTTGGATGAGGTACATCCACTAATCACGAGTAAACACACTAAACAAGCTATATAAGCGATTTTACTTTTCAAAAAAGCTCCCCCTACCCGAAATATTTTACATATAATCCCATTATACACAAAAGCAAAACAGTAACCATACTGTAAAAACCATACTTACATACATATACACTCACGCTTGGCACCAGCGACATAATGGAGACTTTCCTGATGTTTAGTATCGTAATTTTTTATTGACTTTAAAAAAGGATTCGAGTAGACTGATGAAGCGGTTCAATTAAAGTACTCAAATTAAAGTAGTTAAACCAGAATATATTTGAAGAAGGATGGATGCAACAAATGAAGTTTAAATATAAACATTTCTTAAAGACACAAGGTTCCATTGCTGCCATTTTCATGGGGATTTTCTATGGCCTTTGTATGCTAGGCATTTTCTTACCTGGTTATTCGGCCATTCCAGGAAATATCGATCAATTGCCGGTTGCCATCGTCAATGATGATGCTGGTGAATACGGAGAGAAGATTGCCAGCCAATTGAAAGAAAACTTACCGTTTAAAGAAATCGAAACAGATGTAACAAATAAACAAGCGTTAAAAGATCTAAATAAGAACGATTTAGCGCTAGTCGTACACATCCCGAAAACATTCTCTGCGGATATGCAAAATGGCGAAACGTCATCAAGCATTGACTTTACAGTGAATGAAGCAGGACCAACCGTTGTTTCCTCAACTATGACTTCCGTCGTTACGGAAATTAACAATCAGTTGAGCGCACAATTCTCACAACAAACCGCTCAAGGCGTATTGATGAACTTCAATTTACCGGAAGAAAAAGCGGCTGAAATGGCGAAACAAATCGAATCGGCGTATTCAGGAAACATCGTCACGATCAATGAAGTGCCAGATGGCATGCACCACAATATGTTACCGATGTTCTTGACGATGGCAGGATATGTAGGTGCCATGATCGGTGCGATGCAATTAGTGACCTCATTCAGACAGAGCCGTGGAAAAGCGAGCAAGACACGACTATTCATGTATGTACAAATGACTGCCTTATTGGTTGCCGTTGTTTCATCATTCGTTGCCCTAGGCATCACTTATTTAGTGAATGAACCAAGTGGAGATCTATTCCTCAGCACGCTAGGTCAACAAATCTTGAACTATATGGTATGTTTCAACTTTACAGCCATTTTGGTATTCTTGGTTGGAGATGGTGGTATGGTGTTAAACATCCCGATCTTATTAACACAAACCATCGCAAATGGCGCCACCGTGTCACGTGATATGATGTATGCGCCGTATGAATGGATGAGCCACATTTCACCTATGTATTACTCGGTGCAAGCATACTTTGCCAACCTATATAGCACCACGAGTCCAAGTCCGTTTATTTGGTCCATGGTAGCCGTCGGTCTGGGTGCCATGTTCATCAACATGCTCATCGTGGCCTTTGTCCACAAAAAAGTTCCATTGGATAATCAAGTGGTACAACCGGAAACGGAAGCTGCAAAGACCGCTTAAATTCCCGCTTCGTTTGCTATAATAAGGATAACCATTTTCTGAAGGAGCTTAGAGATGCCCATTCAAGTTTTCATATTGAGCAAACTGATGAAGGATAATAATTATCCATATAAATTAAAAAAGCAGCTGTCTGAACCCATCCCTTTCGATCAACTGGGTGGGCTGACGGAAAGTAAGCTGTATTACCATTTTGATTCGCTAGTCAAACAAGGCTTAATCGAGATAGTCGAAATCATTAAAGAAGATCATCGACCTGATAAACAAGTATTCGGGATTACGGCTAAAGGCCGTGAAGAACTTCCGAAGAAAATCTATAAGTTGTTTGAAAATGCCAGTTCCATTAGTGATATGGTGGTGGGACTTGCATACCTCAAATATGTAGACCGTGATAAGGTAGTCGAAATCCTGAAAAACAACAAAAAGAAGTTCCTTGCAAAGTGGGAACAAATTTCGGATTTTGAAAAACAGATGAAGATGGAAAAAGACCATGATAAAGAAAAGCTAGTGGAATATTTAGGTGAATACTTTTCATCCAGAGCAGATCACACCATTTACTGGCTTGATGAGGTAATTAAACGGATTCAACAAGGGGAATTATAAAGAAAAAAACTGCACCTTCTTTGTTAGACACACCTAACAATCGGAGGTACAGTTTTTTTCATTGAACAAGCCGTGCGCTCCTTTCAAGGAGTACGCACGGCTTCTTTTATTTCTTCGGCAAATCTACATTCGTGAACTGATCGACGGGAACAATCTCTTCTTCCATGTCCATCACGTTCAAGATGACCCGGTCTCCTACCTTGGTCAAGACTACATCGGACAATCCTTGAACGGAAGGATCAATCGAGAACCTTTTGCTGCTGCCCTCTACGATAAGATAGAACACATACCCACTCGAAAGATTGGCATCATTGATTCTGATGACTTTCCCTTTGACCTCTTTCATTTCAAATCCTTTTTGGGGCGTCACTCCATTGACTTTCCCTAAGGAGGCGATCAGTTTCTTATAGCTCCGGAATGCTTCATCTTTGTTCTTCCCGAAAGCTACTTGAGGATTGTCGCTATTGGCATACACAATGGCCACCCCTTGGAACTTGCTTCCTTTTGTAACGGGGATCACATAGGTCGGTGCCCCGTATATCGTATAGAACACGCCATTGGTCGCTTTCCATCCTGGATATTTGGATAAGAATTCACTCGCATTGGCATTCGATTTTGCTTCTTTACCGGTTAAAACGGATGTCACGCCTTTATAATATGTCATTTCACCCGTCTTGGCGTTGAACACACCGTAACCTACCAGCGTTTTCGAGTTCCCTTTTGATTTGGCCCTCGTGAAATCGACGACATAAATCAACTCGCCTTTATCATTAAAGGTGACTTGCATATTTTCCTCATTCGGAATCAAGACATCTTTTTTCGGACCGATGAGTGATTGGTTTTTCCACCCGTGAACATATTTTCCCCAATAGCTCCAATACTCTAGAGCCGTTTCCTCAGTGAAGGTTCTGTCCACCCATTTCGGTTCTTTTCCTAATGGATAGAAGGTCGTGTCACCCGTTTCCGGATTCACCACTACCACCCCATCCACGACGGACCCACTTCTGTATTTCAAGTAATGGCCAACCGAAGCTACAAAGAAAGGCTTGCCTTCTTCATCTGGCTCCAGGTATGAATCGTAGATGACTTTGGTTGGATACGATTTACGAATCTGTCTATCTACATCATAATCCAAATACTGTGACGGGGCATACAGCATCTTCCCTTTCACCGTGCTCGCACCTTTATCGGTCGCTATGGCCGAAATCAAGTTATATCCTGGCGTGTATTCGGCTTTTCCAGCTTTCAGGAATCCGTCCATTTCAATGGGAGAGGTATACGTCAATTCGCCATTGATATTGGTCAGACGGTATTCACCTTCCGTGAAATATGAGGCATTCTGGATTTTATTAATGGCAGCATCGCCCTTTGCATCAGCCATTTTCACCGTCACTAGTGGCATCGTTTTAATATCTTGGACTTCCTCTAGTTTATTCTTCTTTACGACATCGGCTAACCCATGAAGGTTCCCGGCAATCGTAAGGGGATAAAACAGCATGATCACCCAAGTGGCAATCAGCAATAAACCGATGATATACATGGCATGGACATTCCAAGGCGTTCTCACTCGCTTCGAAACGCCTTGTTCCCGGTCACGTCTTTTTAGGGAAGGTTCTTTATCCCTCGATAGGTACAAGCTTGCATCCACGATAAGGAACAACCCAAATACTACGGCCAAGTTGGAAAAGAACGCTTCAACCGTTTGGTCTAGTAGATTAATATCGATGATAAAAAATAAAATGACAGCGGCCAGTAATAGCCGCAGAACCTGTTCAGTGAAAAAGAGCCAATCTTTTTTCCTGACGGCTATGGACCACCTTTGCGGAATGAGGGAAAGTCCCAATAAAGCAAACGGAAGCTTCGTCACGATCCCTTTTAAGATGAATACTAGTAATGAAAATATCATGATTACGAAAAAACTCCCTTTATCTATTTTTCTAATTCTACCTAATTTTAACACAACTAATCAGCCTCTTTTGCCACTCCCCTACAAACCTATACATTTTCAAAAAAATTTTTTAGAGCATGCTACTTTTTCCTTTTTAAAGTTTATATAGACGGTGAAGTGGTTCTTTTCGAACGCTTCCATAAGATGAAGAACAATTTGGTTAGATCATACCCTCTGCCCAATGGATGTAGGCGGATACTAAAAGGAGACGGAACCGGATGATTTATGAAGAAACGTACCATTACTTATTGAAACATGTATCCTCCACTGAATTTGATGCGTGTTTGTACTCTTTGCTGCATAGTGATTGGGATGGGGTCATTCAGAGCCCGCTTCATGCAATGGCAAGCAGTTTGGGGACATCGGAAAAATATTTGAAGCAGATCATCAGGAAATTCACGTCACCAAAAGGAGACCTTCCACAGGTTTTCGTACCCGTTCAACAAGATGGGGATGCTTTATATAAGTTCAACCTTGGACCGACAAGTAACCTTGGCTTTAACCATAAGACCGATCGTTATTGCAAGAAATACCGTTTCTTTTATCATGAGGCTTTCAAAGGGTTGACGATTTCGGCAAAACGTCTGTTGCTGATGGCCGCTTACCGGATGTCGGTTTCAAAATCGGAAGAAGTGATGTTCGATTATCATGAATTCGTTTCGGACTCCACTTCCCTATTCACAAGACAGCGCCTGTTCGAAGCGATGAATGCCATCTATGAAGCAGGCTTAGGCGATCTCGTTACGATTGCTTTCACAAGCAAGGCTTTCTCCAAGAAAGAAGTGATGATGTTTACCTTTAAGGAAGGGACGCTTGGAGAGTATCGCGAAAACCGTGGCGAGCGGGCAGGACTGCGCCGGACCATTTTCAATGCGGGCTTTCCTGGCCATATCAGCGATGCCGTTTGCCTGGAGTTGGAACGGGTCGGGAAGTACATTTTCCGCTCGTTTCTTAAAGATGCAAAAAAAGCGGAAACTCCGAGCGATACGCAAAAGGAACTGCTGACCCTTGCGCGATTCGTCTATTCACAAGCACTCAAGAAATTCGGCAAGGCCTTGCGTGCCAACAAACCATTGCTCACTGAACCAAAACAGGCATCGGCTTATTTAAGCACGATTGTTTATAATGAAACATTAGAACAAATGGCGAAGTATGCCCACCAGGCCGAGTCCATCAAGTCCCTGCTTGACCGTGAACATTTTCATAAAGAGATTTCAGAGAAGGCACTTGGCCGGGAAGTGAACTATATGGAAGTGAACCAACACATCGAACCGATCCGCCTCAAGTTTCAGCAAGCGGACTTCATCTATTCCATACTGAACGGCTGGTGCGAAGAGTGGCTCATATCCCGCGTGAAGACGGCGACCGAGACAATCGAAACAGAAGAGGAAATGACTGCACCGACAACCAACCCGGTACCCACAAGGACCGCTTCGGAATATATCATAGCGCTTAGAAATGATACATATGATCAATTGGACAAACTGCTCGCTTTAATCGGAAAGTTCGGCAACGCGGCGGTATCACCGTCCAACCAGCAATATACACTCACGAGGAAAAAGGAAACCATCCAATCCTATTTCGCCATACAACGTGGTCGGCTCGATGCCTTTGCTGCATCGCCTTCTTAACATCACACTACCTTCCTAAGCTAGTGTTTTTTCCCCTGCCCTTTTTCATCATTTACATAGATTCATAACAGGAGCGGATTCCGCTCTCTTTTTTTTGTCCTTTAAAGCGGCTGTGGATAAGAAGACGTGGCTGTGAATTAAAGAATTTCGCTTGTGGATTGTGGATATCCGCCTGTGGATGTCGGCTGATAGGATGTGAGTTGTGGATGGTATATGTGGATTGTGAATAGGTAGCCGTAAGTGATAAAAGAAGTAGTTCCAAAACCCAGTCATACCAAGGGTTTGGGCATGCAAGTTATCTAAGGGTCTAAAGAATGGGTCTGAAAAGAAAGAACTGAAAAAGATCCTGAATAATCGTTTGAATAAGGAGATGAATTGGTTTCATCGTTTAGGGCAAAATGAATGTCCTTAAATACTTACTTAAAAAACCCGCTGAGGAAGAAATCAGCGAGTTTCTTATTCTATCATTATACAAACTACTTACCATCAAACACTGATATCCTGGCTTTCGTTCGTCTGGATTTTTTTCAATCGGTTTATGTCCAGACGAATCAATAAGGAAACAATCAATGCAACGGCGAAAAAACCAGTGAATACGATTAAACTTTGGGAGTAACTCCCGGTTGTTTCCCTGATCCATGAAGCAAACATCGGACCCACGAGCCCAGCAGCTGCCCATGCCGTTAGAATATATCCATGAATGGCACCTAACTGCTTCGTACCGAACAAATCTCCGATATACGCTGGAATGGAAGCGAATCCTCCACCATAGCATGTATAAATAATCGCTAATAAAATTTGATAGATAACCGGGTTATCCGTAATGATCAAGAGCGGGAAGGCAATGACCTGTATCGTGAAAAATATGGTATACGTATTCGGGCGACCAATAAAATCCGATACAGATGCCCAGCCAATCCGTCCAAGACCATTGAAGGCACCGAGCACGCCCACTAGTGCCGCAGCAGCAGCGGCGCTTAACCCAATACTTTCCTGGGCAAGCGGGGAGGCAGCTGAAATGATGGCAATCCCACAAGTTATATTAATGAACAGCATGATCCATAGATAATAAAAACGTTTTGTTTTAACTGCTTCGTTAGCGGTCAACTGCGAAAGATCTTGCAATGCCTTCACTTTGCCCGTTTTGATTTTCTCTTTATACCCCACAGGTAGCCAGCCTTTCTCTGGAGGTTCCAAGTAAAGAGAGGAAGCGATCATGATGATGAAATAAGCAGTTCCAAGAATGAAAAAGGTAGTAGCAATTCCTACCGATTCAATCAGACCCTGGATGATTGGCGAGTTAATCAGTGCCGCAAACCCAAAGCCCATAATGGCTAGGCCAGTCGCTAGACCCCTGCGATCTGGAAACCACTTCACCAAGGTCGATACCGGTGCTATGTAGCCTACACCGAGCCCAATCCCACCGAAAACGCCATAAGAAATATAAAGGAGAGGCAAGGATTCCAGATGAATCGCTACACCGGACCCCGTAATACCTAAACCAAAAAAAATCGCCGAGAGAATCCCCGCTTTCCTAGGTCCATATTTTTCAACAAAATGACCAAGAAATGCAGCCGATAACCCAAGAAACAAAATCGCAATACTAAATGTTAAGCTAATATCAGTCAAATCCCAACCGAATTCGCTTGCAAGTGGCTTCGTGAATACGCTCCAAGCATACACCGAACCAATCGACAAGTGAATTCCCACTGCAGAAACAGCAATCAACCACCTATTCTTCGTCTTCTTCCCCATTCCCCAACATCCCCCTTACAAATGAACGAAACATCATACTTAGACAAAATACCCGTAGATTTAGAACAATCAACACGTAAAATATCTACAAAAATAGTAACATATGGATAATTATTAGACAATTCATTTAAAAAACAACCAGTTTAATGAACGAAGTGGGTAGGGGAACGTATTGAAGCATGATAAAAGCGCGTCGATAGAATCAACGCGCCCGAACATTTTAATGTAACATGATGGATCCACCGTCTACCATCAACGTTTGACCAGTAATATATTTACTATCATCAGAAGCTAAAAATACAGCCACGCGACCGATGTCTTCCTCGGGATCACCCAAGCGCCCCACCGGAATACCCGCCAGCATTCCTTCGTACATATCGGGATGCGCTTTGGCCCAAGCTTGCACGCCTTCCGAGTTGGCAATCGGAGAAATTAGATTGATGGTGATTCCAAATCCGCCAAGTTCATTGGCCGTGACACGGGTAAGACCACGAATCGCTTCTTTTGCCGCTGCATAGGCCGCTTGTGTCGGCTGCCCTTTAATCCCCGCCCCAGAAGCGAAGTTGATAATATTTCCCTTCGTTTCTTTTAGATGGGGAACGGCCGCCTGCATTAAATAGAATGTTGGATAAAATCCGGTATTGAATGATAAATCCAGATTCTCTCTAGTCGTTTCCATAAAGGGAATTTGTCTCGATACATGAGCATTATTAACGAGCACATTCAGCTTTCCGTATTTCTCCACAACCTGGTCCACTAACCCTTTCAGCTCATCATGCTTCGTTAAATCGAATCGAATGAACATCGAATCAGGTGAGTATTGTTGCAACGAGGCCTCCACTTTCCTGCCTGTTTCTTCATTCACATCGACAATGACTACGTTTGCGCCCTCTTTCGCCATCGCATGGGCCATACCAGCACCGATTCCACCAGCACCACCAGTAATCAAGACCACTTTATCTTCTAATTTTTTCATATAAACACCTTCCTTCACCATGATTATTGCTTTATCTAGTAAGAAAATCAAAAATTTGTCTCTATATAATTAAACTACCCTTAAAACATATCCCCTATTAATCCCACGACCACGGGATTAAGTCGATGTACACGTTGTTTACTCAACTGGCATCCACTATTGATTGTTTATCGTTAAAAAAATCCAACAAAAAAACGCTGAATCAGATTCAACGTTTTTTGTTGGTATTTCATGTGAATATTATTCTAAATGATCCACAGCATATTGAGCTTCTTCTTTGGTAAACTTTTCTCCATACTCTGAAACCAATTGATCATAAACCGCTGCTTTTGACATATCCATTTCATCCACATACGTTTTTGCTTTCTTCAACGCATTTTCTTTCCAGTCAATTTCTATATTGTCGATAGCATATTGTGCCGCTTCTTCTGGGAATTTTTCTCCATGCTCTGAAACCAATTGATCATAAACCGCTGCTTTTGACATATCCATGTTTTCCGCATACGTTTCTGCTTTCTTTAATGCCGCCTTATGTTCGTTTGGTACATTATCTGCTGCTTTCTTATCATCTTCTACCTTTTTCTCGTCTTTTACCTTATTTGTCTCTGCCACTTTATTATCATTTTCTACCTTGGTATCATCATCTTTCCCGCCTAATGAAGTGATAATCACCAAGATGATGATTACTAAAAAACCGGTGAAAATTTTATGCCTCATAAAAAAATTACGTTGATCTTTTCCACAATGAACGCATTTCTTTACTCCTTTTGCAATTTCCTTACCGCAAGCTTTACACTTGGTCATCTGTTTACTCAAAATATTCCCTCGCATTTCTTCGTACATGTTTTTTTAATATACCTAAATACCTATATCATTATACCGGTTGGATTAGATAATCATATAAGTTATTAAGAATTGGTAGAAACTCGCATTTGTTCGTTATCCTGACTCCTAAAAAAAATCTACATAAAATAGGGCCTTCTCCTTTACTCAAAAAAGGCATTTGAATCGAAACTCAAATGCCTTTTTTGATATTACCCATATATTTTATTATGCTTTAACAGCCAATTCTACTAAGCGTTGTGCGGAAGCCTTTACTTCTTCCAACCCTGCAGAAATGATTTCTTGTGCTTTATCAGACATTGCATTGTGACCTTCGATGATGACCTCATCGATGATTTCCATGCCGAAGATGCCACCGAATACATTGCGCATGTAGTTCACTGCCATTTCCATCGGAGCCGCTTCCGGTGTTGAGTAAACTCCGCCACGAGCGTTTAGGAAGATCGCTTTTTTGTCAGTCATTAATTGAACCATGTTCCCATTTGCATCATATTTGAATGCAAATCCTGCCGCAAAGACATAATCGATGAATGTATGCAGTTTAGCCGGGATTGTTAAGTTCCATAATGGGAACGCGAATACCACTACGTCCGCTGCAGTGATTGCGTCCATTGCTTTTTGTTTAGCAGCCAAAAGGCGTGTTTCTATATCCGTTAACTCTCCGCCTGTTTGCACTTTGCCGAACGCGTTGAAAATTTCTTGTCCGAAGTATGGTGTATCTTCTTCAAACACATCGTACGTTGTTACATTTACGTCTTTGCCTTCTAATGAAGCCATGAACGTTTCGTACATTTTGCTTGAGATTCCTTCTGTTGCCGGACGGTTGTTTGCTTTTACTACTAATACATTCATTATATATTCTCCTCATTTATCCTATATTTAGTTATTTTAAAATAATGTATCTTTATTTCAAGATAATTATATTTTGTATCATCCATCCTATTCTGTCAACATATTAGATTTGTTTTCGTTATACTTTTATTATGTTTTAAATAACAATAACTCCATACATGTACCGTTTCTGCAGACAAAGTACTTTGTGCATCGACGATTGCGAATCGATCTACTTGCACCCCAAGCATAAAAAAACCGCTCGGCCCTTAAGGCTAAGCGGTTCTGTTCTAGTCTTGACTCTGGCCAGGATTGCTTCTCTTACGTTTTTCCGCAGAATACTCTTTACCGTGTGCTTCATGTTCGGCAATGATGGCTTCTTCTGGAATATGGTTATTCTTCTTCGGTGAACTGATGCGATTACGATGCTTTTTACCCATGATAATCCCCCCTTTAAGTAAAGGATAAGCATATCTTGTCCGGGAATTTGAAAAACATGTACAGGGCAGGATTCCTCGTCTCAAGGTCGAATAACAAAAATGGAAGGGGATGATACAGATGTTTCCGATACTCGAGACAGAAAGACTGACCTTAAGGGAAATTTCCGAAAGCGATAGCCCAGAAATCTACCAGTGCTTTTCCAATGATGACCTTACACGTTTTTATGGGCAAGATTCGTTTGAAAGTATCGAACAGGCAAGGGAAATCATTGAAAAATTTGCTGAGAACTATAAAGAGAAACGGGCCATTCGTTGGGGAATCGAAAGAAAAGGGATACCTGGACTGATTGGAACGATAGGATTTCACGCCTACCTTCCCAAAAACAGAAGAGCAGAAATTGGCTATGAACTCCATCCGGATCATTGGCATAAAGGGTATATGACAGAGGCGCTCAAAGAAATCACGGCCTTCGGTTTCAATGCGCTCGGTCTGACGCGTATCGGTGCGGTGGTGTTTACGGAAAATGTCCAATCCAGTCAGTTATTAAAAAAGGCAGGCTTTGCCGAGGAAGGGATCCTTCGAAAGTACATGTATCAAAATGGAGTCCCACACGATACGTATATGTATTCCTTGATTAAGTAGGGGAATGCATAAAGAGACTGCCAAGCATTTTCTTGGGCAGTCTCTAATTTCCAATCTCTCGTTGGACTCCATCGATAACGGCATTTCCATCATGTAGAACTTGTTTTTTCTCCGTAATTCCGGTCAAAATATAACCGATATTGAGAAATCACTTCATCTTATACGATTAAATAATCTTGCAACGCCTGTTGCAGTGTTCCTTTCGTTTCTGCTTTATTACCAAAGCACACTCCAGATCTCACCATTTTCGTAACGATCTCAGGACGGAGGCCAGTGATTACCGCTTTACACCCCATCATCGCCGTCCCATCCAGAATGTTCATTAACTTTCTAAGGACGGAAATTTCCATATCGACGATTCCTGATAAATCCAATATCAAAACTTGTATCCCCAGTTTTCCTATCTCTATCAGTACTTTTTCCTCGATGATATACATGCGTGATTCTTCCATATCCCCAATCAAAGGCAGGATGCAGATACTTGGGGTAATTGGAATGATCGGGACGGATAAGTTCTCCACCAAGTTCTGTTGCGATAAGATCAACCGATCCTTATAATCCGAGTAACGAATGAAGAACGCTTTAAGAAATTGGTCTACCTGTTCATTCACTTTCTTCTCTAAATCGAAAAACACTTCCACATTATTGAATGTATCTTGTAATTGTTCATATTCATATAGGAATTTCCATAACGTTCTTCGAATGGCCTGAACCCATTCCAACTTGAATGAAAGAGTCAAGGAGTGCGTGGCCCACGCTTCTCCCTCTTGTTCAGCAAAAGCAATGATGGCTGCCTCATTCTGTTCCACGATGTACCGAACCAGCTTATGCGCATTATTCAGAAGGTCCACATTCCCAACCAGCAGGATTTCCTCGATTTTTTCTCTAACATTGACTGCCTCTTCCAAAATTTGCTGCTCGAAATCATCCTTTTTTTCTAGGAGGAACTCCATGATTTTGTCTTCTTCATTAATGGAAAAGTTCAACATACCCACTCCTTTTTCGTCACATCTGTACTCCTAGATTTCTCTGTGACAGGAGGTTTTTCCTGCTAAATGCTAATAAAAATAGATAATGGTCAATCGGTCAGTTTTAAAAAGTCGAAATATCTGCAGTATACTTGTCATGCACGGTGACATTCGACCTCATTTTTTAATTTATTCGACCACGAATAGGATTTATTCAACCACAGCCCTTAGTTATTCGACCACAGACAGAAAAATAAGCATAACTTTTCAGCTATGCTTACATACATTCATATTTATTCAGTCGTTTCTTTTTCGTCTTCATCACTATTATCACGATAGATTTCCGAGATGCCATTCATCCCGTTCAAAAGCTGTTGTGTCGTAAAGTCTTCGCCGCCGACTAAATTATCCTCAGGTTTTTGCTTTTCATCTTTTTTCAAATTTGATTGATCCATGTGGTATTCACCTCCATGATATAGGGTGTCTTATCATGGAAGGAGTATGCATAAGTAGCCTTTCCCGTATATAAAAAAAGTCGCCATCATAAACATGCTGGCTGACTCATATCTTACTTTCCTGTCGATTTCACTGCTTTCACTTCATATAATCCGCCTTCTGAGCTGACGATATAATCAGGCTTTGGCTTGCCAAGATTGGCTTTATGTCCAGCAATGTGTGCGTCGCTCTTCTCCCACTGCTTCCAGTATTCCTCTGATTCCCAGCGAATCATGATGATTACTTCCTCATCGCCCCGTCGCACCTTTTTGACCAAAACACTTAGATCGACGAACCCTTCTTGCTTTTCAATCAAACCTTCTCTACTGAATTTTTGCACGATTTGATCTGCATGGCCTTCTGTTACCACTGTTTTTTTCATTTGAACGAACATAGTGCACATCCCCCATCCATTTGCTTTCTATTAACCAGTTTAATCAATAATGATTCTCACTGTCAATAAATAGTAACTTCAAGATGCCCATGTTTTTTGTGGGGGCTATCCGAAGTTATGTGACAAATATCCTTTCCCTTTATCATTTTTCGCCTGATTTTTCAAAAACACATTCAAGCTCGGACACCCCTGCATACTATACCATTAGCTTCATGAAAGGAGGGGTTTGAATGACGAAAGGAAAAAAAGGAAAAAAGGGTAAACATTCTACTGGACATAAGTCCACTGGCAGAACGTCTACTCGCAGTACGTCCACTCGTAGTACTTCCACTCGTAGTACGTCCACTGGCAGAACGTCCACTCGCAGAACGTCTACTCGCAGTACGTCCACTGGCAGAACGTCTACTCGCAGTACGTCTACTCGCAGTACGTCTACTCGCAGTACGTCCACTCGCAGTACGTGTACTCGCAGTACGTCCACTCGCAGTACGTGTACTCGCAGTACGTCTACTGGATGTTCAACAAGAAAAAGAAGAAATAGAAGATAAGTAAATGAATCATTGCGGTTTCAGCTTGATGAATAGTAGCCGCTTCATCAAGCTGAGACTTCTTTCTTAACAATAGTATAAAAGGTAGGTAATTGTATGAGCTATCATATTCCCTCATATTTCTTGACGATTGAAGAAGAAGATTTGGATCATTTACGGAAAAATGTATGGAGCGACAACCCGATTCCCGCTTATTTAAAAGTTGGTGAAAATTCCTATGATATCGATATGGCCTATCGGGGCTCTTATACACGGAAATTCCGAAAAAGGTCTTATTGGGTTGAGTTTATCGAACCTGAAAGATTCTTTGGCGCTCAAAAAATCCATCTGAATGCTGAATACAGAGATCCTTCGTTAATGCGCAACAAGCTTTCTCTAGATTTCTTCGAAGACCTCGGAGTTCTTTCACCACATAGTCAGCATATCAATTTAACACGTAATGATGCCTTAAAGGGAGTCTATTTACAATTGGAATCCGTGGACGAATTTTTTTTAGAAAAAAGAGGTCTTCCTTCCGGCCCCATCTACTACGCCGTTGGCAATGATGCAAACTTTGCCCTGGAGAGAGATGGAAAACCAAAACAATCGCTTCTTTCTGGCTATAAACGAGTGTATGGCATCGAGTCAGACGATCTTTTCCTTCATCATTTCATCCACAAAATCAATACGACCCCTTTACCCAAATTACATGATGTCGTCGCACGGCAAATAAATATTGATTCTTACTTACGCTGGTTAGCTGCAGCCGTTTGTACGATGAATAACGATGGGTTCACGCACAACTATGCCTTATATCGCAATAGTAAAACGGGGTTATTCGAAATCATTCCTTGGGACTATGATGCAACATGGGGACGGAAAGTGAGCGGTGGGGTCATGGAGCACACGTACGTGCCTATTGAAGGAGTAAAGAAAAACCACCTGAACGCCCTTCTCTTACAAATTCCTGAATTTCGTACACGCTATAAAGATATAGTAGAAGAAATTCTTGAAACAACATTCACGGTCGATTATATGGAAGATAAAGTACACACCCTCCATCAAACATTACGCCCCCATGTCCTCCTCGATCCTTATAAGAAGGGGCAGATCGATGTATTCGATCAAGAACCTGAATTCATCTTTGACTTCATTCGCAAACGGAATGCTTATTTAAAAGCACAACTAAAAACCCTAGATAAGGAACACATGAAAACGAATCAGGATTGGCAGAAAGGAGATGCCTCAGTGCCCCCCATTTGCATCAAACACACAGGAAAATATGGCCGTGGGATATTCGCTACACGGGATATAAAAAAAGATGAATGGATAGAATCATCCCCTGTTGTCGTTTCACCAAAAAAGGACTGGAAATACTTAAAGAAAACCTCACTATTCGAGCATTGCTTCTATTGGGGAGACGACGATACCGCGCTTGCCTTGGGATATGGTTCCTTATTTAATCATTCCTACACCCCAAATGCCCGGTTTGATAATAATGAAGAACGGATGACCATCGACTTTTATGCACATGCCGATATAGTGGCCGGAGAGGAAATCACCATCAATTACAATGGCGAGGTGGATGATACGGATTCCCTCTGGTTTGATGTGATTGAGTGATTTAACAATGACCGTTCCGTTAAGCGAACGGTTTTTTACTTTTTTAAACCTATCTTCTACCTCTTCCTTTTCAAAAAAAAACCGAAACCCCCAAAGGGATTTCGACTTTTCCAACGAATTATCATCAATTCGTAATATCCTTTTTTTGAAAGAAGAAAAAGGTTAGCGCTAAAAATAGGAAATAATAGACGGCAAGCACTCCTATTGAGAAACCAAGGGATGCCCCATCGAACATATTCACCGTTTCAGAGATATATCCTCTTAAATCGAGATGAGGGAACAGGACAAACTTTAACCACTCATTTTTTTCTATAAATGACTGAATGATCGCAGTCAACGTAGAAGAAGCAAATAAAATAAAGATAGCAATCCCCACTGCAAGGGCTTGGCTTTTAAATAATGTGCTTAACATGAAGGCGATGGCTGTGATCACCAAGAATCCCGGAATCCAATAGACCATCATATTCACAACATATTCGCCAACTAAAACAGGAGCGAATCCAAAAGAAGTCGGATCCATGATTTTATCTGTATAAGAACCACTTCCAAAGAATAAAAGACCAATTAGATAGCTGAATGCAAGTAAAATCACAAGTAATAGTGCCGCAAATAATAGGGAAGTAATGTATTTGGAAAGTAGGATCTTCCAACGTTTATAAGGCCTGATCAACAACTGCTTAATCGTTCCATCTGAAAACTCGGAAGACACCAGGGAACTACAAACGATCACGACAAATAAAGTAATGAATGAAGTGATGGATGTCGTCCATTCCGCCATATACGTCCAGTTCGTTTGAAGGTCTGGGTTTATGTTTTCCTTGAGAAGTTGTTCGTTAACTTCCATTTGTTCCTTGAAGAATGCCTTGTCTTCATCATCAAATTCCGGACTTTTCATTTGTTTTTCCTGCTCTTTTATATCTGCACGCACATCTTGCTTCCAGTCTGCATCTTTATCGACTGGATTCAGTTTACTTTCTATAAACGCCGAGCCGATTACCATTAATAGAAGGAAACCAATAAACACATAGCTCGATTTTTTTTGAAAAATCTTCATCCATTCATTGCGTATCAAGGACATCATACCGTTTCCCTCATTCCCTGCTGTGTTATTTCAAAGAACTTATCTTCCAATGATTTTCTAGTAACCACGATTTCAAAGACATCGATTTGATTCTTTATGAAACTACTATTTATACGGGCCGTCTGTCCACGTGTCGCTGATACGGAAATGGATTCCGCACTATGCTTGATCACTGGAAGACTAGGAAACTCTTCTAGCAAAATCGTTTTTGCCCGCTCCCCATCGTTAACCGTAAAGGCCACTTCATGAATGTCCTCTTGTTTTTCTTCTGTTCTCTTTTCTTCCGTATGTATCAGTTTACCCTTTTCAATAATGGCAAAGGTATCACACATTAACTGCATTTCTGAAAGGAGATGCGAAGAAATCAACACGCCCACTCCCTCACTTGCCAGCAACTTCAAGTGATCACGGAATTCACGTATTCCTTGTGGATCCAAGCCATTGGTCGGTTCATCAAAAATCAATAAAGATGGTTTATGTAAGATGGCCTGTGCTACACCAAGTCTTTGACGCATGCCTAATGAGTAAGTTTTCACCTTTTTATCGATGGCCTCTTCCAATTTTACGATCTTGATTACTTCTTCGATTCGCTCAGGGGAAATCTTATTATGTGACATGTGGGCATAATGCATGATGTTCTTTCTGCCCGTCATATATTTATAGAATTCTGGATTTTCGACAATGGCCCCTAGTTGGTTCATTGCCCCTTCAAAATCTTTATCAAGATCATGCCCCTTGATCATAACGCTGCCGCCCGTGCGATTAATAAGACCGGTAATCATCCGGATAATCGTCGTTTTCCCCGCTCCATTCGGACCAAGCAAACCGAATATTTCATTGCTTTTGATTTCAAAACTCACATCATCGACGATGACGTTTTTCCCAATTTTTTTCTTCAAGGATTGAACCTTAAGAACTGTTTCCGACATAGTATACCTACCTTTTTTTGAATTTGACCTATAAGCCACCAGTATAAACGTATCATAATATCCACTTATTTTCCATCCGGTTTGTAATTGCGCCTTTATTTTAAAAGGCCAAGTTCAAGGGAAAGAGAGGTCGAGGCGATTCCTTTTTTTTGAAAACATAGTATTAAATAACTACACATGATATGATAAAAAAAGGAAAAAAATTCTATAAAGTAAATCTATGTAACTGATTAGGAGTGTTGTTAGAATGAAAAAATTCATTTCGATTTTTGCATGTGTTTGTTTACTAACATTATGTCTATCATTCAATTCAACCGAAGCTAAAACCACAAGCTATGACAAAGCCTATGCAGCAAAAGTACTGTCTGTAAAATCGTCTGCTGGAACATCGTATAAAACATTGGGGAAAATTAAGGTTGGGACAATCGTAAAAGTATATGGCGGCGTACCTATCGGTAAGGATCAGGACAACTGGTCCTCTTCTGAACAATATGGCTGGTCCAAAATCAAATACAAAGGGAAATACGGATATGTAAAAACACATGAACTCCACTTTGCTGATCCATATAAATGGTCACCAGGAGTCAAAACAAAAACAATTAACGAGATTAAGAAAAATTATGTTGGCAAAAAAGATAAAACCAAACTAGTAAAAAGTGATCTAGGTTATTATGATATGTATATACAATTCGATGGAAAAGGGGATTGGCATCCACTTGTATATATTAACTGTAAAACAGGCTGGTATCACGGTTAATGAAGGACTACTTTAAAAACTAAATAAAGGGCCATGCTTATTAGATCTATTGAATAAGTATGGCTCTTTTTTCTTGGCTTTGTTCGTAAAGATTGTTGCTAAAGGTAAAAAAAGAGACAGCTTTTATGCTGTCTCCGCTATTAAACTAACGCCCCCCTTTAGTTTAAGTGTAATTGTTCACAAACTTATTAATTAAAGAGTTACATCTATTTTTTTTCAATCGCCATACGCAAGTTCGAGATAACTCCAATAAGCAATACTAACGAACAAACCATTTTTTCAAAAGGTGTTCCAAACAATTGTTGTATAAATCCAAAAGACCAAAGTACAACAAAAAACCAACATATAACGGTTATTCCTCTTTTGTATTTATATTGTTTAATTCTACCAACAATCAATGTAAAAACTACTCCAATAATAGAAATAACGATATTCATAACAGTTATTGGTAGCTGTTCAGCGAATGATTCAGACCTTCCACCATTAACCCACGTGAATGGAATACTTTTGCTTATAATAAGAAAGTGGATGAAGATAGTCAAAGAGTAAAAAATAATTCCCATAAATACAGCAGTTTTCATATTAATTTTCCTGAGTTTTTCTAAAATAAATCACCTCATTTTTCTTCCTGTTTCAATTTTATTAATCCAGTAATATACTATTCCTATATCTCTTACCATATGACAGGTAACTGAAAGTAAGATTTCGAAGAGTTATCAAAAATCACCATTTATTCTTAAACAGAGCAAAAACATCGGGTAGGTATTCTTATTGAACTAAACTGCCTGATAGTGAAATAAGACATTTTAGTAAAATATATCATTTAAAATTTCCAATCTCAATTACAGTGGTAAAATTTTCTTTTTTACATGCATGGTATCCTCAGCAACAAATTATACGAACATAGCCTTTTTCTTTTTAGATGGGAAAGAGTTTTCCTATTTAATCGTAAAAACTAGCATACTTTGTGAATCGAATTGTAATGTAAGATTACAGGTTAGAAAATATTTATTGAATAGAAATATTCCCCTACATCTATATGTATTCAATTTTCATCTACCTCTCATTTATTACATCCTACCTCCTTTACTCCATTCCTCCAAGGACATCATGGGAAAGTCCTCTTCGACATCCAATCGTAAAGGGGTGATCAATTCGAGGGAGTTACCATCGGGATCTTGAAAGTATATGGCTGCGTGGGCATGGGGGTTATTCGGTAAAACAAGGGGTTGCCTATCAGGTGGAAAGTCAAAAGCCGTTTTTATCTGAATCCCCTTATCCCCCAGCCATTCTTTCGCATGCTCGATATCCTTCTTGTCCACATGTAAGGCGACATGCCTCAGCGAAGGGTGATAAGGGGTTTGCACTTGATCCGTTTCCCATAAGCCTAACCAACTACGACCCTTTTCGATCCAGAAGAAAGCTAGAGTATCATTTTGATAGGCTAATTCCAACTCCAGCTTTTTATAGAATTCGATGGATCGAGCAAGGTTTGACACAGGTAAATGAGCTTCATATAGGCCTTTGATCATGGGTTGGCCCTCCTCTTCTTTTCATATAAGAAAGGGGTGTCCCCCTTCAACTCTTCGTTTTATCGATGATGCGGATCGGGTTTCCCGAGCGATCTTGAAAGATGGCGTACCTACCTGGTGGGATATCACATGGTTCCTTCACAAAATCCAATGTGCTGTTTTCATGGTAAAACCGGTCTACACTGTCCACGATAAAAACGCCACCAGCCGAGTATCCTTCCTCATCATCTTCAAGCATTAACTGTACATCGCTACCCGGCAGTTTCAACGCAACCGTATGCTCCCCTTCCTGCCAAGCTTCTTCAAATCCCAACACTTCCCGATAGTAACGGGATGAACCTTTTAAATATTTGACTGGATGACATAAAAAAGCTAATTTCATTTTCTCGCCTCCCATTTTTTTCATTCCTTAGGACCTTTATTTCTTCAGGACAATGACAATCGAGGGATTCAATTTCTTTAATTCTTCAAGGAACTTTTCACGATTTTCCGGGGAAATGAGCACCATTTTGCCATTCCCATATAGGATTTCCAACCGGTCGAGTGAAAGCGCTGGCGAAGAAAGTGGATTCAATGTTCTTCTTATCGATTTGATTTCATGGACCGGGATGATTTTATGAATGAATGCAGACCGAACGACCAAACTATTTCTCTCTATCACATAATAGGTCGTAAACCATATCCAAAGAATCAAACCGGCGACTGGCACGCCTATATATAGACTTGTCAGATCTTGATCCGTGAATAGCGGGATGAAGACTGCGATGATGATCCCGAAGAAGACGGGGTAAGTCCACCAATCTTTCTTTGATTGAAATTTCATTAAAACTCTCCTTTTACTCGTTTTGGGATGGTCAAACTCTCCCAGGCATCCCCCTTTTGCAGCTTGGTTATATAGACGATCTGGCCGATATGGTAGGAATAGTGATACAGTTGTCGCTCAAGGGCCTCAATCAAGGTATGAGGTTCTTTTCTAATGAATATGTCCCGAAGCAGATGTTCCTTCTTGATGGCATGCAAGGAATAAAGAAGGACATTCCATCCCTTTTCCCAAACCTCGATTAACTCTTTTCGACTGGTGATGGCGGGCTCGAATTCCGCATCTCGGTCCCTGGACGGTTTCTCCCCATCTGTATATAAAAAGTCCGTCCACCGGGAAACCATATTCCCGCTCATATGCTTCACGATGATGGCAATGCTATTGGATTGCTCATTCGGTGACCAAAAAAGCATCTCCTCATCAAGCTGCTCCATCGCCTTATCCGCTGTATATTTCATATCCTTAAACCGCCATTTAAACACCCTAATATATTCAGAAGAAACATCGTTTGACATCTCACCATCCCCTTTGTATGTATTTCTCTATTAAAGGGTGATTTCCTTCTCTTAAACGCTGATTGAATGGGATAAGTTTCAGGTGACTTAGGAGTAAAAACTGGAATTACATCAAATAATAAGCCAGTATTTCATCTTAAATAAAGGAGATGTTTTTTATTAAAAACCTGTTCATGAAGGTAACGTTATTGATTATGTCATTCGCCTTAGTTTTCTTTCCCCTCCATACGGAGGCCAAAGGTAAAGCAAATCCTTCGAGGCAATGTATGGAAGAAACGTCGGTTCAACTGCAAAGTGCTTTACGGAAGCTTTGGATCAATCATACGATCTGGACAAGAAGCTATATTGTCAGTGCCATCTCAGGCCTGGATGATCAAGAAAAAGTGTTAGCACGGTTATTACAAAACCAAGATGATATCGGGAATGCCATTAAGCCCTATTATGGGGAGGAGGCCGGTGACAAGCTGGCCCAATTGCTAAGGGAGCACATTGTACTTGCAGGAAAAGTGGTGGAGGCAGCCAAAAGCGGAAACCAAAATAACTTCAAGAAATACAATACGGAATGGTATAAAAACGCTGATGATATCGCCCTCTTTCTCAGCAAAGCCAATCCAAATTGGAGCAATGAAGAATTAAAGGAACTGTTATATATGCATCTGCAATTGTTGACAGACCAAGTGAGTGCCCGACTTAAAAAGGACACAGACGCTGAAATTGTTGCTTTTGATAAAGGAGAAGACCATATTATTATATTGGCGGATGTTTTAACCAAAGGGATTATCAAGCAATTTCCTAAGAAGTTTTAGATTTTGAACGAAATATTTCATAGCAATAGCAATAGCAATGGTAAAGTAGCATTCTTTCATTGAATGCTATTTTTTCTGTATCTTTTAAAAATTTTCTATATAATGGTAATAACTAACAGAAAAAGAGGTGATAAAATGGAGAATCCATTCGAAAATTTCCCTACTTTAGAAACGGAACGACTAATCCTGAGGAAAATAACGTGGGAAGATGCTGAGGATATTCATGTTTACGGTTCTGATGAAGAAGTGACAAAATACGTCACGTGGGATAACCATAAGACACTGGCTGATACTAGAGATTTTATTGACTTTGCCATGGCACAATATGAGAATAAGCATGTCGCTCCGTGGGGAATCCAGTATAAAGAGACTAGGAAGATCATCGGAACCATTGATTTTGTCTCGTGGCTGGTGGCGCATCGTGTAGCCGAAATCGGTTATGTACTTTCTCAAGATTATTGGGGAAAGGGAATCATGACTGAAGCTGCCAATGAAGTGATTGCCTTTGGCTTTAACCGGATGAATGTCGTTCGAATTCAAGCAAGATGTTTCGTGGAGAATACAGGATCCGCACGGGTGATGGAGAAAATAGGGATGTCATTTGAAGGAACCTTGAGAAAAGGCATCTTCGCAAAAGGAAAACATCAAGATCTTAACATGTACTCCATACTACAAGAAGAATTCTCCCCACTTCATCTGCCCAAAATGGAAAATAACATTTAAGCAGCTTGTCCTATCAAGCTGCTTTAGTTGGAGGAATGATCGATGAATACCTTGTAAATTTCATTTCTGTCATTACCAATATCCACTCGTTATACTTCTCATAAACTCCTCCCCTTTTTTTTAACGCATCAAATAAATTTATGATATCCTCTGAAACCGTAATCATTACAATTTTCACATATGGTTTGAATTTTAGTCGCTTAGTCCATCCATTACAAGTATTTAAATATCCATTTGGATCATATCAGGCATTAATTCTTCGGTACGTTTAATCGCTTCTTCTCCATTTTTCCCTTCTCCAATAATAAGAAAGTCTTCAATTCTTCTAAGATTCCTCGAATTCCTTCTCTTGCCTTCTCTTTCAATAGAATGATCATCGTATTATTTAATCTTTTCATTCTGTCTATACTAATGTTATGAACATTTACACTTCAAGGAAATGTTGTCTGTACACCATGAGCATGGTTGGTATCCTCATTAAATTTATACATTTATTAGCTAGACTAAAGTGTGAATCCATTCGAGAGCGAGGAGACTAAAGAAGTGAAAATAATGTATTATATCTTGTTTCTCCTCTTATTATCATTTTGCTTGCCAGCTGTATCAGAAGCCACAGGCACTTTACAATCTAAAATTGATGAAGCTCCAAACGGTGCCACGATTAAAATAGAGGAGGGAGAGTATGAGGAGACAGTAATAATCTCCAAGCCAGTAACCCTAGATGGAACAGGTAAAGTCCTTCTTCGCTCTTGTGAGAATGAACCGATCGTTACCATTCTCAACAAGGGTGTGACTCTAAAAAATATCATGGTGGAACATTGTGGGAATGAAAAAGAAGACGCAGCTATCTATGTTACGGGGTCTCATCATAATCTGGAAAAACTAAACATTGAGACGAGGCATTTAGGGATTAGGCTCGACAATGCAAATGACGTGACAATCCAAGACAGCGAGATTATGGGCATAAATCGAGGGAATGGAATCGATTTATGGAAATCTAACCGTAATAGGTTTGAAAACCTTACTATAACGAATGTTTCTGATGGGATATATTTAGAGCAAAGTGACGAGAATATCTTACATAGGAATAACATCCAAAAATCCCGTTACGGCATGCATCTCATGTTCTCCAATGATAATATACTTGACGGGAATGTATCTAAATTCAATACAACAGGCACGGAGTTAATGGAATCAAAACGGACGGTCGTGCGTCATAATCAGTTTACTTCTAATAATAATAGTGTGAATGCTCAAGGGCTGTTACTATATTTAGCTTCTGATACGGAGGTGACCGGGAATGAGTTTATTTCCAATCGAGTAGGCATTTTTATCGAAAAGGCTGAAAACAATCGATTGAAGGCCAATAAAATCATGGACAACTTTACTGGAATACAGTTTTTAAAATCGAATGGAAATAAGGCAATGAAAAATACATTCGTCGGAAACGTCAACGATGCCCAAGCAATAGAAAGCTCAAACAATCAAGTGGACGGTAATTATTGGGACGCTGCCAGTAAGGTTGATTTAGATGGGAATGGCAAGAGTGATATTGTCTATACTGCCGATCCATATTTTCTTACCTTAACAGCGGATGTTCCGGAATATCAACTGTTTTTCCAAGCACCGGGAATTATCATGTTACAAAACATGTTGAAAAGTCCATTTGAACAGTTATTAATAGATTCGGCCCCATTAATGGACATGACCATGGAAGTAAAAAAAGAACAATCATCTAGTTTTAGTTTATGGTGTATGAGTGCAGTGATGATTGTAGCAAGTTGTAGTTTATTTATAGTTGGGAGGAAAAAACGATGAAGAAAAAACTATTTAGTTTTCTTGCATTGGCAGGAATAATCATGACTATCACAGCATGTGGGAAAGATGAGGTTAAACCTGTTGCAATTAACGAAGCGACGGACACTTGTGAAACATGTAATATGGCGGTTATTAACGATCAACATGCTACCCAAATTATTTTAGAAAATGGTAAATCCATGGTTTTTGATGATATAGGCTGTATGTATGATTGGATTCATGCTAATGAAAATAAAAAAATTGATGCTCAATTTGTCCGTGATTACAACGATAAAGAATGGGTCTTAGGAAAAGACGCAACTTATGTATACAATCCATCGATTAAAACACCAATGGCCTATAATGTACTATCATTTAAAGATAAAGCTTCAGCTGAAGAGTTTGCCACTGCAAATGAAGGCAGCCAGCTAATGTCTGCAAACGATTTAGCTGACCATGGATGGGAGCAAAACCATGAAATGATGCAGAAACATAATATGAAGGACCATTCACATTCAGACAGTGAAGAAGATAGCGGTTCTCATTGAAGAATAGGGGCCAGTTCCATTTTCGGGCTGCCTTATAAGGTATCTAGGTATCTGACCGTTATATATTGAGATGATTGGTGAACTACATGTTAGATATATAAGATACTGAGGTAGAAGATTGTTCGAAAAGAGGAATGAAGATGTGGAATATTTGGTTTTCTGAACTGCGCATGACAGTACGACAGCGATCGTATTATTCTTTCTTGGGCTTGTGGGTCGCTGTATTGTCTCTCTTATTTTTATTGCAAAGCAGCTCCCCCTCCTTAACTGGTTATACCAATACGACTGGTACTATAATCAACGTCGCTTTATATATCATCCCACTTTTCATGTTGATCATTGGTTCCTTTTCAATCGCCAATGAGATGGAAAATGGACAATGGCGGTTATTGAATACCTATCCGTTATTTACTTTGTCTTACATAGTGGGCAAAATAGGTGGTCAATTCACGGCTCAAGCGATCGTTTTCACGTTCAGTTATGGAATTAGCTTGGCCATAGGGATAGTGAGTGGGAATATTTTTTCCAGCGACTGGCTTTTATCTATTTACTTTTTCTCTATTACTCTAATTTTTTTCTTTCTTATCCTTGGGGTAACCGTAGGGTGTATCGTATCGACAAGGTGGCAGGCATTATCAATTTCCGTCATTATCTGGTTTTTTCTAATCATGATTTGGCCGACTGCATTGATTGCTATCTTAGGTTTGCTCCCTTATCCTTGGATTGCCCCCATGATGAAATTTTTCTTATTTGCAAATCCCGCTGAAATCATTCGGGTGTCCTTTGTCATGTCACTTGATGCAGGGGCAGTTTTTGGTCAAGCATATGATTCACTTATGACTTTCTTAGACTCTCCTTTCGGAATTATTATCTATATATTATATGTCATTGGATTTTTGTCACTGACGTTATTATTTTCGATGCTCATGCTGGAATGGAGGAAAAGGCGATGACAGGATTAAAAGTGGATGGTGTCTCGAAGGTTTATAAGAAAAAGACGGCATTATATCCATGTTCTTTTGAAGTAACAGAGGGAACTTGTATCGTATTATGCGGTGGAAATGGTGCTGGCAAAAGTACATTATTACAAATAATTGCGGGTCTTCTATATCCATCTAGTGGTACAACTTCTATTAACGGAAAAGTCATTAAATATGATCGCGAGAACTATTTAAAAGAAATCGGTTTCATGCCTGATGACTTCCAAGCCCAGGAAATGATGACAGTTGAAGAGTTCCTTAGTTTTTATGGATCTTTACGGAAAGTGAAAAGCGAAAGGATTAATGAAGTAATCGAGTTGATAGGTCTTGTTGATAAGAAACGTGAACTAGTAAAAAGTTTGTCTAAGGGCATGCGGCAACGATTATTGTTCGGGCAATCCATTTTAGCCAAACCGAATGTTTTGCTACTGGATGAGCCCACTAATGGATTGGATCCCTACTGGGTTAACCAGTTCGTTGAAATTCTTAATCAGATTAAAAAAAATGGTACAATCATTGTTTTTTCTACCCATATGATGGATGTAGCAGCCGAGACGGGAGACATTATTCTATTTATGAAACAGGGGGAAATCATTCAGATAATCAAGAATGAGAACAGATTAGAAGAGACGACAATGAAATTGTTGAAGCTTCATCGCCAATAGGATTCCTTGCTTTTCTTTACGTGTAACGGATTAAATGCAACAAACTTCATCTCATTTTCTTTTAAAATGTGAGCTAAGCTCAGCCAATATTGCCCGGTAGGCTCCATGACTATCATCACTTTTCCCATACAATCTAACTCATTCCAACTTTTACACAAGAAAAGAGACACAATGCCTTATAAGGAATATTCTTGCTAAAATTAATCAACTTGCGAATCAGTCGATAAATTTTACAAAAATCACATGAATGAAAATGGATAAGAGAATGCCGGCCACTTAACTATAATTAGGTGGCTTTTTGCTGTATGCCTTGATTTTGGGACATTTTTTATCATTTCACTAGCAAACTAGCTTATGATTTTAAAAGATAATGACTCTTTTTCAGTAACCCCTTATCCGTTTCATCCATGTATCAGTCAAGATTCAGGTTATATCAGTCAATGGAGGCTTTTTATCGGTCAAACTCGCCTATTTATCGGTCAATCTTGGCTTTTTATCGGTCAAATGCCGGGAGCAAGATGAAATCACGCAATCTTTCACATTTTTTTATACAAAAACAACCAAATCCTATGAAACAAGGGATTTGTAATCACATCGAACCTCCCCGTTTTCTCAGATTCCGTTACATGTATTAACAGTTCTTTGGTCCCTTTGCTGTGTTTTTCCTTTCCCTGCACGTAAGAATCGTTAACCAAACGAATTGTATACGTGCAGATACAACAAGGAGGACAAACATGAAGAACATTATATGCATAATCATCACGGCTTCGATATTCATGATAGGATTAGCGATGCCGACTAAAGGTGAAGCTGCCCTTGGAGATCGAACGCTATCGCAAGGTACAAGCCATAGTGATGTAAAAGAGTTACAAGAATCATTGCTGACAAAAGGGGTCTATCCCTATCATGAGGCAACCGGGTACTACGGTTCCATTACAAAAGAATCCGTAAAGGAATTTCAGAAAAAGTCGAACCTGAAAGCCGATGGAATAGCAGGATTACAAACGAATCAAAAAATACAAGTATTGCGTACCGGGGATATCGGTAAGCATGTGGCCGATTTGCAAAAATTATTGAAGGTGTGGGATGTATACACATCGACGGTTGATGGGATATTCGGCAGCGGTACAAAACAAGCTGTCTCCACCTTTCAAAAACAAAAAGGATTGACCGCCGACGGAATCGCCGGGGCAAAAACCATGAGTAAGCTTGAAACGAAAGCCAATTTAGTTAGTAACTCTTCGAAGACTTTGACGGTTTCAAGTACCGCTTACACGGCTAGCTGTGAAGGGTGCTCAGGAATTACAAGAATGGGTGTCAATCTGAAGAAATATGATGATGCAAGAGTAATTGCTGTCGATCCAAGTGTGATTCCATTAGGTTCTACAGTGGAAGTGGAAGGCTACGGAAAAGCACTCGCAGTGGATACTGGGGGAGCGATCAAAGGGAATAAGATCGATGTATTCATCCCTAAACAATCGGATGCTTTAATCTGGGGTAAAAAACAAGTCAAAGTGACGATAGTAGACTAATAATCTAGTAGTTTTATAACGACGAAAAGAGCATGGTTGTATCCATGCTCTTTTCGTCGTTTTCTACTTTTTAAGAACTAACTCGCTTTTTTCAAATCCTTGGCCGGACCCCAAATCTCGTTGGCCCATTCAGGATGGTCGATGAATGGATTACGATTGTGCTGCCATTTTTCATAAATGACATCATTGCGGTTGCTCTCAAATTCATCAACTGGATCAAGTTCATTCCACTTCAAAAGCGTTGATAACTTTCCATGAAGCGGCTTTGGATACGTATTGACCGTATCGGAAAGTTCCAAGTCAAGCTCACCGTTTCCTTCATAGCGAACGGCCATATAAAACAACATGCGGGCGACATCGCCTTTAACATTGTCAGGTGGCTCCCATGAATCCGAATCAACCTTACAATCACAGCCGCTATATGCCTGTCCTCCATTGTCGAAGTCCAGATGTCCTCGTTTACTATTCACTTGCACATCTTCCGGACGAAGGTGATGAAGATCTGTCCCCGGACCTACGCTTGTCCCAAAATTCCCATGGGATTTTGCCCATACATGCTCACGATTCCACTGACCCACATTCCCTCCATTTGAAGATTTCGAAATGGATTTTCCAGAGTACAGCAAGATGACATTCTTAGAATTCTTTGGATCTTCATCTGCATCCTTAATGCCATCCCATACTTGAGCATACGTCAACTTTGTCTGGCTTTTGATGATGGTGTGGAGCGTCGCTTTCAATTCCTTACCCGTTTTTCCGGACGCTTTCTCATAATATGCTTCGATTTGTTTATCCTCTGATACTTTCAGGCTGAAACGAGCAATCACTTCTGAAGACTTGTCCTTAGCTGTTACAGCGACAAGATAATCTCCCACTTTATCAGTAGGAAGAGTCAACGTTGAGCCAGCTATTGTACCAATCGTAGACTCAAAGGTTAGTGGATCATTATCTGGATCTTCAAAGTATTCACGTAGATTAAGAGTGACCGTCGAACCCACTTTCACATCTACATTTTCTATTTTCTTCTTTACAGTTGGAGCTTTATTTTCCTTAGAAGCGAAAGGAGAAACAATCGCTTCCCCTTTTGCATTCAAGAATTTGATGCCCGTTGTATCGACGCCGTCTTCAGCAGACCATTTCTGAACATTTTCAGCGCCTCTGATTTCTTTGATGTTCGCATTTTCGATGATGACTTCTTTGACCTTAGCGCCACCGAAATCAATAATCGCGCCTGCTTTGGTCGGCTCAAGGATCACTTTTGTATTTTTCAAACCTGAACCCTGCAGTTTGGCATAGGCACTCTTGATGAAGATGCCCTCTTGGATGGTAGAGTCTCCATCAAGATCAATCAAGACGCTCGGTGAAGCAATCGTAAGTTTCTTTGTGTTGAACTTTGATAACTGATACGTCTTTTCCGGAACGATAGGCTCTACGGTTCCTGACGCCGTTAAGTCCGTCTGAATCAATACAGGATCATGATCGCTTGCCCGTCCATGTGTTTCCATGAAAGAGGAGTTAATATGAACGATGTCCACCTTTGTGGATTCTGCCATATTGTTGGATACAAGGATATGATCGAGTACTTGGGAGTTTCCTTCAAACGAATACGTATAGCGTTTTTCAAAAGGTACTTCATCAATCATATTGGTTAATTCATTACCTTTTAATTTGGCTAATGGATTGGAAAATTCATAATCATTTAAATCTCCTAGTACCACGACATTGGCTTTCGGATTTTCACTTTTAATATCTTTAACAAAACCATTCACTACCGTTGCAATTTTATTTCTTTGCACTTCACTTGAGAATACTGGTGGTTGAGTGCTACCGAATAAGGAATGATCTCCACTTTTAGAATTAAAATGGTTAGCCACAACTACAACATTCTCACCATTAAATTCAAACTGAGCAGCTAAAGGCTTCCTACTTGAACTAAAAGCTCCATTCGTTGGATCAACCAACCCTGGATTTAAAGTTAACTTGCCCTCCTTATACTTAACAGCTTCTGTTGCTGAGCCCTTCTTTCCTTCAACTAATGTCACTCGGGAAGGATTATATAAGAAACCTGGACGAATATTCCCTCCTGGTTGACCTCCATCTTGATTGTTAATTGGAGCAACTTCTGTATACCTATACTCTGGTCCACCAAGTGCTTTGATTTTATCAATTAACACTTTTGCTGATCCCTCAGCCGTTGTAACACCGTTATCCGTTGCACCATTATCATCTTGTACTTCGACTAAACCGATGATATCTGGCGTTTTCATATTTTTAATAATGGAATTCACTATTCTTTCTACCTTTTCTGTACCCGTAGCCATTGAAAAGTTTTCAATATTATAAGAGGCTATCGATAATTTACTATCGTCTTCTGGTAACAAAGTGGTTTCTTGAACCGTTTTTCCAGCTATTAATTCTGGTAACTTACTTTTATCCGTTAACAGTTTATAATTGCTACTTGCATAGCCCATTACACCTGTTATAGAACCCTCAAAATAATCGCCTGCTTTTGCTTGTAAACTAGAATTCACATCAATGTGAATCCTTTCTGGATTTCCATCTGTTGCCGTTAATTTTACTCCACCTGCATTCGTATTGCTTTCTAGTTGTTTAGGGATGACTACAAGTTTACCAGAGTATTGTGGAGATACTACTTTTGGATTTTGAATTTCTACAAACATGCCTTCTATACTTTCGTAAAAGTCGATTCCATCTTTGTCAGGATTAAATTGGGCAAAACTATCGCTATCGATTGTTTCAGTAGGTGGAATGCGATCTTTTCCGATTACTATCGGTGCCGGCAGTTCGTTACCCGTTGAAAGTGGAGTAATGGAGGAAGCTGCGATTTCAGTTACAGGTAAGTCCGTCCCTTGCGCATTACCTACATAATATTCTTTCACTTGACCGTTTACTTTTACAACGTCACCTATCTTTACGTTATGTCCTGACTTATAAACGAGTATTCCTTCAGATGTTTTGATATTATTATCTGGTTTTTGATCTTGAATATAAAACTCTGAAGTTCCTGAAACATACGTAACAATCCCTTCAATATCATTAACATTCGAGCCATCATACGGAGAGGAATGTCCTTCACCTTGAATATCATGAATTCTCACTTCTCCATCTTGAATCGTATAAGAGAATGTAGATACCTCGCTATCCGTCAAGCCTTCCTTAAGTGCTTTCGCCTTTATCACCATATTTTTTTGAATTTCAATCGGTTGGGTGAAAATATCACTAGTACTCGTCGGTTCGCTTTCATCTGTGGTGTAGTGAATCGTTGCCCCTTCCGTTCCTGTAGATAAAGTAACCTTTTCCCCTGCCTTAATAAACCCTGCTGCAGGGTCGGCTGTAACAGATTGGACTTTGTTTACATCTTCTACAATGTCATCCGCACTTCTTGGAAGTAATTGATATGTGCTTCCGAAAGCCCCCAATACCCCTGATACGAAATCATACCTTTTCCCAACGGAAAGCAGTGTTGGATTTGTTGTACGAATGATGAAAGTCGTTCCATCTTCATCTTTAGCCGTATAATTTGAACTGCTAAGGGATACAATGGTGACTCCTTTTAACTTAAGCAATGAAGCTTCTTTTTCCTCTTTTAAATCTGCTGCTTTTATTAACTCGGCTTCTGGAACAGCCACATTTTCTTTTATTACTTTTATATCACCTTTCGTAACAGCCAGTTCCAACAAACCTGAATACTCGGTTAATTTTCCTGTTACGTCTACTTCATCCCCTTCTTTCAGCCCTAGACTTGGACCATAAAGGACTATTCCTGCTGTTTCATCCTGGATATAGACGGTATCATTTGAGCCTCCAAATACAGCGGTAACAATACCCTTTGTTGATGCTAAAGATCCTTGTTTCATTTCTCGAACTTCTTTAACCGTTCCTTTTACTGGTGTATCTTCGCTCGGTTCATCATCAAGGATTTCAATTAATGTTGGAGTTTTCAATCCTGGCACACTAAAATACTTTATAAGTGAGCCAGATATTCGAACCTTTTTCCCTAGATAACTAGGGTTTGATTTCAAGCCAAAGATTGGTCTGTAGCCAGATGCAGCTGATAATTCCACCGGCATGATTTTGCTTTTATCAGTTTCTGAAGGAGAATCTGCAATCGCTATATTGGTATCTGTAATTGATCCTTCTTTAATTGCACCTTTATCTGTGTAAAAACCAACAATATAGCCTTCAACAGTAGCCTTACTACCTGAACTGTTATCGGCAATTGCATCCGCAACTGTTAAAATCATTTCCGCTTGCGCTTCCTTACTATATGAAACAGGAACTAGAAAACTCAAGATTAACATTAAGACTAAAGAAACTTTAAATAAGGATTTCAAACGTTTAGTCATTCAGCACTCTCCTAACAATTTTTTAAGAATCTGTGAAAGTTTTTTAATAGCGGATATTATCATACTGATAATATCCGCTTTCTACTTAAAAAATAGTTTCTCCCTTTACATCAATATCGGTGAAGGTGAAATTAGTTCCGACTAAACTTGAAACATCCAAATTCCCTTCCACTGTCACACCTGAAATTGTAAAGGTCTCTGAAGGAGTTCCTGTTAAGGTTAAATCACCTTTGACTACTATATTTTTCAAAGACGAGAGGTTTGTGATATCCAATTTGGTATCGCCCTCGTATGTTTTAGTTGGATCTTCCGGTGTACCTGGTGTGCCTGGGTCCGGTGTGCCTGGTTCAGGATTTGGAGTAATCCCAGAAACGTCCTTAATCCGTCCCTCGATGGTTGGGTTGACCGTTTTTAACTGGCTTACATAATCCGCAAGGTTCTCCCAATCAGGAAGGCCGATGTCCGTCACTCTTCCTTCTGCATAGGCTTTTGCAAAGACTGTAAAGCCATCTCCACCCTTGGCTGTAAAGGCATTGGTGGCTACTGTATATTGCTTGGTTTTATCCAATTCGCTATACGTTCCATCTTGTCCTTTCACTTCAACCTTTTGTACGCGTTGACCCGTATCCTTTGTGCTGTCATATGTGAATTTCATGCCGGATACATGTAGGAAACCGCCACTCTCTCTCGGTGCTTGGCTCACGCTATGTTCCAATGCTTGCGTTATTTCCGCACCAGTTAGCTTCATCGTCGCCAGTGTATTGCCAAACGGTAAAACAGTAAGGATATCCCCTAATGTGATGTCACCTTGATCGATACCGGCACGGATGCCCCCACCATTTTGGAAGGCGATGACCGTATCTTTATTAAATTCTTTTGCTTTCGTCAGCATGGCATCTGTAATCAGATTCCCTAATTCCGTTTCATTTTTACGGACACTTGGTTTCGTAACGTCACCTGAATCACGCGGACTTGGCATAGCCTTCACTGCGGTTGCGCCCGTTTTGCTTTCTTTTACTTCCTGGATCTTCTTGGAGTAGGTTTCCAACTTCTTGGCAGCTTCCGCATCATCCTGTTTGTCGGCAACCTTGATTAACTGCCCTGCTTGGCCTATGATTTTCCCTTTATGGTCAAATTCCACATCAAGCGTTCCTAAGTAATCACTATATTGGTAGGCTTGAACAATCACAGTAGGATCTTTCGCTTGTCCTTTATCATCCTTACTTATCACGACTGGAGCATCTAACTGCGTATGGCTATGTCCACCCACGATTACATCAATCCCTTTAACTTTAGCGGCCAATGTTAAATCATTGTCATATTCAGCATTGTCGTCATAACCAAGATGAGAAATGGCGACGATTTTATTCACGCCCATGCCTTCGAAAGCTTTTACGGCTTTGTTTGCTTCTTCCAGGTAGTTCTCGAATGCGACACTTCCAGGGCTGGAAATATCTTTCGTTTCTGCTGTCGTAAGTCCAAAGAACCCGACCTTTTCACCATCGATATCCTTCACGATGCCATTGTAGATTTTCCCCTTCTCGGGTTCACTTGAATATAGATCCGAGAAAAGACCTTTGAACCTATCGTCTTTGGAAAAATCAACGTTCGAACTGACGAATGGAAACTGTGCTCCTTTAATAAAGTCCGCTAATGCCTTGTGTCCTTCATCACTCGATCCTAAATCGAACTCATGGTTTCCGAATGTCATGACGTCATATTTCATTAAGTTCATGAATTGAAGATCGGCCTGACCTTTGAATTCGTTGAAATACAAGGTTCCAGAGAATACGTCACCCGCATCGATCAAAAGCGCTTTCGGCTTACTTTCCCTTACTTCCTTAACGGCAGTCACCCGCTTGGCCACGTTCTCCAAATGAGCATGCGTGTCATTTGTGTGCATTAAAGAAAGGGTGAATTGAAGCCCTGCTTCAGCATTTCCAACCAACTTATCCGCTGCTGCAATCCTTGCTTGGAAAGCCTTTGTATCTGCTTTGTTGATTCCTTTTAGATTAATGGCTGCTTTCGCTTTTTTAGCCGCTTCGATCTGAGCTCTCGTCTTAAGCTCTCCGTTTGCTAGTTTTTCATAAGCACGTACTTTCTTATCAACTGCTTCTTTCTTTTCGGCATAGACTGCCGCTTCGTATTTTCCGGTAACTTTCTTAGCATAGGCATGGATGGCCTTACCAAGCTTTGATGTTTTGCTAACCTTTTTCAACTGTCCAGAAACGGCGTCCATACGTTTGGCAGCCGTTTTCAAGTCCCCTTTTGCGATCCAATACTCGGCCTTATCATAGTAGTAAGGCACTTTAAGATCCCCATTTAAGGATTTTTTCGTTCCCTTGGTGAACTTGTCATATAGAAGGGCTTCAATCTTGGCCCCGTACACGGTATCTTTAATGTCCTTTTCTGTCTTTTTCACAGCGGAATCCAGTGCGTTATATTTTTTCTTAACCTCCGTCGGTTTTTGGGCGATGACGGAATTCTTCAGAGATGTAAGTGCTTTATTATGGGCTACTTTTGCTTTTTCTGCCTTTTGATAGCCTTTAACATAACCCTCTGCCCGTGTTATGTATTTATCATAGGCTTTGATTTCTTTTAGTTTTTCGTCTTTTTGTTTTTTAGGTAACGTTGATTTTTTTATGGAAGTGGTTATGTCTTTTTTAGCCTGTTTGGCAGCTTTGGTTTGTTTCTTGATGGTGGATATAGAAGCGAGTTTAGAAGAGTAAAAGTATGTGTCGAACGGCTTTTTGATGGTGGCCTTGGCTGTTTTGATTTTACTGTTTAAGCTAGTTGTTGCAGCATCCGTTTGCACAGGTGCCACTGCGACGATTGTCGATGCGGCCAGTACGGTAGCTGACGCAAATTGAATCATTTTCTTTTTCTCCATTAAAGTAAAGCCTCCCTTTTTTCTATACTGACATAATATCATTGACATACCACCCAATAAATTACCTCAGCTCTAACTATCTTAATATTCACACAAATCGACCTATGTCTTTTCCCCTATCGATATGTGTACAACCTATAATACAACAAAATAATCTAAATTAAAAACAGATAATTGATTATTTTACAAAAAATTCATAAAATTCACAATAGATTCATTTTCCATCTAATTCCAAATACCTATTCAAAATTAAATGGAGTGATTTTATAGTACAATAGTAATACACTTGAACTAAATCCATGCTTTCTTTGAATTCACGGTATAGCTACTATCTCTTTGGGGAGTTAGCCCTTCTTTATGCATCAGGTATCTATATTAAGTTCGAGTCTCTTCCATTTTTTCCACCGGTGTACACAGGAATTGCCTCGAGCTTCCTTCAGATTCCATGTCATCGTGAACACCCTCGCTTTCGGCTAATAGTTCACCTATCTAGGGCACCCCTAACGTAAATGAACATGTCTGGCACACAAAAAAAGCAATCCTTCTTCATGAAGAATCACCCATTGATCTTATAAAGTCCTTCAATAATTTGCCAGTTAGCGAGGACCAGAACAATGACGATGGCATTTTTTATGGCATTTACAATTGTCCGATTATACTTCAATTCCTTCTCTTTATTTTCTCTTTTATAGATTCGTAAGTTGATGTTATCAGGAAACTTTTCAACTAGACTAAACACACCATATGCTGCTAGTCCTATTAATGGTAGCCCTAATATGCTTTTCTTGTCTCCCCATTGGGAAACCAAACCAGATGAATCGAATTTATGGGGATGCTATCCGGCAAGGCAGACCACTTGAACCATATGTAGACAAAAATGATGATAAGTAGAATCATGGAAGCAAGATCTAAAGAACGCTCGATTGCAGTTTTCTTATTCGTAACCATAATTAATCCACCTTTACCTTTAGCATTGCCAATTCCTTTGCCAGGATGGAAGGACGGAATTTCTTTTGATGAAAGAACTCCCTTAACTCTTCCGAAGTCTGATAGGAAAGCCTGATATGGTAGTAATTGATATGTTCAATGATGGCGAAAGCATAAAGAAAAGTGAACCAATAATGACCAACCGAAAAGGTAATGATTTGGTAGAGCAAAACGAGTGCTCCTATCAAGATTAGTACGAAATTGATCTTTTTAAACAACAGAAACATGCGTAGTTGAGCAGAAGGCAGCCCGATGTACTTCTTTTGCTTCGCTTGTGTCCATTTCAAAAACCAATAGAGGCTCCCTTGAAACAAGATGAACTCCAGCACAACAAAAGCATAGATAGGGGGAAATGAAATCAAGTAAGGATCCGCCCATTTCTGTTGCTGAATGAATAATAACCACAAGACGGCGAAAAGGACCGTTGCCGTCAACTCTCCCGTCCATAGACTAAATAACTTCCGGATTGCTTTTTTTTGCATGGAACTCCCCTTTCCCTCCATTTGCATGGTAGACCTTGAAAAAACATGGCAGTGAAATTTTGAGAGGGTGTATATCTATATCATCATTAAACCATCAGAATAGTATAATATTACTATTTTTCACCTCGGAGAACTATAAGAATTCTCCATATTTTCAGGTTCCATTGAGACATCTAGTTGTCTATGCACCTTTAACCGTATTATATGAACAAAGAAAATATCCTTTGTTAGCTTTAAAGGCAGCTAACAAAGGATGAAGTCCTTTAAATTAAACCAAATCTTCTTTCTCGATCGTTCGAATCGAAAAGTAAGCAATGGCCACCCCGACGGCCGCGAGCCCTAATTGAAGAGGAATGAAAGTAACCAATGAGAATGATGGGTAGGAGGAACAAGCAATCATCACCACTATAATAGAGGAACAGATTGTGGCTGGAACAGAATGCTTTCGCATCCCAAAATACAATGGAATTAAGCTTATTCCCGCTGTAGCGATCGAATATGGGACCATTTTTATGACTTCTCCCACATACTGTTGCATTGTGATTTGAAAGGGTACAAGAGGAATATAATGATGGATGATAGAAAATGAACCCACAACGATGATGTTAGACAATAACATCGTGATGAATGTCAGAGCCCCTATAATTAGCAGTTTGCTAGCAATGATTTTCTTTCGATTGATTGGATAGGAGAACAGAATCAGGATCGTTTTGTTTGAATATTCTTCAATGATCATTTTCGCAATCAATACTGCGGCGAATATGATAAATGTAGCTCTTACAATTGCCCCGATTAGTATAAAGGCTTCTTGATGCGAAGCAACGAATAATTCTCCTTCCACTTGTGCTGTATACATGGCGAAACTAAGTAAGGCGATTATCAGGACGTTTGCCATAACCGCTCCTTTTACGTACCAGCCAAGTTTCATCTTCATACGTTCTAACTTCATTAAATTAAGCATGTGTTTCCACTCCTTCCATTAGATTAAGAAAGTATTCTTCCAAAGAGCTATTTTTCTTGTTGATGCTTTCAATCTCAATATCGTTCATAATGAGTGCCTTTGATATTTCTTGCTGCTTTGCGTTCCTTTCATAAATGCGAATCATCTGTTCACTCATGATTTTGAAATTTTTTATCCCGATATGATTCTCTACTATATAAGCTGCCTTTTTAATGTCTTGAACCGTCACCTCAATATAATCCGTTTGTTCCATAACGATACTCTTCATTGACACTTCCTTTATTAGCTGCCCATTGCGAATGACCCCAATGGTATCTGCCATTTGTTCCATTTCAGCTAAAATATGACTAGAAACCAATAAAGTAATGCCATATTCTTTACACAGCATGTTGAATAGCTCGCGTAACTCTTTAATGCCAATGGGATCTAAGCCATTAATGGGTTCATCTAAAATCAACAGCTCCGGTTTGGTCGTGATCGCTCTGGCAATTCCTAACCTTTGTTTCATTCCAAGAGAAAAGTCTTTTACTTTTTTGTCATCGATATTGTGCAATTTCACGAGGTCTAACGCCTGGTCAATGGACTTCTTGTCATAATGGCCCATGTATTCACAATGCAAATATAGATTCTCCTTGGCCGTTAGTTTTTCATAGAAAATAGGATATTCAACAATCGAACCCATTCGTTTTAGTACCTCATAGGATGTGTTCGTTAATTTCTCCCCAAAGATTTCAATATCACCGCTTGTAGGCTTGATTAGATTTGTAATCATTTTCAAGACCGTTGTTTTACCAGCACCGTTGGGTCCTAAAAAACCGTAGACCTCACCTTTCTTTACATGCATATTGACCCCTGCAACAACCTCTTTCCCTTCATATACCTTTGTCAGTTGATTTGTCTTTACTATATAGGACATTTTATTATCTCCTTTCGCTGCTTACTTACATTTTACGAAACGGACTTCTCTTTTTTCTTACTCAATTCTTACAAATTCCTTAAGTTAAAGAGAAAAAGCGGATGGAAATCAATTTTGTAAATAAATCTGCCTTAACAAAAAGGTTTCGTAAGTCGGGCACAAAAAAGCTTGTAGAATTCCTCTTTCTACAAGCTAAAATATCATTCGTTTTAATATGATCGTAAATACCGTTTTTTCAAATGGCACACTGGAAAGATGGATTTCCCCACCTAATGCTTCCACAAGCCTTTTCGTGATGGTCAGGCCAAGTCCGCTCCCTTGATAAAGGTGGTTTCTTGAATCCTCCAATGTATACATACGCTCAAAGACCTTGTCGATATGAGAATGGGAAATTCCCTTTCCTTTATCCCAGATATCAATGCATACCACCTGTTCATCCCCTCTTAAAGTCATACCCAGCGTTTTTCCGTCCTCCCCATACGTTATCGCATTCGAGATTAAATTATTTAACACCCTGCTTAATACATCTACATTACCAAGAGCATAAAGATTTTCTTTTGGTATATCGATCTGAACGGAAAAGCCTTTCGACGTGAGTAAGTCATAGAACGATAATATATTGTTCTGACAGACTTCATTCATATTGATTCTTGTTAGCTCGATTTCTTGATCGCCGGACTCTAGTTTCGCCAAATCAAAGAACTTATGAATGAGCTCCGTCACTTCGAGCGTTTTCACATGCAGCTTTTTCAGTAAGGCCTGCCGCTCATCCTCCTCCATCGTAGGTTCGGTATGCAAAATTTCTACATATCCCAGGACAACCGTCAGTGGCGTTTTTAAATCATGCGATACATTAGAGAGCATCTTGCGCATGGACATCTCTACCTTGGCATGCTCGGCATTTTTGATTTGATTCGCTACTAATATATGATTAATGGCAACTAATAACTTTTGTAATTCTTTATCATCTGTTACTACTAATAGTTTTTCACCTGTTTGTTTTTCTAAAATAGCCTCTAGCTTCGTATATATGTATCGTAGGTTTTTATCTCTATTTTTCTGAACGCGATATTGAAAGAAAATAATACCCAATAATAGGATAATGATCATCAGTAAAAAAAGCACCATTTACATCACTTCCAGCTTATAACCGATTCCCCATAATGTTTTAATGAATTTTGGGTTTGATGGATCATCCTCGATCTTCTCTCGCAGCCTTCTCATATGAACATTAATAACATTTTCATCGCCAAAATATTCTTCATTCCAAAGTAGATTATAAATTTGGGATTTGGTGAAAACGCGATTGCCATTCTTCGCAAAAAGCTTCAATAATTCGAATTCTTTAGAGGTTAGTTTAATGACTTCATCGTTCTTCCAAACAGTAAAATTAATCGTATCTATTTTCAAATCTCCAATTTGTATAATTTCATCCTGCGTTTTTTGTGGGGCAGAATAAGTAGTCGAACGCCTAATTCCAGCCTTCACCCGTGCGGACAATTCAATCATGGAAAATGGCTTACAAATATAATCATCCGCCCCGAGTCCTAACCCAATTGCCTTATCCACATCTGTATCCTTAGCAGACATCATTAAAATAGGGATTGCACTTCTTTCACGGATCCATTTCATCACTTCTAACCCATCTATCTTTGGCATCATAATATCAAGAATGATGAACACGAACGAATCTTGCATAAATTTTTTTATAGCTTCTTCTCCATCACAAGCTGTCACCACAATAAAACCCTCTTTTATTAAATAGCTTTCTACCATTTCCTGAATGGATGCATCATCTTCCACTAACAAAATTTTATCTTGGATAGGATTCCCCTCCTACATTTTACATATATTAACATACTCGATTATACCCTAAAATTCATTGCTCCTCAGCTATTAAATAATGAACCCTGAGCCTTACTTATAATATGGAAGAATCTTGTCGAAAAATTGATATAATGGCAAATTCCGAAGATAAAACCGCTCTTTCCGAAGATAAATGGGACGATTTCGAAGATAAATATGCCTTTTCGTAGATAAATGGTGAAATAGAAAACCACATGATGTAGCTTCATGTGGTTTTCTTGTTTTATTTATATTTAGGAATATCCATCTTTAGATTATAGGAATCTAGCAAGCTATATAAATTATAAATCTGTTTTACTTGCTTTACGGCCCAGCCGATATCTGTTGCATACTGATGGGTGGCATATCCATAAGTGCTTGCCCCAGCGGGATTCCATCTCATTTTGTATAAGGTATCTTGCCCTGTGGAAATATACCCTTTGGCGATGAATTCTGCACCGCCGATGATGGCCGCCTCCGGAGTGAACCAGCCTGCATTATAGGCATATTGCGCGCCGCTGCTTACTGCCGTTCCATCATACGCTCCGATTCCGTACATATTATAGACTGTCTTTCCATTCACCATAACGCCTGTTGCTAATGGTGAAGTCCCTTTGCCCGTTTCCAATAATGCGTGTGAAATAAGATAAATATCATTGACTCCATATTTATCCCCTGCCGTCATGAAGGTGGCTGCTTGTCCTTCTAAGATTCCTTTGCCGGATAGGATTCTACTATTCACTTCGGCAGCGTTCAGGTTCGCACTTTGAGAGAGTTTGACAAATTGAAACGAGTTAACTGGGTCATTCTCGAAATTATCTGGATTCAGATGATATTTCACATCTTCTGGACTCGCATTGACCCAGGTTTTATTAATATCGACTTCATACCAGTAATAACCGTCAGAGCCTTTCACCTTCGATTTGATTGTAAGAGACTGATTATTGCTAACGGAACCGACTACCCAGTTATCCGGACCGGCTCCTCCCCTTACGCGCCAGCCTGATCCATTGACCGTACCTTTAGTAGAAGAAGTCAAAATAATACCGTCTTCACGTATGTAGGTTTGGTAACTTTTATCTGTTTGGGCATTGACGGCCATCTGCAAATCTACCATCTTGTCGATCGTCAGGCCATAATCCGTATAATCCTTAATGACCGTACCTGTGGCATTACCCGGAGTTTCTGCAGCCGTGTCCACTAAATACTGTGAGCTTACAAATCCCGTCTTCCCATTTGCCGAAACTCTTGACCAACCACCAGATTCAGAATACACCGTAACTGCCGTATTATTGGTAAGCATAGCCACGATAGAGGCAGAAGTTGAGGCTGCAGATCGCATATTCAGATTAGATCCATCGTTCACCTTCACGAATTTAATGAGCGTGTTTTCCTCAATGGAAGGGGTAGGCTCCGGCTTTTCCTCTATTGAAGTCGGTTTGGTCGTGGAAAGGTATTGCGAGCTCACATAGCCTTCTCCACCATATACTTCAATATTTGACCAGCCATTCGATTCAGAAAGAACTGTAACCTCTACACCCTTCGCCAATTTCACAATGATAGAGGCGGTTTCTGCCGGTTTATTCCTTACATTGAGTGTACCTGAGGTAACATCTACATATTTTATAACTTTGACGGGTGTCACCGTTTCCGGTACAGGCTTTGTTGTGGAAAGGTAGGTTGTATTCACATAGCCTTCCTTATTGTTCGCGTTGACTTTTGCCCAACCATTGGACTCCGAATACACCGTTACCTTCGTCCCTTTCGTTAGCTCGGTAACGATTGCCGCGCTTGCGGAACCACTTTTCCTCATATTCAGCGTACCTGTACTCACATTCACGTATTTTATCGTCGTCTTAACCGGAGTGGACGCTGGTTTGGCCGTGACTGGTTTCGTTGTAGATAGGTAGGTCGTATTCACATACCCTTCCTTATTGTTCGCTTTGATTTTCGCCCAGCCTTTTGACTCTGAATAGACCGTTACTTTGGTGCCTTTGGTTAATTCGGTGACGATTTTTGCGCTCGCCGAACCACTTTTCCGCATATTCAGCGTACCTGAGCTCACATTCACGTATTTTGTCGTCGTCTTAACCGGAGTGGACGCTGGTTTGGCCGTGACTGGTTTCGTTGTGGAAAGGTAGGCTGTATTCACATAGCCTTCCTTATTGTTCGCTTTGATCTTCGCCCAGCCTTTTGACTCTGAATACACCGTTACTTTGGTGCCTTTGGTTAATTCCGTGACAATTTTCGCGCTCGCGGATCCACTTTTCCGCATATTCAGCGTACCTGAGCTCACATTCACGTATTTTGTCGTCGTTTTAACGGTGGTGGAAGCCTTTGTTGCCGTGGCGGGTTTCTTTGTGGAAAGGTAGGTTGTATTCACATAGCCTTCCTTATTGTTCGCTTTGATTTTCGCCCAGCCTTTTGACTCCGAGTACACCGTTACCTTCGTGCCCTTGCTTAGTGTCGTGACAATTTTCGCGCTCGCGGATCCACTTTTCCGCATATTCAGCGACCCTGAGCTCACATTCACGTATTTTGTCGTCGTTTTGACGGTGGCAGTCACTGCTTGCTTAACCGCTCCTGGCTTCTTTGTCGAAAGGTAGGTTGTATTCACATAGCCTTCCTTATTGTTCGCTTTGATCTTTGCCCAGCCTTTTGACTCTGAATACACCGTTACTTTGGTACCCTTGCTTAGCGTCGTGACAATTTTCGCGCTCGCGGATCCGCTTTTCCGCATATTCAGCGATCCTGAACTCACATTCACGTATTTTGTCGTCGTTTTGACGGTGGCAGTCACTGCTTGCTTAACCGCTCCTGGCTTTTTTGTGGAAAGGTAAGCGGTACTCACGTATCCTTCTTTTCCATTTGCCTTGACCTTAGCCCAGCCCTTGGATTCCGAATAGACCGTAACCTTCGTGCCTTTACTTAGCTTTGCCACCACGGTTGCGCTTTCCTTACCGCTTTTCCGCATATTCAGCGACCCTGAGCTCACATTCACATATTTTATCGTTTCTATCGTTTTTTGTTCGGCTGATAGTGGAGCTGCAGATATATGTTCTTCAAAAGCAACAGTACTCAATACTGCGAAACAGAAAGTCGGTATAAGTAACTTTTTCATATCATTCTCCCTACTAAAGTATTATTTTTATTACATTATTTTAAATATCGGTTATAATTAGTATTCTGATATAGGTATTTTAAACTATTTTTATGACATAATTGTGTATTTGCCTAAGATTATGACTATTGTTAAGTTCTCTTAATCTAATAGTAAAATAATTAATATTTATGTAACATAATTGAAATGATAGGATTTTCAGGAATATACTTTATCCTTCAAAAAGGAATGTTATGTAAGCAAGGTTTTTGAAAATATTTGTAGAGTAATAAGTTGAGGAAAGAAAAAAAGATTTCCATTAATAAGGAGGTTGCATATGAAAAAGATCATCCTTTTTTTAGGCGTGGTTGCCGTATTGGCTGCTTGTTCGAATAGTGAGGTGAAGTACGATGGAGCACCTTTGAACATTGCAGTAATTGGCGAAACACCTGAATTTAAAAATAATAGTATTTCTGTTAAATCGCTATCATTAGACAAATTAAGTAAAGATATTGCAAGAATCGAAACTGACTTTGATGCCGTTCTGTTAGCACCCGACGTTTTTGAAGGAGCATCAGACGATAAATTTGTGAACGTTTATAGAAGTTCAGACATTCCGATTGTCTTCTTCGATTCTAGTAAAAAGCACGATCCCTTTATAACGGAGGGCCTTACTTATGAAACGGCCCATGATTCTTTAACGAATGGTTCTCATACGACCATTTATTTGCATGATGATCATGTAAATAAAGAGGATGCTTGGTACTTTTATTTAGACGATAAAAAGAACATAGATCAACTTTACACCGATCTCTTCAAAAAAATTGAGGAGTTATAAACAAAAGAAAAATGCCCCTTTAGTGGGGGACATTTTAATTCGTTACATCGACTATATCTTGAATCGAATCTTTAGCTCCCAATCGCCAGATCGGTGGCTTGTTGAATGTCTGAAATTTTGTATACTGCGTAACTATTTAATCCTATTCACATAAACGAAAAATAACCCCCACATGACATCATGCGAGGGTAGGTTCCGTGCTTATTATTATAGGTTATTTAAAAACTCATTCACTTGATCAGGAGTTTTAGCGTTCGCACTGTGCAGGTGGGCGATTTTTTCACCATTCTTGAATACCAATAATGAAGGGATTCCCATGACAGTCTGTTCTTCCGCGATTTCCGGGAATTCGTCTTTATCGATGGTGAACCAATTCTTGTCTTGATGTTCTGCTGTGATGTCACCGATGAACATATCCAGACGCTTGCAGTCCGGGCACCATGTTGTCGTGAAAATCCCGACCGTTAATTCATCTTGTTTGATTTGTTCACGATATTCTTGTTCTGTACTAATCGTTTTCATAATATTCTCCTCCGAGCTTTTCTAAAAATAGCCTATGTCGCATATGTGACTCAGTGATAAATATATAGGTATTTCCTTCATTATTCAAATTCTAACTACAACTCACCAGTCAGATTCGTTATTGTTCCCAACATTACAGAATTCCACTACTTATTCAATCGATGTCGTTTCTAAATAACGCCACCCACCGGTATAAGAAATATCCAATGCTTGCTCGATTGCATCTGGCTCACAAATAAAACCAAGAACTTCAAGACCGTTTGCTAGCTGGACTTTTCCCATTCCAAGCGGTGCAGGAATCCGTTGCATGAAGGCACCGAGCTGTGCAATTGGCATATCCCATACCTCGACTTCTATGGCGACACCTCCTGCACTCCGAACTAACCCAGGTTTAGCTGGCTGTGTAGCTAATTGATATAATCGATAGGTAGAAGCGGTTGTTGTTTGATAGGCAAAGGTAGCTTGGCATTCTAGCATTTGGTGCTCTAATGCAAAGCCACGCATATGAAGTCCGCATACGGCAACGGGAATTGTGTTGCCACGCTCAATAGTAGTGGCCAGTCCTTTTAATAAATGCTCTTCATCGAAGCGGCTAAATAGCGTAATGCCAAAAGGAACGTCTGTGGTTGCATGATCTGCCGGAACAGCAATCGCTGCCAAATCGAGCAAATTGCAATGATTCGTATACAAGCCCAATTGTTGATTTGTTGAAATCGGGTCTTCTTTTGCCTGTTGAATCGTCCACGTACCACCTGTTGTTGGCAAAACAAGCACCGCGTTCTCTAAATCTAGCATCGCACGTTTCTTTAATGCTTGTAGACGATGCATTGCCTGAAATAGCTCAGTGGCACGATACGTTTGATTTTCGCTTTCACGTAGTAATTGGCGCGTAACATCGAAGATTTCATCAGGATGCTCCTCTACAAAATCCCCAATCGCAGACCAGCGCTCCGCAATCCATGGACCGTCGTATAAAATGGCTGCCGCTTCTTGTAAGTACGTCACATCTATATAACGGATCGGCGCGTTCCCATTTTCCAGACGTTGCACCGTGCGATTCCAGGCCGCTTCATATTCCTGCGCATATGGGCCAAAAAACGTTAAGTCGTTTTTCGGCAAACACACAACAGATGGATTTGCAGCGGGGGCTAATGGTACGGCACGGCTCCAGATATCAGCTGCATCTTCCCCGCGTACAACGGCATCTACTGAATAGACATCTTGCAGTTCAGTCGCAAATACCGTCACACAATCTAAACTTTCGCATGCCGGTACCACACCTTTCACGGGCCAAGCACCTAGACTTGGTTTCAAACCATACAACTCATTTAATGCGGCTGGTACGCGGCCCGAACCCGCTGTATCCGTACCAAGACCAAAGCTCGCAAATCCTAGTGCCACTGCGACTGCCGAACCCGAGCTGGAGCCCCCGCTGATCAGTTCTTCGTTCAAGGCGTTCTTCACGACACCATATGGACTACGCGTGCCGATCAGCCCCGTTGCAAACTGGTCTAAATTGGTTTTGCCAATTGGAATCGCACCAGCATCAATTAAACGTTGGACAACAGTCGCACTTTCAGTAGGTGTATAGGCATAGGTTGGGCAAGCCGCAGTTGTGTCGACATCAACCCAATCAATATTATCCTTAATGACAAATGGAATTCCATATAACGGAAAGTCCTGCATATTGACTCGTTCCAATTTTTCAACATAAGGCGTCAGTCGTTCCCATGTCGGGGGAACAATAAATACCGTACTCGCCGTATAGTCTTCCACACGCTGTAAAATATCGGTGACTACTTGCCGTGGCGTCAAGCTACCATCTGCATAAGCTTGTTGTAAATTATTGATAGATAATAATGGATTCATCATCTTTTACCTCCACTTCTATGGGTTCTAGGGCTACCATTAATTGATTGGCTTGTACTTCGTCTCCAGGAGAAACATAAATTTGTTTCACTATGCCATCAAATGGGGCAACCTGCGGAAACTCCATTTTCATACTTTCTTCAACTAGCAATACTTCCCCTTTTCTTACATACATGCCTGCTTCAACAAGTACTTTCCATATGCTCCCCGGTAATGTACAGCGGATGGCCTCGCTATTTTCGGGCACATCGCTATCGACATTCACCGCTTCATGATGCTCTGCTACATATTCGTCTAATCCAAGGTCGCGCCAACGCTCACGCTCTGTATCAAACGCTTGCTGTTGAGTTTGTTTAAAGCTTTGCGTTTCGACTTTAACCTCTTCCAAAAATCTGATATAGTCACGGAGTTTGAATGTTGTCTCTTCAATCTTGACCTCAAATTGACCACGTAAAAATTGTTGGCGTTTTATTCCTAATTCTTCTTCTGCTACTGGATAGAAGCGAATTTGATCGAAGAAGCGTAATAACCATGGCTTTCCTTCTGTAAAACTTTTTGTTGCTCTAAGGCGATTCCACATTTGGACCGTACGGCCAACGAATTGATAGCCACCAGGTCCTTCCATGCCATATACGCACATATATGCGCCACCAATCCCAACTGCATTTTCAGGCGTCCATGTCCGCGCAGGATTGTACTTTGTCGTTACGAGACGGTGCCGCGGATCGAGTGGTGTGGCAACGGGTGCCCCAAGATATACATCGCCAAGCCCCATCACTAAATAATTGGCATCAAACACGATACGACGAACATCATCAATTGCTCCAAGACCGTTCATACGGCGGATGAATTCGATATTACTCGGACACCAAGGTGCATCCGGGCGGACATTTTTTTGATAACGCTCGATGGCTAATTGTGTCGAAGGATCGTCCCATGACAAGGGTAAATGGACGATTCGCGAAGGTACCTCAACTTCTTCCAACACAGGTAATGCTTGATTTAGCTCGTCTATAATACGGCATAATTCCATTAGCGTCATTTTCGTTGAATCAATATGCACTTGCAGGGAGCGGATACCTGGTGTGAGGTCAATCACTGGAATATCAGTGCGCTCTTTAATCGCCTCCATTAACAGATGGGCTTGGAAACGCAATAGTAAATCCAGAACCATATCGCCATATTCCACAAGCAAATTTTCATCCCCATCTGCACGGATAACCATCGGGAAGCGGCCTTTCTCGCTTCTGAATAAAATCGCCGTTTCTGGATCAGCTTGTTCCATATACCCTACATCGTTCATCTCTTCAAACGAGGTGACCGTTAATTCCTCTAAAAATTGCTCTTGATTTTTACGTAGAGCATTGGCCTCGTCTACTGATAATAATTTAAAGCGTACCGTATCACCCGCGTGCAACTGACCGATCTTCCAAAACTCTGCCGAAGCCGTCGTCACTGGACAAACAAAACCGCCGAGGCTCGGTCCATCCGGGCCTAGTAAAATCGGCATATCACCTGTTAAATCCAGGGTACCAATCGCATAGGCATTGTCGTGAATATTCGATGGATGCAAGCCTGCCTCGCCTCCATCTTTACGTGTCCACTTCGGTGTGGGACCAATGAGCCGCACCCCTGTCCGGGAACTATTAAAATGCACTTCAAAGTTGGTTGCCGTCAGCTCTTCTAAGTAGGCTGCTTCTAAATATTCCTTCGTGCAATGAGGACCAGCAATAACGCCAATTTCCCACTCATGTGTATAGTGTTGCTGAGCTTCGACTTGTAAGGCGCGCGGTACAACGGGTTCTGCCGCATTAACGCGTAACACATCACCTGTATGTAGTGGTCGGCCATTGTGTCCTCCAAAGCCACCAAGCGTAAACGTCGAGGCACTGCCTAGATACTTCGGCATATCAAGTCCCCCTGCCACGAGCAAGTAACTGCGCATGCCTTCTTCTGCCTCTTTTAGTGACAGTACTTGTTGCGCAGCTACTTGAATCGTTTCGTAACGTGCAACTGGCACCCCATCGAGCGTCGCTTGCATATCGGCCCCTGTTAAACAAATAGTCATCGGTGCACGGAAGCGATAACCACCGCCACGCAGTGTCAATTCTAAGCCTGGTGCGTCGACGGCATTGCCAAGTAACTGATTGCCGATGCGGAATGCATAGCTATCCATCGGACCACATGGCGGCACTCCGACGTTCCAATGTCCTGTTCGCCCCGGAAAATCTTGTACCGTCGTTTGAATCCCGCCATCTAACACTTCAATACTTGCTTCCTCTGGTAAAAAAGATTCCAATAGCTTCGTATAAACGGCCCCTGACCGCACCGATTCTTCCATTAATACTTGCTCTAAATATTGCAGGTTTGTCGTCACACCATATACACGCATTTCAGATAATGCTTGCTGTAACCTTGTAATGGCATCCTCACGCGTATCGGCATGGACAATCACTTTGGCAACCATTGGATCATAATACGTTGAGATGGTACCGCCTTTTTGGATGCCAGTTTCGATGCGGACACCCGCTGGCCATACGATATCATCTATCGTCCCGACACTTGGCTGAAACTGGTTAAAACAATCTTCAGCATAAATGCGAACTTGCATGCTATGACCTTGTGGCGATGATACGAGTGTGGAAAGATTCGCCAACTCCCCGGCTGCCTCTTTAATCATCCATTCCACTAAATCTACACCTGTGACTTCTTCCGTGACACCATGCTCTACTTGCAAACGCGTGTTCACTTCCAAGAAATAAAACTGATCACTCGTAGGATCGTATAAATATTCCACCGTACCAGCACTACGATAGCCCACTAGTTTCGCTAAACGTATGGAAGCTTCCAACATCTTTTCACGAACCGCTTCATTCAATAGATGTGCGGGTGTCTCTTCCACTACTTTTTGGTTGCGGCGCTGCAATGAGCAATCCCGTTCGCCCAATGCCACAATTTCCGTCTCTGTACCAAAGACCTGCACTTCTACATGGCGTGCACTTGCAATATATTTTTCAACAAATACACCACCATTATTGAAGTTCTTCTCTGCTAAATGCGTCACTGCTTCAAACGCCTCACGCAATGCTTGCTCATCCTCACACACTTTCATGCCAATGCCACCGCCACCAGCCGTACTTTTTAAGATCACTGGATAGCCAATCCTTGTAGAGGATGCTAGTGCTTCTTCTAAATCCTCAATCAAATGCGTACCGGGCAGTAACGGTACTTGCGCTTCTTTTGCAAGTTGACGTGCTGAGTGCTTTAAGCCAAATTGTTCGATTTGTTCAGGTTTAGGTCCTACAAAAGCAATGCCACTCGCCATACAATCACGTGCAAATGCGGCATTTTCACTTAAAAAGCCATAGCCTGGATGAATCGCTTCAGCACCAACGGCACGTGCCTTTTCTAAAATTAAATCCGCATTTAAATAGCTCTCTTTTGCAGGCCCATCGCCGATGAAAATGGCTTCGTCTGCCTCAGCTACATACGTATTGTCCTGATCGGCCGTTGTATAAACGACGACAGATTGTACATTCATTTTCTTTAATGTTCGAACGATTCGTGCAGCAATTGCACCTCGGTTAGCAATCAATACTTTTTTGAACATCTTATTCACCCTTCCCAAATTAGTAGTTGAATTGGTGTTGGATTATACGCATTACATGGATTGTTGAGCTGTGGACAGTTGCTAATGAGCACCACTGTACGTGTGATGGCACGCATCTCCACATATTTACCTGGAGCGGAAACTCCATCATCAAATTTCAGGCCGCCCTCAAGTGTGACAGGCACATTCATGAAGAAGTTTACATTAGGGGATAAATCACGTTTTTGCATGTGTTGATATTGATCGCTTTTCGCTAACTGCAACATATATGTGTCACGGCAATTGTGCATGGGTAACGTTTCGCGGGCATAACGTACTGTATTGCTTTGGGCTGAACATGAGCCGCCTAGTGTATCGTGACGCCCACACGTATCGGCGACAATTTCAACTAGTTCTGTACCCATCTCGGACAGTAAAACGGAGCCTGTTGATAGATAGATATTTTTTTGTTTCTGAATCGTTTTAACCGCGCTATAGTGATCTGTCGGTACCTCTGCATTGAAAAATAATGTATCTGCTGCTTGATTGCCTTCCAAGTCCACGATTCGTAATACTTGGCCCGGTTCTAATGTATGTAACCAGCCATCGCCCGCTAACAACCTTTTCGAATAAATGGCCTTCGCCTCTTGTCGTTCACTTTCAACATTATTAAATACAGCCATTAGAGAACGCCTCCTTGTGTAAGTTGTACATATTCCCACGTATTCTCATATGCGCGCTTATTTTCATCGCGGTGAAGGACGCATGGATCATCTCCGGTTGCAGGCATCGTATCCTTTACTTCCACGGTTACTTCCGCTTGTGGATAAGTGGTCGCTTCCGATAATGGATGGGGCGTATTCGACAGAGCCATGAAAACATCCATCTCCGTCCGTAATGTCACTGTATCTCCAGCTTTTACATGATCGGGTGCTAGATGCATATAGCCTGCATCATCACAGGATACTTTTGAAAATAAGTTGACAACAGGTCCTAAATCTTGGCGGCTTAAGCCATTACGGAACAATTCGATAAGCAAGTTATCTTCTCCATTACGATAGCGTTCATTGCGTGATTCTTGATACGTTGTTTCGCCGAATTGTGAGTCAATTTGCGCTTTTGTCGAATAACCGCCGATGGTATCATGCCAGCCGACAGAATCTTCGGTAATGCTCGCTAGAACACGGCCTTGGTCACTCATTAATACATTATGCTTCGTAAAAAAGGCAGTATATTGAGCTTTTAATGAATCCGGCATATTGTAGCGTTCTGCCAAATCATGTGCGTTAAATAGCAACAACGATACATTCGCTTGTTCCGCTGACACGGTAAAGGTAATTTCTTTGCCGCGTTTGATGAACGCCGACCATTTGCCCCCTGCTGGAATGACTTTTGATACGATCACACTTGTCTGTTGCATATAACCGCCTCCTATAGATTGAATATTCTGATTTTTAAACCAACTTTTTATCTAAATTCCTTAAACTCGGTGCCGTGATTCTATTTTTCAAAAATAAGTAGACAAATCCAAAGGCAACCCATGCTCCCCCAATCCATAAAGTATGAGGATCGAGTAGCGTCCATAACCATCCGATGAACAACACCCCAATGCTTGGGAAAACCAGATAGAAGAAGGTGGCTTTGAACCCTCGATTCTGCTCCTTGATATAGTAGTGGGAAATAACGCTTAAATTAACAAAGATAAAACCGGTCAAAGCGCCAAAGCTGACGAACAATACCGCCGTATCAAGGTTGATGAAAATGGCTGATAAGGAGATTGTTGATACAAACAAAATGTTAAGAATGGGTGTACGTAGTTTTGGATGTAATGAAGTAAATACCTTTTTCGGTAAAACGGATGCTTCCCCTAATGCATAGAGAAAACGTGTTACACTGGTCATTGAAGACAAGCCTTGTGTGAATGTCGCAATAATCAGCACCATGATGAAGAGGGTACTAAACAAATTGCCGCCGACCATTTGAATCAAGCTATACGCCGCATTGTCTGGATCTGCAAAGCTGAATGCCGGGAATGCAATAGCTGTTAAAAACGAGATCATCGCGTACAAAGTGATTGCGATGAAAATAATATAAAAGATGGCTCGTGGAATCGTCTTTTTCGAATCAATTGTTTCTTCTGCCATTGTTGTAACCGCATCAAAACCTAAGAAGCAGAAACAAATCAGTGACGCACCGGAAAAAACTGATACAACTGAACCCTCACCAACCAGCAATGGTTCTAAGGTGAATAAAGCACTGGCACCTTGATTAAGGACAATGTCTTTAGCTGTCAATAAACAGAAGATGAGGATAAACCCGATCTGGACCAACACTGAAAAGCCACTAATGCGTGCTGCCGATCCAATTCCGATAATATTCACAACCGCTAGCACAATGTTCATCAGGATAATCCAAACGAATATTGGGATGCTTGGAAACTCAGCGTGCATAAAAATCCCAAATGTTAAAATGGCGATAATCGGAGAAAATAGGTAATCGATCAATAACGCCCACCCGACCAAAAACCCAGCCTTTGGGTGAATCGCTTTACTCGTATAGGTGTACGCAGAACCTCCGGTCGGATACACTTTAACCATTCGACTGTAACTATACGCAGTAAACACAATGGCAAGAAACGCCACGATATAAGCGGGGGTCATTAAGCCATCGGCTGTTTCAAATACCACACCATATACCGTAAAATAAATCATCGGTGTCATCCATGCTAGCCCCATAACAACAATTTGTGATGTCTTCAAACTTCTCTTAAATTGTACGTTGCTGATAAGCATCTACCCCTTTCATCAATGGCTATAAAAAAAGATAAAAGCCCGGGTGAACTATACTAAGTTCTCCCGGGCTTTTATCCCTCCGTGTATATAGCAGTATGATTTGCTATACTCTTTCTCTCGGTCCAGACTTCAATATAGATTGAACGGAACCCTAGAAAGATATTTTATGATGTTGTGCTCTGTTATAATAACCCAATTATAGTCAGAATGTTATGAAAAGTCAACACGTGATGTTACATTTTATAACATCAATTGAATATTTCTATATCTGGAGTGGATTTCCAAGAGAAAAATCGACCCTAAGCCAAGATGAACCAAAGAAATCATTTCTTTCGTGAATATGGGGTGGTCTCATTTCATTTCTTTTAGGAAGACTCCCATTCTATTAATCCTTTCCAAAAAGAAAAGGACCCAATTTGGTCCTTTAAGATGTTCTTTATTCAACTGACTCACCTGTTGGGTTAATAACAAATTAAGAGTTGAAAAATGTTTAATAAATGATCCGATTTTTCTAGTTAGTTTGTTCGTTGATCATTTTATGATTAATATATAAATAGATTGCAATGCCACCAAATGTGATAATGGTTGACAGAATTGATCTTGTATCGGAATTAACATGGATGTATTTAAATAGAAAATCTGGTAATACAAGCAGAGCCAAAATAATTGGTACAACCCATGTCTTTGCCCACAAGGAAACTCCAATTAAAAAGGTAAAGGCCAATATTACAGCGATAATTATACCAATACTACCAAAGTGGAACATAGGCGTTTCTATAAGACGGTTTACATACATGAATCCTACAAATAGTACTATTGGTAACACACTAACCAAAGAATAAAGTGCGTATTCTTTTTTTCTTGATAAACTATTTACAGCTACGAATTTAAAAACACTTCCTATTGCAATTATACAAATTAAGCTAACGATAAAAAATCCAATGATTTCAAATAGGGAGTACGACAAGTGTCCTTTAACAGCATTTGTTAAGATGGAATAGGAGAGAGCTCCAAATATAATCAGTAACATGAATTTAAACAAGCTCCTTCTGTTTGTGGTCATCTCATTCGATAGCTGCTTCATATATTGTTCAGGAGACTCTCCGACAATGTCATCTACTGTTTTCCCTCTCGCTTCAGCCTCAATTAAATGATCTTTCAATTCTTCAACAATTGCATCAACATCATCATCTTCTTTACCACTGGAAAATAGATAAACCTTTAAGTTTTCTAAAAATGATTGGCTTTTTTTTGATAAATCTTGTTTTATTTTCACTAGGGTTTTCATCTCCTTAACGTAATTATTTTCATTTCATACGTAAAACTGAGTTTACGGAACTTTGGATCTTATCCCATCTCTGGATGAATTGCTGTAATTCCTCTTCTCCTTTTTGAGTAAGTGAATAATACTTTCGTTTTGGACCGGCTGTAGACTTTTTTAACGTTGATGTAACCAATTCTTCTTTTTGGAACCGTATGAGAAGCGGATAAATCGTCCCTTCACTAAAGGAATCAAAGCCATATTGCTCAAGTTTTTCCGCAAGTTCATACCCATAAACTTCTTTCTCATGGATGATTGCCAATATGCATCCATCTATAAGGCCCTTTAACATTTGAGTTGTAGACAAAAAATATTCACCTCTCCCTTACCCTTGCATTGCAAGGTATTAAATCCTACACTATCACGGAATACCTTGCAATACAAGATATTGGTAAATAAAATCATGTTAAAATTTCTTGTTCAATTACCTACCCTGATAATCGAACAAGAAAGATTTATATCTCTAACATGAATATAAGACTATTTTTCACAAACTAGAACTACACTTTCATTTAGTACAGGAATGCTGCCCCGATAGTAAAAAAGCTCCTCTTTTTTTCTTCCACAATCGCGCCCGATTGTGGAAGATTAGGAAAGAACATCTCCTTTTATTTTTCAAATTCAAAATGAAACAAGTCGTCAATTGAAGCATCTAATTCTATTGCAATTCGAACGGCTAATTCCAAAGAAGGGTTATATTTTGCATTTTCTAGACGCATAATTGTTTCTCTACGAACACCTACACGTTGTGCAAGTTCCTCCTGGGTTAAATCTTTTAAAAGACGATATTTTTTTAGCTGTGTTGTAAAAACTGTCATCATTACTCACCCATATCATATTTATAAGTCAAAAACGCCCATAAATTCGTTCCTAGAGCGAAGGTTAGAGCTAAGATAATTAATTCCAATCGATATAATAATTCATAATCTCGCGAAATAAAACTTAATAGCAAGCTGCTCAAAAATCCAAAACAGAAGGCGAAGCGAAAAGCTATTGATCCTGCAAGATTGCGATTTTTGATTAAACGTTCATCTTCCTCGGCACCTAATTTATTCCACCAATAATATTGAAATCCTCCAAAAAAGGCAAAGAATAAATACATCGCTGGTGTTCCTTCAATGCCATAAAAGCCTAATAATCCTAAGAATCCAATGAGCCAACTCTTGTTAGTTAATGTTCGTTTCAACAGTTACCCCTCCAAAAAAGTGATATATTTGTATCTTTATGAGATAAATATATCACTTAAGGTGGATCTTTGTAAATAGTAAAACGGCTGCAGGACGACCAGCAGCTAAATCACGTGGGCGCCTTTGTGGACGTCCTGAAAAATTTGGACCGAAAGATATTGAAATGTTCCTCAATTAAATTACGTTAAAAATAGAACCTTATTTATAAGCTATAATAAAAGATAGAAAGTGGTTAATGCCAATTGGCAGCTTTTCATGGTGCAAACGTACACGAATTATCATATCTAATGCTTTATGAAATTTTTGAGATTCATTTTGCATGGCAGTAATTAGGCGACGTTCATTTTCATACATAATAACCTCCATAAAATAGGAACAGCTTTTATAGATTCGATTAAAAATCCGTTACTAATTTAGCATAGTGTATGATTATAAAGAATTGCACGTTAAAAAGGCCGCCAAATGGCGGCCTTTTTATGGAGCTAAGCACCCGTAAACTTAACAATGAAGACATTAGAAAGGCCATTCATTTAGTTGTATCGGCGTTATTTCTTTCTTCTCCCAATCCCTTCTAATGAATGCATAGCAAACCGAGTCCGATATACTCCCATCATTATTTTCCCAAGCATCTCGTAAGTACCCTTCTTTAACAAATCCGCATTTGTTACATGTTTTTCTCATAGCTAGGTTGTCACTTCGTGTATAGGCTTCTATCCTAATCTTCTTATCGGGTAAACCAAAAAGATAGTCTACAATCCAATGAACAGCTTTCGTTCCAACCCCTTTTCCTCTAACACTTTTGTCTAAACGAATGTCAAAGGAAGGGATGGTGTCGGTTATATCATGTATTATAATCAATCCGATTTTTTCATTGTCTTTTTCTATCCAGATAGTTTCCTTATCTTCTTGATACCACCCCTTATGGTACGCTTCGACAATTTGTTCGCCAGAAGGTTTTGGGTCTGGGTGATAAGGCCACGTATTATTTGTCAGTAGGGAAATTAAATCATGTAACTCATTTTCAAATTTGACCATTTTAATTCTGTCCATTATTCCCTCGCTCTACTCCCTTTCTTTTTGCCTTCGATATACTACTGTTATAGTAATTAAAAATATGAGAATATTCAATAAATTATGTTAGAATGCTAATGGGACATGTACAGGAGGTAGAGGAAAAATGACAATGAAAAAAGTTTCGATTATTGGGCTAGGTGCATTAGGGGTTTTGTTTGGACACCATTTGTCCAAGAAGATGAGAACAGAGGATTTACGGATCATAGCTGATTCCGATCGCATTATGCGATATGAAAACGATAAGCTTTATAGTAATGGGGAGCCTTGCCATTTTCACTACGTTACACCTGAAGAAGACTGCGGGCCGGCAGATTTATTGATCGTTTCCGTTAAATATAATGGGTTGAAAAATGCCATTGAATCGGTAAAGAACCATGTCGGAGATGATACCATCATTATTTCCCTACTGAATGGCATTACAAGCGAAACTATTATTGGCGAAACGTATGGAATGGATAAAGTATTGTATTGTGTGGCCCAAGGCATGGATGCAGTAAAGGTCGGCAATGAACTAACCTACGAACATATGGGTATGCTCTGCTTTGGTTCAAGGGAACCTGGTGTCATTTCACCACAGGCAAAAAAGCTGGCAGAATTCTTTGAACAGATGGATGTGCCTTTTGAGGTGGATACGGATATGTATAGAAGACAATGGGGGAAATTCATGCTGAATGTAGGGGTCAATCAAACGGTTGCTATCTATCAAAGCAATTATGGCGAAATTCAGCGAGAAGGAAAAGCCAGAGACATGATGATTGCAGCCATGAGAGAAGTAATTGCTTTGTCAGAAAAAGAAGGTGTCCATTTAACGGAAAAGGATCTGGGGTATTGGCTGAAAGTATTAGGGACATTAAGTCCAAATGGCAAACCCTCCATGGCTCAAGATGTAGAGGCGCAACGAATCAGTGAAGTCGAATTATTTGCTGGAACGGTTATTGAACTGGGAAGAAAGTATCAAATGCCCACTCCTATCAATCAAGAACTATATGAGAAGATCAAATCGATGGAAAGGCAATATTCCGTTCAGTGATGGTGGACTCCGACGGAAGTCGGCTGATTTTTTTAGTTTTAGAAAAAAGGATGAACGAAACTGCTTTGCTGGCTAATCCTTTTCTGTAGCCCTTCATACGTTCATTATATTTTTTTATGATATTCCATAGGCTTAACAACTTTCAAAGAATTGGAAAACCTCTACCCTGGCCACCAATCGATTGGCAAGAGTAGAGGTTTCGGCCTCATTTCATAAGGCTCACTTTGATAGTGTCGAGTTGTATTCCATCTCTACGTCACTATTCTTTTGAGACTTATTTTTAAAGAACATACCCACGATAAAGCCGATGATGCCGGTAATGATCCAGCCTGCGCCGTTCGTGAAAAATGGAATGAAAGAGAAGATGTTATTAATGGTTGAGGTAGCTAGATTCGCATCTTTTAGTGCATCCAAAATGGCGACAAATGTAACGCCCACGATGGTTCCGATATAAACCGATTGAGCTCCGCCAAATAGTTTGTCTAAGAAAACTAAAGCAATTAATGCGATAGCAATCGGATATAACAACATTAAGACCGGGGATGCCATGTTAAGAATCGTATTCAAGCCAAAGTTCGTGATGACCAAGCTCACGGCAGAAATCAGAATCAACCATTTTTTGTAGGAAATCGATGGAATGATCCGTTCAAAATATTCCGCCACGGCCGCAAGACAAGCAACATTGGTCGTAATGCCTGTCAGGAAAATGACCACACCGATTAAGTACAGGCCCACTTGCCCAAACAAAGACTTAGACGCCAATGCAATCAGTTCACCACCATTTTGTTTATACCCGATGGCATCGACACTGGACGCACCGATCCAAGCCATGGAAACCTGCAATAAAATCAGGCCTATCAACGTGACGACCCCCGCTTTAATGAAGACCGAGGAAACTTCCTTAGCTGACTTCACACCTAAAGCATCGACTGATTTGATGAAGATGCCGCCAAATACAAATGCCGCTAAAACGTCCATTGTGAAATAGCCTTGCGTAAAGCCTTTTAAAAAGGCAGCGGTTGACGTTTCATACCCAGCACCTGTTGCAGGGGCATGAATCGAACCCATGGGCGTGAAGATGGATTTACCAACCAAGATCACAAGCAGGACCCCAAAGATTGGTGTGATCATTTTACCGAGTCGATCCACGAATTTAGAAGTTTCCCAGGATAAATAGATGGTTAGTCCAATGAAGATGATAGAGAAACCCAGTAAGAAAAATACGTGCATAGTAGATTGAGGAATCAACTGGCGAATGCCGATTTCATACACGACACTCGTTGTTCGGGGAATGACATATAAGGGCCCTAACGCTAGAAACAGAAGGACACTAAATACTAGAGCGAACTTGGGGTGCACCCGGCTCGCCAATTTTTCGACGGTCCCGCCCCCTTTCGTTAAAGCAATGATTGCGAGAATGACCAAACCAACACCCGTGATGAGAAATCCACCCATCGCAATGACGGTGTTCGTACCGGCTTCTTGACCAAGAACCGGGGCGAAGATGACATTCCCAGCACCTAAAAACATAGCGAAAAGCATGAACCCAATGATAATAATCTGATAGTTTGATACCGATTTCATGGAAGCGCCTCCAATTATGTTATTGTAATAAAATTAAATAGAGAATCCTGTTTCATACACATCATGGTTCTGTAATACAAAAAGGTGTTCCCCAGTAATCCATGCTGATCCTGTAATCTCAGGAATTACGGCTTCAATCCCCGCTACTTCTGTATGCTTCACTACCGTCCCTTTGAACTTCGATCCGATAATGCTTTCCTGAATGATTGATTCGCCCGCTTCCAGGTCCAAGGTTGCCATTTTCGCACAAGTTCCTGTCCCACAAGGTGATCGGTCTATTTGCCCATCACCGAATATGACAACATTCCGATAATGGTTAGGCCCTACCTTTTCGCTGATTTCTATTAAATCAACCGTATTGATTTCCGGCTTCAACGGATGTTCGATGGATAACTGACTGTTCAATTTATCGCGGATTTCCAAAGCCTTATGTATCATTTCGTTTTTATTTTCCAGTGAGATCTCTATTCCTAAATCATGAGCATTCACTATTCCAAAAAAACTTCCCCCAAATGCCACATCCACGTTTACCTGTCGATCATCTGACAGGTGAACAGGGGTTTCCTTGTAGAGAACGAATGACGAAACGTTTTGGAATGACACGCTTTCGACCACGTTATCTTTATACGTAATCAAGCACTCTATCAAACCTGCAGGCGTATCAATGAACACTCTATCTTTTTTAGGTATGAGCGCTTTCGTTAGACACATGGTTACAGTCCCAATCGTTCCGTGGCCACACATGTTCAAGTAAGATCCGCTGTCCATGAAGATGACGCCTATATCCGCCTTGGGATGTGTCGGTTTTGTTAGAATGGCTCCGAACATATCTTTGTGTCCACGCGGCTCATTCATCAGCAACTTGCGGAAATCATCAAAATGATCTCGCACATAATTCTTTTTATCCATCATGGTTTCCCCCATGATTTCAGGGAATCCATCGATGACAATTCGTGTAGCTTCCCCCATCGTATGCGTGTCGATTGTTTGAATTTGTACGTTATAATTCTCCATCACTACCCCCTATATTTTACAAACATGAAATTAATACACATCATAATTCATAAATAGTTTTTTGAAAAGACAGAAAATAAAGATGTTTATATTTTGAATACCTGGAAAATATTTATTTTTCCTTGAAAACCCTTTATTACCAAAGCTTATTTTCAAAGTTTCACAGAAAAAGAAAAAAAAACGATTTGATTTTCTTGAAAAAATATTATAATCTTCAAATAATTTCATAATTTAGGGGGCAATCACATGATTTTACGTGATTTTTTTATTCATCTGTCAGAAAATAAAACCTTGAACAGCGCTGCACAACGGTATGGGTTAAAGCTTGGGGCACAAAGTGTGGTCGCAGGGACGAACATTGAAGAAACGATTCATACCATCAAACATTTAAATCAACAAGGTATTTCCTGTACAGTAGATAACCTTGGTGAATTTGTATTCGAAAAAAGCGAAGCGACGGCAGCAAAGGAACAAATCATCAAGGTAATCGAAGCCATTCATGAAAACCAGGCAGATGCACATATATCCCTCAAACCATCACAGCTTGGTTTAGATATTGATTATGATTTTTGTCTTCAGAATTTATTAGAAATCGCTGAAAAAGCGAAGGAATATAATATTTTCATCAATTTCGATATGGAAAATTATGAACGCTTACATCCCTCATTCGATTTGATGGAAACGGTCCAAGAACACTTTGGTAACGTAGGGACCGTCATTCAGGCTTACTTTCACGAATCGATGGAGAATATCGAGCGATTCAAGGATTACCGTTTACGAATTGTAAAAGGAGCCTACAAAGAACCTGAAACGATTGCGTATCAAAGTAAAGAGGAAATCGATAAACACTATATCGACCTGATTGAATACCACTTATTGCACGGAAAATTCACATCGATTGCGACACACGATCATCGTGTCATCAACCATGTTAAGAAGTTCGTCATCCAAAATAATATCCCTAAAGAAAAATTCGAATTCCAAATGCTTTATGGCTTCCGTAAAGAATTACAGCTAGAGCTTGCAAAAGAAGGATATAATTTCTGTACATATGTCCCATTTGGCGCCGATTGGTATGGATACTTCATGAGACGATTGGCCGAAAGACCTCAAAACCTGACATTGGTCACAAAGCAAGTCTTCAACAAGAAAACAAATATCGGGATCAGCGTAGCGACCGGAGCATTTATACTGGGCCGACTTTCAAAAAGACGTGCAGTTAAGCAAAAAACACGATAAGGCAAACTGGATGATTCCCGTCGTTTTCGGGAGTCATTTTTTTATACAGGAAAACCCGAATGACCATCATTCGGGTTTTCCTGTTACTCATTGAATTTTTTGAGGCGGTATTGCAGGCTTTGCCTCCGAAGGCCAAGTGCTTTTGCCGTTTGCGAAACGTTGCCATCGAACATTTTCAAGGCATTTTGGATATAGTACTCTTCGACTTCGTTCATGAATACGCTTAATGGACGAATATCTTTTTCATTTTCCGCTACAAACATGTTCCCCGTCGTATCGGAAAGCTCCTCGCTTTGGATCTTCCACCTGAAATAAATCGGCAGCATATCAAAATCAATGGATGTTTCATTCGTCATCGTACTGGTTATATCATCCAGCAATACTTCTAGCTCTTTTAAATTTCCTGGCCAATCATAATCGAGAAAGATCTGTTCCACTTTAGCTGAAAGCCCTTGGATCCGGCTTCCGGTATTATTGCGATAGCGCTTAAAGTAGTCCGATATAAATGGCTTAATATCTTCTTTTCGATCACTTAATGCGGGGACATTTATACAAACCGATGCAAAGAAGTAATATAAATCCTTGGAAAGCTGCCCTTTCTCGATCAAATCAATCGGGTCTTTTCCGACGCTTGCTATAAAAACGTGACTCTCAAGATGTTCCATGAACAGATTAAGAATCCTTTCCTGACCTTCAAGGGAAAGGTATTCCACACGCTCACAAAAAATCGTGACCTGTTCATTTTTATCGATTTGCTGCTTCAGCTGGTCGATCAACGCTTGTTCATCATTCCGGCAAATCAGTGTAATGAAATGATCATTTTCAGGGTTCAAATCATGATGGATCCCTTCTGCAATCATGTCCTTTCCCGTCCCGGACTCCCCATAAAGCAAAACAGGCATCCTCGTTTTGGCAGCCATCTTGGCCCGTTCGATCACCCCTGCCATAAGTGGGGAAACAGCTGTAATGATATCGAATGTGAGGGGTTGCCCATACCGCCGCAATGGTTGATAGGCCATTAATTCCCTCTCGGTAATATCCTTCGATATCTCGACAGCGCCAATCAATTCATCGTCTTTTTTAATCGGCAGAATATCGGAAATCGTCACAATTTCCTGACCGACACGATTCCAGAAATTCATTTTGTAGTTCTTAATCGGCTCACATGTTTTCAGGACCCGATAAAGATGGCTGTCATTAATTTTAGCGATCATTTCTTGCTCGAATTGATCTTCCTCAAGCGAATGAATCCCTTTTAGCTCCCGCATTTTTGCATTATAGATCACGGTTTTCCCCTGAGCATCCACGGCGTGTATTCCTGCTGAAATATTGTCCGTGATATATTTATAAATCTCGTGCAAATCTTGCTGTTTCATTGGAACACCCCTTTTGAATTTTTGTAAATTTTCGGAAAAGTTATTGTAATATGCCAAAAAATGTTGCATTATATATATATTAACAATAACATAAGTGCACAATTATTTGGCACCCGTGATTATAAGGAGGATATTAAATTGATTCCATACACAACTGAACAACTAACTGACTTTTCAAAAAAGGAAAACCAACAAGCTTACACTGAGGCCATTCAAAAGGTTCAAAGTGAACTTGGAAAAGATTATCCATTAGTTATTGGTGGGGAACGCATTACTACTCATGATAAAATCACTTCTTACAATCCGGCTAAAAAAACCGAAGTCGTAGGCACTGTATCTAAGGCAAACAAAGAACTGGCTGAAAAAGCGATGCAAGTTGCCGATCAAACATTCAAAACTTGGAGCAAAGTAAAACCTGAAGTTCGGGCTGACATTCTATTTAAAGCAGCTGCGATTACAAGACGTCGTCGTCATGAAATGTCTGCAATCATGACAATCGAAGCAGGTAAACCATGGGTGGAAGCAGATGCTGACACAGCGGAAGCCATTGACTTCATGGAATATTATGCACGTCAAATGCTCGAAATGAAAGACGGAAAACCAGTAAAAAGCCTTCCAGGCGAATATAATAAATTTGGCTATATCCCACTAGGTGTCGGTGTCATCATTTCACCATGGAACTTCCCATTTGCAATCATGGCCGGGACAGCCGTGGCAGCAGTGGTTACAGGGAACACCATCTTACTGAAACCGGCATCCACAACACCAATCATTGCGTATAAATTCATCGAAATCCTTGAAGAGGCCGGCCTTCCAGCTGGTGTCGTGAACTACATCCCAGGACCTGGTGGTGAGGTTGGCGATTACTTAGTCGATCACCCACGCACTCGCTTCATCAGCTTCACTGGTTCACGCGATGTCGGTTTGCGCATTAACCAACGCGCGGCAGCAGTAAACGAAGGACAAATTTGGATCAAGCGCGTCATTGCCGAAATGGGCGGGAAAGATACCATCGTCGTCGACAAAGAGGCCGATCTTGAATTGGCTGCACAGTCCATCGTTAAATCCGCGTTCGGCTTCAGTGGCCAAAAGTGTTCTGCATGCTCACGGGCCATCATCGTCGAAGATGTTTACGATACCGTGTTGGACCGGGTGGTTGAATTGACAAAAGAACTAACCGTCGGAGATCCGACCGACCATAATAACTTCATGGCTACCGTCATTGATGATAAAGCCTTCAAAAAAGTGACAAGCTACTTTGACGTCGCAAAAGAAGAAGGCCGCATCCTAACGGGTGGTGAAGCGGATGATTCAATCGGCTACTTCATTCAACCAACTGTTGTCGCAGATGTAGCACCAAGAGCACGCTTGATGCAAGAGGAAATCTTCGGTCCAATCGTCGCCGTTTCCAAAGCAAAAGACTTTGACGAAGCTCTAGAAATCGCCAATAACACAGAATACGGTTTAACGGGTGCAGTCATTTCAACAAACCGTGACCATATCGAACAAGCACGCGAGGACTTCTTCGTAGGGAACCTATACTTTAATCGTGGCTGTACAGGAGCAATCGTTGGGTACCAACCGTTCGGAGGGTACAATATGTCCGGAACTTGTTCAAAAGCAGGCGGCCCTGACTTCTTGACGTTGCATATGCAATCCAAATCAGTATCTGAAAAATTGTAAGAACCTCTAGTCCATATCGAGTTTCTTCCTATTATATAGGAAAGATAAAATCATGAGCCACAAAAAAGGAACAGCCCTATTAATGCGGGCTGTTCCTTTTTTGTGGCTCATATATTCCGAGTTTCTTCTATATATATATATATTCAAATTCATAGAGTACCTATAACTAAGCCACTCTTTTGGATGTGGGTGTCCATTTAAAGTAGTACAACGCTCCGAGCAAGATGGACACTATACCCAAGATTAGAGAAATCCCCTTGAAGAAATGGCCCCCAACCGTCGGTGAACTCCAAATCAAACCGCTCATGAGCAGCAATAAAACGCCCAGCCCAGTTAGGAAGAAAGCCGATTTTTTCTGGCTTCCTTTACTTACTGTAAGGCCCGTTAGCGTGACTAGATATAATAGTGTCAACATCATAAGTGCCGGGAACAACGGCCTGAACTTGGCCGCGTACACAAAATAGTCCAGATTGGAAATATCCTCCGGGCCTTCAACTTGAGTGTGTAATAGCTCCGAAAAAGGCGTCGAATATTCCCACTCCCATGGATTGTCCAAGATTTCGCTTCCTTCATACCACGCACAAAACGTGAAAATCATAAGGAACAGCATCGCCATTATGACCTGTATTGCACCCTTCATCGTCATGTCCCCTCCCCTCTTACATGGTCGTATACATATAAACCAATAAGAACCAAACCAACGCATATCCGAAATCAAGCAGATAGACTTTCCTTTTTTCCTTTTGTAAATAGCTTTCCAATCCATCTATAATCGAACTTATACCCGCTAATAGGAAAATCAGCTTTAAGTAAAAGAAATCTTTTCCGTTGATGATTGCCATCACTAAAAGGATGATCATCGCTACCGCAATCATCGTATGAAGGATCATATTCGCTTTTGTTCTTTTCGCATTTCCTCTCTTTATAAAAAATATCCCCATTTGAACCCCCGCCTACATGGTTAATAACATTCTTATTTTTTATTAAAAGGTAAATAACTCCCTATCCAGTTTAACATAAATATCCAAATTATATGATATTCCTCATCGTTTACCTGTACATAAACGTACTTCCCGGAATACCATAAGGTAACTTCTTGTAAGGGGCGTTGGACTATGAATACAAGCGGAGAAGACCTCCTTATTATAGGGGCATGGATATTGGGAATAGGATCGGTTGTTGAGGCGATTGGGCAGACCCAGCAATCCTTAACAAGTTCTGATTTAGGAAAGGATTTAATTGTTCAAGGCAATGGAATCGAGGCGTTCGGTAATTCGCTGCAAGCCATCGGGAGAACCAAACTGTTCAATCCAGAATATCAACAGCTCTCGCAAATTTATTCGATTATTGGCGCCTGGCTTGAAGCTACAGGGAATACGGCAAATTCAGTTGGGATCAGTATTGAACTGAGTGGTGAAGAGGAAGAAGGCTTAAAAATTGATACCTTAGGTAGTGGCATCCAAGGAACTGGCGCCGCTTTTGAAGCATTCGGAGGCTATATTTCAGAGGACTCTCCGTTCAGGTCTCTCAATATTACGGGAAACAGCCTCATATCATTGGGCTCTTTCCTAGTCGCAATCGGCAATATCTTCATCTTACAGGAACACACGGAAATTGGTGAAATAATCTTGTTGGTGGGAGGATGGATTCAAGTCATTGGGGCATTTGTCTTGATTAACGCCATTACAATTGAGGTAGAATCTGCATCAGCCCCTGTAAATGATAGTAATCCTTATTCGTATCACCACTATCATTTTGCCCATCCCTAAAGGGATTCAACAGGAGCAACCAATTCCACTTTCAATCTATCGGGATCCTCGAAGAATACAGCATAATGGTCCTTCCCACCAGCGAACGGATGCCTGTCGGGATAAAGAATGCGCATTCCCTGCTGTTTTAATTTATGTGTCATCTCATCCACTTCCTGGCGTGAGCTTGCATGAAAGGCTAGATGATTAAGCCCCACTCTTCCCCTATGAAAGGGAATTTCGAGAAAACGCTTCTCTGCTTGAACAAACACCACATACAGATCATCGATTCTCCAGCTCCTCCCCCCATCCCATTCCTGGAAAGGACGATACCCTAGCTCCTCCAAAAACCAACTCCAAAATGTCACGGTTCTTTTCAAGTCGGAGACATTGATCTCGATATGATGAATGAAGCCTTTTGACATATGCGCACCTCCATTTGTTATATATCGAAAACCGGTTCATTTTGATATACTACCAGTAACTGGTTTATTTTAGCATAAATGAAAGGAATAGATGCTTGCAACAGGTTTAAAGCAGCCGTGAATAAGGAGGAGAACAACATGAAAGACCAACCTAAACACTTCAACGAAAACAAATGGGACGATAGCCATCGTTCATGGCCATTGCCACGATTACCCTGGACGATGAAACAGACATGGAATGATCTATTGTTTGCCCATTATCCAATAAAAATAGAAGCCTTACAAAAGTTAGTACCTGCCGTACTGCCTTTAGATTCCTTTGACGGCATGGGGTGGATAGGCGTCGTTCCGTTTCATATGACTGACATCCGCTTAAGAGGGCTCCCTCCCGTTCCAGGCACGGATCGATTTCCGGAACTCAACGTCCGGACTTATGTTACGGTTGATGGAAAACCAGGGGTGTACTTCTTTAGTCTGGATGCCTCCAATATGCTTGCGGTCAAGACTGCCCAAACTGTATACCACTTGCCATATAAGTTTGCCGATATGAATGTGCAACGCAGCGGTGATGTTATCGATTATATTAGCAAGAGAAGAAACGGCAATCAAACATTCGAGTGTACATACAAACCAACCTCAGAACCGTATCTTGCCGAAAAAGGTTCTTTCGATGAATGGCTTACAGAGCGTTATTGCCTATATACACTAAACAATAAAGGAGTGCCGCTTCGCTGCGATATCCTGCATAAACCCTGGCCACTCCAGCATGCTGAAGCGGATATCAGACAGAACACGATGCTGACCAACCAAGGCATTCATGTTGAAAACGACAAGCCCATCTTGCATTTTGCAAAAACATTGGAAGTCCGGATGTGGCCATTAGTCCGTGCGACCGACTAAATGATGGGATATAGCCATTTTATCGGTCAATGTTGAGCATTTATCGGTCAAAATTGGAATATATCGGTCAATTGCCCCTATTTATCGGTCAAAATCGGCATTTTATCAGTCTACAAACGGAGGTGTCATGATGAAAAAATGGATAGGGATGTTGACATGCAGTTTATTCCTTGTCTCTTGTAATGCTCAAGAATCAATCATTGAGTGGGTCGATTTCGTTAAAATCAATGGCAAACAGTATGAAGGGGTCCATTCCGCTTTCCTTGCCGATTCCACTTCTATCGGGGAAAAGATAGGAGAAGTGAAGTTCAAAGTCGCGGATCATGTATTCGATGTCGATTACAAGACGAAAGAAGGTGACGCCGCATTCTGGGAAAAGGGTACGAAGGTTTTTGCCATACAAGGGGAGCCTGAATTTGCTGCTATTCAGTCAAAAGACGAGATCAATGGGTATGCAATCTATCATGAAGTTACGGAGAATCAAACATTTCGGGGCAAATACGAAGACATCGATGAAGAATCGATCAATCGAATAGATATATATAAAGAGGATAAAGATAATCATCCTGTACTGACCCATTCATTATCGGATAAACATGAGATACAAGCTATGACCCTGATACTTAACGAAGGAAAGACGAACGCCAGCTTTAATCCGAATACCAGCCAAGGAGACCCGACTGGCTATCAACTCGCATTCTATACCGAAGAACCGATCGCCTATACGTTCCCCTTATTTTTCGATGGGGAACAATGGTATTGGATACCATGGGATACCGTTCTTTTATCAGATAATGTTGAGAGATTCATAACGGAAAAATAGAAGACTTATAAACCTGAAAAACTCCCCTTCTTCAAGGGGAGTCGCGGCATGGATTTTATTTGATAATTACATCATGCAATTGAATGAGATAGTTCTTATCTTTCTTTTGATCGTGCGAATCCTTCACCAATTTGCCTCTATAGAGCGTCTTTCCTGTTTTCGCATCGACAATCAGCAATTCATCTGCGGTAATGGCAAAGATGCGTCCATCCTTTATCTCAGTGAAATCAACAGATCCCGGTTTGTAGTCATTTATTACTTTCTGTTTATCGATATCGAAGGTGAGGATATGCATCATCCCTTCCTCCCATCCTGTCACGTAGAGAGTCTCCCCATCAACGGAAAAGTCACTTTCCACAGATTCAAAGGTGATATCCTTTTCATTTGGAATCTTGATTTTTTCCAGTTTCTTCGTGTCATAATGATACGCGTAAAGAGAGCTTTCCCTTTTTTTCTCCGTGAATCCTCCCTCTTCACTATACCTGCCTTTTACTAACGCCAGTAAGAACACATGATTGGCCATCCCTCTATCGACTTTTGACGGCATGGCGAAATGTCCTTCATTGGATGAATCAAATGTTTCGGACAAAAGTGTTTCATCAGCCACCACTTTTTTACCGGCTAAATCGATGGTATAGAGATGGATTTCATCTGTATCTTTTTCATTGTCTGTTTTCACATCATTTTGAGTAAGGATTTGTAATTTCGATTGAACGAATTGGACATCCCTGACTATGATGTTCTCGTATTTTGCTTGTTCTGGGACGTCTATTTCAAAAGACTTTTCTTCCTTGTTTTTCTTTGCCAAACTATCAATAATAAAATTCAAGCTATACTTTCCATTCTTATCATCGCCATTCATGGTTACGATCGTCAGATTATCTTGATCTTCATAATAGGTTTCAATAAATGCTTTACCCCTCATGAATGAACGGTACTCTTTCACTAACCGGTTATAGTTGGGGTCGTAGTAACCGAGTAGGTTTTCATAATACGACCGTTCTTTTTCATATTTCAATTGATTGGATTCCAAACGAAAGGATTCATTTGAACTTCCCTCTTCATACATTCCGCTTACAAGGACGGATTCTAATTCTGTTTCGTCACCTTCGATTGTTTTAAATGTAAGTTTGGGAAGGTTTGAAGCGTAAGAAGTTACTTGAGCATAATACGTTCCGATGCTAAGAATCATAACGACGACGATGAGGATGCTGCTGATATATCGTTTCACCCTGTTCACTCTCCTTATATTAGTTGGTGGGACTTTATACGGTTACACGTTTCTTTAACAACCAAGAGCCAAGCCAGATGGAGACGGCTGTAATGATAATCCCCAAAGCGATTAAACTACCGAAGATTTCTGATGGATAAAGAGAGATTCCGTTAGAACCATTCAGCCAAATAGGCGATAGAAACAATGCGCCCGCGAGTACGGAATAGATAATACCTAGCACAATCCCCTTGATCCGGTAACTTCTTTCCAACATGATGGCTGTGAACAGGACAAACAGGATCATCAGCCCGATTCCATAGGAAATGATAAATTGAGTGAACGAGTTAGGAATGATGAGCGCTAACACTGGTTTGGATTCAAGGATGGTCATCACACTCATTTTTGCGGTTAGGAACACTTCCGGCATCATGGAATTGAACAGAGCATTCTCCATCGGCAGGATGATCAATTGTAAGGCAATCAGTCCTAATACCATTAAGAAAATCGCTGTAGCTTTGGATAAATAGAGAGATAATCTCGTAGTCGGCAGCATCAACAGGCGATAAATAAAAGTATTTTTCCCGAACCAATCACGGTACCAAATTAGAAAGATGTAGAATATAAGGGCAACGGCACACAACGCAATCGGTCCTAAAAACCAGAGCGACCCTGAAACCAAGTTAAAGTTCACTCCGCCATACACTTCTAAATAAGTAGCTTCGGTCAATTTTTCTTCTAACATGGTTTGATCAGTTTTATTTAAGAATCCTTGTACTTTAATGATCACGCCTACAAATTGCGAAAGAATCGTGATCAACAACAATGAAAAATAGATTTTACTAAAACGGTTGATTTCGAAATTGACTAGCTTCATATAACGCATCATCCTTGATACACCTCTCTCATTACATCGACTACTGATTTTCCTTCCTCTTCACGCATATCTTCCGTATTGAACTCTTTCAATACATTTCCGTTTCCAAGTAAGATGACCTTATCGATTAAATGTTCAATATCACCGATTTCATGGGTCGTGATGATAACTCCCCTGTCCTCGATCAAGTGACTGGCAAAGACGTCGGCAATTTGTTCCCGGCTAAACATATCGATGCCGGAAAATGGTTCATCCATTAGCACGTAATCCACATCAAGAGACAGACCCAGCATCAGGTTGACTTTCGCCGTGTTCCCTTTTGATAAATCTGATATCCTTGTGTTTTCCTCCAGTTTGAAAAAATCCAGCAACTCATTGGCTCTTGACTGATTCCATGTTGTATAGAAATCGTTCATGAAAACCATCGCCTGCTTAATCGTCATTTGCGGAAGCATAATCGGAGCGTCCGGAATGAAGGTAATCTTTTCATATCGGTCTGTATCCAGTTTTTCATTATCAATCAGAATTTCCCCGCGATATGGCGTCAATCCCATAATGGCCTTCAACGTCGTGGTTTTCCCTACACCGTTTATCCCGATCAGGCAGGTGATTTCCCCTTTCTTCGCGGTAAAAGACATACCATCCAAGATTTTCTTACGGCCGTACTTCTTAGAGATTTGCTTCACTTCGATCATTTCTCTTCCCCCTCTTTTACATATTTATCTTTCACGACCTGAAGTAGCTCATCAACCGGTACATTAATGGGACGAATGGCCTCTACAAAAGAATCGACCGCAGCAAGAATAAGCTCCTGTCGGACATCATGTAACATCTCTTCATTCGTAGTGATTCGACTTGGGAAATTTCTTTCAGTATGAATCAAACCTTGTTCCTCCATTTCTTTATACGCCTTTTGAGCCGTATTCGGATTAATATTCAATGTTGCCGCCAATTCCCGGCGTGAAGGGATTTCCTGTCCCGCAACTAACTCTCCAATGGCCATCTGTTCTTTGAAATGCCTCACCACTTGCAAATAAACCGGCTCACGGGCATTAAACGAAACGTTCATTAAACCACCCCTATATTTAATAAAAGATCTGATAATCACACTTGGACTCAAGTGTATGTATTAAGTGGTTCATACACTTTATGTATGTACTATACCCGTAATACACTTCAGCTGTCAATATCGTTTTAAAAAATATTTCCATTTTATGATGAAGACGATTCCTCCAAAAATACTCTATAGATAAATGGAAGGCGATTGACAAATCACTACTATGTGATACTATATACTAGTAGTAAGTAATACTAAATAGCGTGTAAAATCCAACAACAAACATATGGGGTGAATTCTTTTGGAGAATCTGACAGAAATGCTGAAAGGGGTGCTTGAAGGTTGTGTGCTTGAAATCATCAGCCGAGGCGAAACGTATGGCTACGAAATTACACAGCAACTACAAAAACTTGGCTTCGTTGATGTAGTGGAGGGCACGGTTTATACGATTACGATGAGGCTTGAGAAGAACAATCTGGTAGACATCGAGAAAAAGCCATCCACGATGGGACCACCAAGGAAATTTTACACCCTCAATGCAGCGGGTCAAGAAAAGCTTCAAGTTTTCTGGACAAAATGGGCATTCATTTCAAGTAAACTGAAGGAACTTAAAAACTTACCGATTGAAAGGGGAGACGCAAAATGAGTTTTTTTGAAAAAATAATGGGAAGTTTTGATGAAAAGAGAGAATGGAAAGCGATGGAGGCGCGAGCGAAGGCTCTTCCTAGTGAATACCATAACGCTTACAAAGCGATCCAAAAGTATATGTGGACTGCTGGCGACAGCCCCACCGATTGGGAGGGTACCAATCGTATTTTTTCCGGTATTCTCGATCTTTTCGAGGAAGGTGCAGCGGAAAGCAAAAAAGTCACCGACCTGACAGGTGAGGACGTGGCTGCCTTCTGTGACGAACTAGTGAAGGATGAGCAAACTTGGAAGGATAAGTATCGTAAGAAATTGAACGATACCATCGGACGTATTGATTGAATCTATTTGAAGGATAAGAAGCAAACAATTTTAAAGAGCCTCGCTACGTAAACTGTAGAAGGCTCTTATTATTTTCGAAAAATGTCAGCAAACCCAATGGGCCTGCTGACTTTCCGTTCAGCTTGGATCATTTTCATCCAATGAGAGTGTGACGACTTTTGTATAGTCTCCTTTTGCCACCTCTTCCGGAGTGGCGCTTTCATCCAGCTCCTCTTGCGTTGTGATTCCATCGGCTACGATTGGTTCTTCTTCATGATTTTCGCGCTTTTTCATGGGCTATCCCCCTTTCATTGATAGAATATCCAGGAGTGGCTTTTTCATTCTTGAATCAGTTTGCATAAAAAAATGCCCGCTTCATTTTACTGAGACGGGCATCTTTCTTTAAGTACGCTTAATGGAATTTCCCAGTTAATCTAAAACTAATTTCTGCAACAACCGTTGAAAGGACAAACGTTCCTGTATAAACAACTAGAGAAATGACAACGATTCGCCACCCTAATTGTTTGAATTCCTTTAAATCTTTCCCGAAGGATAGACCCGCATATGCCAAAATGGGAGTGGCCAGCGCCATGAAATTCACATGTTCCGTTACCTTGATGATTTCTGCATTTCTGGGAAAAATGGGCGTTGTAATCAGCAGCGCTAACATCGAAACCCAAATGACGATGGGTAGTTTTATAGGGATGACTTTAGCCAAAAAGAACCCTACGATCGTAACGGCAACAATGATCAACATGCCTGGTAGTGCATCTATAGGTGAAACATCGTATCCAATCCAATTTCCCATAAGGGCTATTATTCCAATGATTATAAAAGTCAATATCTTATCTTTCATATAACCTCTCCCCTTTAAGTCCTGCACTGCCTTATTTTTCAATCACTTTTGACTTACGCCCCAAAACGGGTTCTAATTTTTTGTATAAAAAGTTTGTAAAAGGAAGGGAGAAGAATACACATATGTATGTCCCTAAGATTGTTGTAATTAAGTTTGCCGCACCGGCAAATACAGCAATATCCTTTGCGGATTCCGGGAATATTACCGCTAGCGCTCCAGACATGGCAGCCATCATGCTACCTGATCCCACTCCTGCACCCATGGCAAGGGAAATCGGATGGAACCAACCAGTTTGAGCCAAAAAGCTCGCTAACACGGAAAGGTATAATGCTCCAAACAAAGTCCCGCATACATATACGCCCAGTGCTCCCCTGCCTTCAGGTGAATCTGATCCATATTTTTCAGCGATGATGGCTAAGTTTGGTTCTCTATCAATCGAAAAAGTGGCACCGACTGCTTCCCTTTTCATGCCAAGTAACAATGCAATCGGTAAACCTAATAGGATCGTCCCTGCGAAATGCCCCAATTCCTGCAAACCTAAAGCAAGGCCGGCATCAAATATCTGTGGCAAGGATGGTCCCATTAACATGCCTAATTTGGCTACAAAAAGCATGAATGAAATCCCTAAAATATTGGCCGCCACATTCATTTCCTTCGGTTTTAAGACTTTCAAAGAAGGTAAACTAATGACCGCACCGATGATCAATGCATACAACATGGGAAATAAAGCAATGGCCCCAATACCGATATTAAAGGTTTTTACACCGATGAATTCTGTTATACACACTAATATCAAAACAAAAAAATGAATTTTCCAACTACGCAGAGAATTTTCTTGCACATTCATCACTCCTTTTTTGTCTACGATTGGTACGGACTTCAAAAAGGAAAGCCCGTACGATCCATGTTTGCGATGTTATTTATTGAATTTTCTCAGTCGTATGTAAAGCTATGCCCACGATAAGTGAAATCCCCTGAATCATGGCTTTCTCATCTGGCAGAAACACGTCGCTATGTAACTTCATAGGGTCATCCGGGTTTTCCGCTACACCTAAGAAGACGAACGTACCCGGAACTTTTTCTAAATAGAAAGCGAAGTCTTCACTTGCCATACTTGGTTTACTCAACCATTGAACGGACTCTTCCCCAAATAAGTCCACGGCAATCGCAGCAGCATGTTCATTGAATGTTGAATCATTTATGGTAACAGGGTAGCCCACTGAAAAGTTAAAATTGATTTCCACTTCTAGTTTAAGAGCCGAAGCCACACCTTCAACGATCCGCTGAATACTCTCAGCCACTTTCTTACGGGTATCGGCATTAAGCGTACGCACCGTTCCTCTAAAACTAGCTTTTTCAGGGATGATATTATAGCCATCTCCTGCTTCTATCGTTCCGATTGTCAGAACGACGGAGTCAACCGGATCCGTTTCCCTGCTGACTATCGTTTGGAGGGCCGTTACGATATGAGCAGCCCCGACGATTGCATCCACCCCTTGATGAGGTGCTGCCCCATGGCCTTGTTTGCCTTTTAGCACAACATCAAAGGAATCCATGCTTGCCATGATGGCTCCATTTCTAAATCCATATGTTCCAGTAGCTAACTCAGGCCAAACATGAAAAGCAAAGGCATGGTCAACTGCAGGATTACTAAGAACTCCTTCATCGACCATTACGCCTCCCCCGCCCTTCATCTCTTCAGCGGGTTGGAAAATGAATTTTATCGTACCGGAAATATGTTGCTTATTTTGGGATAAAACATGGGCGGCAGCCAGTAACATCGCGGTATGCATATCATGTCCGCACGCATGCATCACACCGGGATTTTGAGATTGATAGGGCACACCCGTTTTCTCCTGAATCGGTAACGCATCAATGTCGGCCCGTAACGCAAGTACTGGCCCCTCTTTATCGCCATGAAGAAGACCCACAACTCCCGTTTTCGCTACTCCTGTAGTCACTTCGATTCCAAGCCCTTTCAAATAATCCGCAATCATTTCAGCGGTTTTTGTCTCTTCAAATCCAAGTTCAGGATTTTCATGGATCATTCTTCTTATTCTCACAGCTTCTTCATAGATCCCTGATGCCTTCTCCACGATTTCAGTTGCCGTCAAAGAACTTGTAACGCTTTTTATACTCACAATCCTCATCCCCTATACTACTTTGTACATACTATTAAAATAATAATTGCCACAATTATATTTAAATTACATATTTAACCTCAATATCCATCAGTACTTTTATACTACCATTTCAAATATCACCTGTACATATCAGAAAATACCAATAATTCTGCATATTCATAGAATTATGGTCTTCTAAATAGAGTTAATTTAGGCAATGAAAGAGCTGATTTTATTGAGTTTATAAGGTTAATAGGATCGGGCATCAGTTTATATCTTCTAACTAACTTTATTTTAATTTTTAGAAAAATTTCTTTCTTACAATATTATTTTTTCTAAAAAGCGAAAAAGAAATGTTATATCTATATAAAAAAATAAGCCTTCGCCCTTACTTTCTTGGGATCGACGACTTATCATATACTCAAGCTACGGCTCTTTGGATGGAAAAAGGCCTCATATTCTTCCTCGCTTATCTCTTTATCGGGCGTTCCAACGTCAGAATTTCATCTTCCATGGAAGAAAACTGTTGTTCCACGACATGTTTAACATCTTGGACGGCCGCGTTATAGAAATGAGGAGCAAGTGTTTCCTTGACGAAATCCAATACTCTTTCCGCGGCAAATTCCGTGATTTCCTCATCTCTTTCTTGTGAGAAGAAATACTGGATATCGGAAATCATTAATTGCTGTTGGTCTTTTGTAAGTTTTATAAACAAAATCGAACACCCCTTCATGGATAGTACATGTAATTATAAATGGTGATGGTCCCCATTTATAGCCTGTTTTTTCATAAAAGAATATGTACAGCACAAAAGTAAAAAAAAACGACCAACAAAGCAAAAAGCTTCGTTGGCCGTTTCCGTTTAATTACCCTTTTACAGCTAATTCTGCTAGGCGCTGTGCAGAAGCTTTCACTTCTTCCAACCCTGCAGAAATGATTTCTTGTGCTTTATCAGGCATTGCATTGTGACCTTCGATGATGACTTCATCAATGATTTTCATGCCGAATACGCCACCGAATACATTGCGCATGTAGTTCACTGCCATTTCCATTGGAGCCGCTTCCGGAGTTGAGTAAATTCCGCCGCGAGCGTTTAGGAAGATCGCTTTTTTGTCAGTCATTAATTGAACCATATTCCCATTTGCATCATATTTGAATGCGAATCCTGCCGCATACACATAATCGATGAATGTTTGCAATTTAGCCGGGATTGTTAAGTTCCATAATGGGAACGCGAATACCACTACGTCAGCTGCAGTGATTGCATCCATTGCTTTTTGTTTAGCAGCCAAAAGACGTGATTCAATATCCGTTAACTCTCCGCCTGTTTGCACTTTGCCGAATGCGTTGAAAATTTCTTGACCGAAGTATGGTGTATCTTCTTCAAACACATCATAAGTTGTTACATTTACATCTTTACCTTCTAATGAAGCCATGAACGTTTCGTACATTTTGCTTGAGATACCTTCTGTTGCCGGACGGTTGTTTGCTTTCACTACTAATACATTCATTATATAAAATCTCCTCGCATTAAAATATTTTGATTTAAGTTATCTTTAATTCAAGATATTTATATCTTACAAGAAAGCATGCATATTTGTCAACACACTTGTTTGGAAATTGTTTGAACTTTTATCCAGATTATTGATAATTAGATCATTATCCTCATTCTCTTTCTTTTAAGTGTTCCGCAAATCTTAATAAATAACCGTCAGGATCCATGATTAAAAAACTCTTTTTCCCCTAGGCCTGGAGCATGGAGAATAAAAATTTTCTATGTACTAAAAAGAGGGTGAACCCACTACTAAGTCGCTATCAAAAGACTTAGTAGTAATGGGCTCACCCTGTCTATTCAGAAAAACATTTTTATTCAGCTTCTTTCTTTAATGAACGTATTGTCTTCGTTCATGTAAGCATTCATGAGCAAAAGAATCAAAGTAAGCTTTTAATCCACCTTTGCCAAATTGTAGATACATTTTATTGGGATTATAAAGATTTTTTGAATGCAAATATCTCAAGAAATAAATAATTCCCTTCCGCCTCGCTGTAATATTATAAAATCCATATTCAAAAAACCATAAATCAATACGATTAAATATACCTTTATTAATAAAAAATATTTCTGAACACCAATTCACAAACGCTAGATCAGGCAAATGTACAGCAATTTCATCTATGATTTCTTTTAAATCTATGCCGTGCATTACATAATCCTCCTTTTTATTTACGTAGACATGCTAAGATCATTCTAAAAGTAATGAAGTAAATAACGGTAATCGACGTATATCCTTTGCGGATGGGAAAATGTTTTGGAAGACAAAGTCATCATGACTGTGCACAGATGTCGATACACACTTTATATCATCTAATTGAAACGAATACATCTTGTTATCCACATTTCCAGAATAGATGATTGTCGCTTCATTTTTTCTAAAAAGCGCCATATTCGCTTTTCCTTTTAATGCACGATGTGTTTCTTCCAAAGCTTCTACCGGGCGATTGTATTTTTTATGGTGTTGAAAGAAGTATTGGAAGGCTATTTCGCTATCTGAAGTTCCTTTTAATAACTGAAGAAAAGACGACCGGAAAGACTCATGTTCTTCAAAATTCCCATTATGCCCAAAAGCAAGGGAGTGGTCGGTTGTGAGGTACGGTTGAATATTGAAAGGGGTAATGCTGTTCATCAAGCTAGGCCGACGCAAGTGTATAAAAATCTCTTTGGAGGTTATACCCTTTAGCCTTTCAGATGCTTGTTGATCTTTTCTAATCCCGTCCACGGATTTATAGCAGCGTAGCTCCCCTTCAGTATCCTTCCAAGCAACACCCCAACTGAATCCACCGAGTCCGTATTCGTCCAATAATTTCGCATAACCCAGAACCCATTCCATCGGAATAGAGTTCTGAGACTTTACGATTAATAGTTCACACATACAAGTCCCCTCCTTGCCTAGTTATTCGTAATTCTTCTTTGGAGGGTATGTTTCCATGGTTTCCATAGATCGACTTCCGATATAATTTCCATACACTTGGCATAATCATCACGATCTATAGCCAGGTAATCTTCCTGATTGGCATCATGGGAGTAAATGCTCCTATCCTGGACATGTGCCAGTCGAACGGCTTCGGCTAACGTCTCATAAATAGTTATCTTTTTTTGTAATTGTTGAATATATGACTTTAACTCTTCTATTTCTTTTTGCTGTTGCAGATCCATACCATCTTCACCTCGTCCTCCGCTTTAAAAGATCTCAAAATACTCCAGGTGTTCCCATTCGGTCACGATATTCGCATAGTCTTCTATGTTATTTTCTTGGACATATGTCGTATAACGATTTATTTCACTTTCTTTCATGCTAATAATATAATTCACAAAGTCTGTTCCCATTTTATTATGGAAAACTTCACTTTCCTTTAGTGAATCCACAGCAGATTGTAGATCTTTTGGCAATAACGGGCGATTATCATTATAGGCTTCTGTACTTAATGGCCCTGGTTGTAGTTTCCTCTCTATTCCATCCAGTCCCGATAAGATTTGTGAAGCCATGTATAAGTATGGATTGGCAGCTGGTTCTCCAGCACGGTTTTCGAAGTGAAGACTATCATCTTCGATTCCACCGATTACACGAATCATCGTCCCACGATTATCTAAACCCCAACCAGCACGATCAGGGGCTAATGAGTTAGGTTTGAAGCGCTTATATCCGTTTACTGTTGGGGTTGTAAAAACAGTTGCCGCCCTTGCATTTTCTAGGATACCGGCAATGAACTGTTGTCCAATTTCTGAAATGGGACCATCTGAATTGTTTGGTATAAAAGCATTCTCTCCTGTATTTATGTCAATCAAGGATTGGTGTAGATGCCAACCGCTTGAGAAAAACCCTGGAATCGACGGCCTGCACATGAAGGTGGCTAAATATCCATGGCGTTTACAGATTTGTTTTACAGCTGTCCGAAATAAAAGCATGGTATCCGCTGTATCAATCCCTTTCATTGGTGCAAACGTAAATTCTAATTGACTTGGGCCCCATTCATCCTCCATCGTGAGCAAAGGTAAGTCCAATTGTTGGATATTTTCAGCGATTATTTGTAAGATGTCATCTATTTCATCATTATGCGCTTCCAGTTGATATTGATAGCCGCGCGCAACCGGTACTACTTTTGGAGGTTGCCCTGGGCTACCAGGCGCTCCAAGTAATGAGGCATCTATTTCATCGTCTACGATTTTGGTTAAGGAAAATTCCACTTCTAACCCGGAAAGTAGGTCATAGCCTATGGAGTTTAGTTCTTTCAATGCCTTTTTACAGATTTGACGGCTGTCATAGGGGAGAGGGTTACCATTTTTCAAATAGGCATCACATAATATCCATCCAGTATGTTCAGCCCATGGAAGAGATTTAAATGTAAGGGGATCAGGTACGAGTGTATAATTTGGGCAGCCGGTCATTTCATCTGAATCGAATCCGCCGCCTTTCATAAAGGGGTTATATACAATGGCATTGGCTGTATCGAAAAATAGGGGACCCGTATTAAAATCAATGCCGTTTTTCATTGCCCCTAAAAATGCTGGAATGGTTAAAGTTTTAGCCCGTGATATACCATGTTGATCCGACCATGCGACACGTATCAAACGTAAACCCTTTTCTTTAATCACGGCATGGATTTTTTCAACGGCTTCACTTTGTTCCGTATTCCATAAGTTAAAACGATCGATAAATCCCCGGTTTTTTACGATTCCTTGGCTATTCATATACAAATCTCCCCTTTTTTATAAAATAAACGTCATATTTTCATGGCCTTGATCGCAATCAATCAAATTCACTTGCTTAACGGCTATTTTCCATTGATTGTTTTCCTGCACTAATCGATAGCCATTCCAGCCTGCATATGATTTTTGTTTACCATTACGAAACTCGGATACCAAGAAGTTAGTGCGGGCCCGAAGATCTTTTTGGTTGGATTCTTTCCATACCTCTATATTGCTTTGCAAACGAATGGTTCTTGAACTTGGGATCTGTGACCAGGCATATCCAGTACGAAGACGGTAGACCCGGTCTTCCAAGCGGCGTCGATCATCAAAAGCAATGGATACTTGTTTTTTCGGATTACCTCCACCGGGTATAGATGGAATCCAATATAAACATTCAGAAGAAAAGAGGTTCAGCCAATCTTCTAGCTTACCTTCATCCAATAAACGTGCTTCTTGATACAGGAATTTTTCAATTTCCCTCGTTATTCCATCGTCTGCAACACCTACGTCTAATTCCCAGTCTTTTAAATGATCGATTAACTGGTTGTAGTAATCGTTATCCATATAATTCGAGAACTTGGAACTATCTACATTCATGTTTGATCCCTCCTATTCTTAATGCTGTGCACCTGAATGGACTTTGCTCGTCATCAACCTTTTCCACTCTTTGTAGTAATTACGGATGTACAGTTCATCCGTGACCGGTCCGGTTATCACACCTTGTTCGTTCGTGGATTGTTGATTGGAAAGGCCAAATCCCCTTTCGGTATTGATCCACTCCACTTCCGAAATAGACAGTCCCCGTTGGCACTCCTCGAAGTTCGTCATATCATCAGGTTCCCCGAATGCCGGAAAGTCTTCCTGGCTTCTCATACGCAATGTATTTATTTCCTCAGGCAACCCTTCAACTGCAGTGGAATACCATATCAACTCTGTACGATCTACAGCATGTGGCTGAATCACTTGGACTTGATTGCCTATGAACAATAGGTTTGGAAAGATATTAAGATTCATCTGGGCACCAATTGCCTGATCTAATAATGCATCTGCCTCATCGCCGTATTTTTGACGGACATTCCCTTCATTAACTTCACGTCCTGGCTGTGCTCTTTGTTGTGCCCAGTACTCACCTGTTTCACTATAGTTAGGACGTTGATCGATAAAAGTATGACCATTCCCCAAATACTGTACGTACATTGGACCGTAATCAGGGTTCGCAGAGAAATAAGTCATATCTTTGTTTTCCCCCATTCTTCCACCCATTTCAAGCAGGGAGCGGTGTGAGAAAGTGACATGATAACCATCTGCCGCATTATCGTATGTCAATTTCCAATTTCCTTTGTAAATCATCCGGTGTGCATTACCAAGGATGATCCTTTTTCCATCATAGCGATCGAGCCATTGATCCATTAATTCTTTTGCCGCCCCAAGATGTTCCTCCAAACTAGGAGCCTCTTCATTTAAAGTAGCAAAGATGAATCCACGATAACTCTCGACTCTTGGTACTTGCCCTAATCCTAGTTCATCTTTATTAAAAGACTCCCCATATCCCTTGGGCCATGGGACACCAGCCAGTTCTCCATTATTCCGAAAGTTCCACCCATGATATGGACAAGTGAATACTTTTGCTGAACCCTTTTCCGCTCGGCAAACCGTCGCCCCTCGATGCGTACATCTATTGAATAGGACTCGAAAAACTCCATCTTTGTCCCTTACAGTTATGATAGGACGTTGGCCGAGGTAGCCCGTCTTAAAGTCATTATTATTGGGCACTTCACTTTCGTGTGCTACATAGACCCAAGTCTGCCCGAAAATATTCACCATTTCTTGTTCGAAAATTTCCGGTTTAGTATATAAATGCCGATGTACTCGGTTTGGCTGGATTAGTTCATCCCAATTTTGTTGCTTCATTAGCTTATCCCCCTCTAGACCTTTATTGAGCTAAGTACCCTCCATCTACAACGAACGAAGATCCTGTAACGAATGATGATTCTTTGGAAGCTAGAAATAGGATACAGTTCGCAACTTCTTCCGACTCGCCATATCTGCCGATTGGATGGGCTCCACCAACTGCACTCCAAAAGTTCTCCAGATCATCCGTGTGCGTTTCATTAATCTGGTTCGTTTTTGTTGCGCCTGGCGCTACACAATTCACTCGAATTCCCTCTTTCCCATAACGGGTAGCTAATGAACGGGTTAGTTGAAGAATACTGGCTTTAGTCATGTTATATAAATAGGTGCTTTTCCCCATCATCTCTTGACCGACGAAGGCTGAAATCGAACTCAAATTGATAATGACCCCACTCTTTTGTTGTACCATCGTTGGGATGACCGCTTTACAGGTGAGAAACATGCTTTTTACATTCGTCGAGAACACTTGATCGAATTCCTCTGTTGAAGTCTCCGTTATATCTTGAATCCAATGAATACCTGCATTGTTAACCAGAATATCAATTTTCCCGTACCGTTTTATTGCCGCATCGTGCAACTGTTGAACAGTGGTTTCTAGAGAAATATCACCAGGAACTAACACGCACTGATCGGGGTTTGGTAATTGCGAAACTACTTCTTCTAACACCGCTGCATTTATATCATTTAAAACTAAATACGCTCCTTCTTTTGAAAATCGTTCAGCCGTGGCCTTACCGATACCACTGGCTGCCCCCGTTATGATAGCTACCTGATTCTTTAATTCTTCACTGTTTGACATACTTCTTCCTCCTTCAAAAACGGCAAGATTTCTTCAGGATTCAAGCCTAAGTCCATGGTTCCGATTAAATCTAGGCATGCATCTTCGTTAGGTGGCATAATGGGTGCTGTCACCGCATCTCTAAGCATTCTTTCAAATGGCAGTCCTTTCATGAGACCATGTGCACCACAGGCAATTGTAGCTGAACGAACTACACGGCCAGTCGTTTGGGCGGCAATGTACTTCGCACGGAGACACGCCGCTGTCGTTTCAGGGCCCGGCCCTTTTGTATCATGTAACCAAGCGGCATGATAGACTAGGAATCGAGCGGCCTCGAGATCCGCGAATATCTCTCCTGCACGTGCTCTCATGGCCGGGTGATAGCCCATGGGTTGAGAAAAACCTTTTGGTTTTCTTGTCATCAACGTTTCCTTCACCCAGTTCCCTACTCCGCGCCCGATTGCGTAATACATCGATGCAAACGTGCCGAAAGCCCAGGCTGCGTTTTTCATAATAAACGAATTCAAAAATTCTTCCGTTTTATGAATGGCATTTTCCTCCGGAACAAAAACATTTTCATAGACTACTGTGTTACTGCGCGTTGCACGCATACCCAAAGTATCCCAAATGTCGATTACAGAAATCCCTTCCGATTTTGTTGATAAAAAGAAACCGATGCTGCTTTGTGGATTCTCGCTTTCTTCCGGATGGGCGTATAGATACACATAGTCACTTGCTTCAAACATCGACGCAAATGCTTTTTTCCCATTTAAGATATAACCTCCTTCAACCTTCTTCGCTTTTAAGGAAGGGGTATAGGATTGCCCTATTAAACTAGAAGAGGTTGGTTCCGAAACAGATTGGCACAATAGTGCGCCTTCGTTGATGACTAGATCGGCAATATACTGTTTCTTTTCATCACTAATTTCTGGGTTTTCCATAATGGCTGCCGTTCCAGCTACATGCATATTCCATGACATCATGGTTGCCGCACAGCCTTGTGCAAGCTCTTCAACTGCAATCGTGTAACCGAGGAACCCTTCTCCAAGTCCTCCAAATTTCTTTGGAATCGTTAAACCGAAAAATCCAGCCTCTTGTAATTTCTTATAATTTTCCACTGGAGCTGACCGTTCTTCATCATGCTTCGATGCACGAGTTGCAAAGTCTTTCGCTAGTTCTCTACACGTTTCTTTTAACTTCATTTGCTCGTTTGTCATTTGAAAACTAATTGTCATATAGGTATCCCCAATCTATCGATTATTTTTCAATGATTTCATGCCGTGTGTAATACCAGTTTAAAAAGCCTTCAATCGCTTATTTTTTTCTAAATTTTCAGATATCTATTATTAAAGGGAACATACAGGCTTTCTCCTAAGTTGAAGTTCCTATGCCTACCTATTTATTCACCTTCAACCTTTCTTCTCGCAACCTATTAGTAGCCTGTTCATCTACTACGAAGGTTATTGAATCGATCAACACACCATAATCTTCTCGTGCTTTTTCGATAGAAAGCAATCCAGCGATAGCTTCCTGTTGGACTTTATTTATATCGCGAAGGAATGGGGAACCATATCCACCACCACCTCCAGAATACATTTCCATAACTGTCCCTTTTGGTACATCGAACAACATATCTTTTGAACCTAGTTGCTGTTCTGTACCATCTGGGAACTTCAAGGAAAATTGATTATATGTCCCATCTAAACCGCCATATATTCCTTTAGGTAATTCAGCACCTTCATATGCCATGCCATCACCGATTGTACCGACTGAGTTATTGTCCCCATCAATGCGCACCTTGACGTAGGTGCCATACCCTCCACGGTATTGACCTGAGCCAGCCGAGTCTTTCAAGAGTTCATATCTTTCTATTAAAAATGGGTCTTTTATTTCGAACATTTCCGGATCTTGCGAAAGCATGCAACCTGCTGCACCTGAAAAACCGATTCCATCAAAGCCATCACTGCCCTTCAAGGCACCCTGACCGCCTTTGGCCATAAACCCAAAATCAAAGTAAGGTTCATTATTTCTTGGATCTGTTCCCGTCCATACAGGTGGACACGCTTTTGCCCAACCCGCTGTTACATATTCAGGCACGGCCTCCTGTAGAGCATTCATAATCGCTTCGAGCAAAACGTCCGCCATTTGATTACCAAATAAGGTTGCTGCAGGGAATCTCGGGTTTACGATGCTTCCTTCCGGAAAAAAGCACTCCAGCCCTGCAAATAATCCTTCATTTTGGGCAATGGTATCGCCTGGATTAATCAACATCAGATAGGCAATGGCACACGCAGCCTTTGCTGAAGCCGGTGGCATATTTGTAAATCCAGGGGCTTGATCGGCCGTTCCTGTGAAGTCCATTTTCACTTTTCCATCGTCGATTGTAATGGTTACTGCTACTTTGTATTTCTTCTTGGTATCAAAACCATCGGAGACCATATAGCTCTCCCCATAATAAGTGCCCTTTCTCCACTTGCTGACTCTCTCCTTCACTTGCTTCTTCGTAGCTTCAATCACGTAATCTAAATGATTACGGAATGTTTGTTTACCATATTTAGCTATAAGATTCACAAATTCTCTTTCCCCGATGTTGCAAGAGCCAATCATAGCTTTGACATCTTCTTCAACAACTTTGACACGTACATTTGAAAACAGCATTTTCCATACATCATGGATGACTTCGCCTTTTTTTACGATTTTCAACCCTGGGATCCGTATGGCTTCCTGCCACACTTCCGTATGTTTTGGATTATAACCGCCTGGTGTCGCGCCTCCTAAATCAGTTAAATGTCCCTTGCTGACAACCCATCCAACCAATTCGTCCTCATGGAATACCGGTTTATAAACGCCTACATCATGTGTTTGATTTCCCCCTTCAAAGACATCATTGTGTAGAATGATATCTCCAGGAAAAATGTCATCTTTAAACGATTCTATTATATTGGGTAAGGCAGGTTGGGCCCCAAACCCGATTATCGGTATGTTCGCACTCTGTTCAATCATTCTCGCTTGATGATCGAATAGCCCCGTAACGAAATCTCCTGCTTCATTAAATACCGGTGAACGTGATGTTCGCTGTAATACTTTTGCCATGTCATGGGTTATAGCATTTAACCGACGCTGAATGATGGAAGCCAAGATTGGGTCAACACTCTTTTCTACTATCCTACTCAATTGCGACACCCCGTTTCTCTTCAATGAATGGTTGTAACAATTTCTCATCCATCTCCTTGCGATACATGATATAGTTGTCATTTTTGTCGAGAAGAACATTGTACCCACTTAATACAACGATAGTCGTGACTTTCTGTTCGATGATGGCGGGTCCAATCACTTGATTACCATGAACCAATATGTCCCCGTCATAAACCGGCGTTTCCACCAAGGTTCCCTTTTGACCATGAGAAACTGGACGATAACCCTTTATTGCATGTTCTGATGACGTCCCTTTATATTCCGTTTGTTGCATGTTAGGTTTCTTCGTTACGCCGATAGCCGATAAATTGAAATTGATCACATCCACTTGCATTTCCGGTGTGGAGTACCCGTATAGTTGTTCATGCAATGTGTGGAACTTATTTTCTATTACTTCTATCGTAAGGCCATCCATCTCCTCGGCTGTAAAAGGCACGGTTACTTCGTAATATTGACCGTAGTACATCATATCAACGCTATATTGATATTGCATTTCATCCTCTTTCACTTTATCTTTTTTCAACGTCTGATATCCTTCGCTCTCTAACTCTGAGAAAATGGCCTCCACTTGCTCTATATTGATTTTTCCAAGTGGGGAACGATAGGCTTTGACATAATCATGACGTAAGTCAGACATCAACATGCCAGCAGCACAGAAAATGGATGATTCTTTTGGAACGATGACAAGAGTGTTATCCAATTCTTGAGCAATCGCTACCGCATGCAATGGTCCTGCACCTCCTGCACAAACAAGTGGAAATTCCCGAGGATCATATCCTCTTTTCACTGTTATTTCCCGTATGCCACTTGCCATATTCACGTTGACCATATCTATGATTCCTTGGGCAGCTTCTTGTACAGATAGTCCAAGAGGTTCAGAGATATGTTTTTGGATGGCCGTTCTTGCTTTCTCCACATCGAGTTTCATCTTTCCGCCTAAGAAAAAGTTCGGGTTTAAATAACCGAGAACTAAATTGGCATCGGTTACTGTCGGGAACTCGGCCCCGAACCCATAACAGACTGGACCCGGATGGGCTCCCGCGCTTTTAGGACCTACATGTAGCAATCCACCTTCATCGACCCAGGCAATAGAGCCACCTCCTGCACCAATTGTATGGATATCCACGGTTGAAAGACTTATTGGCCAATCAGCAATTTCACCTTCTGTTCGGATAAGGGGATAGCCATCCTTTAATAAGGCAACATCAAAACTTGTTCCACCCATATCCATAGTCAATGCATCCTTAATTCCAAGAGGTTTTAAATAATAACTACCTGCGATTGGAGCAGAAGCTGGACCAGATAATAAAGTATTGGCGGCTTTTTCGATAGTCGCCTCGGGAGTTGCCACTCCACCATTTGATTGCATAATTAACAGCGTGCCTTGGAATTCTATATCTGATAAACGCTGGATCAATTTCGTTAGGTATTTTTCTATGATGGGGCCAATGTAAGAATTGAGGACTGTAGTACTGACGCGGTCATAAAGCCTTGCACGTGGGATTAACTCGCTGGATAAGGTTAAATATACATCGGGAAGTTTTTCTTTTAGTATGTCTCCGACTTGTTTTTCATGGGAGTCATTTGTATAAGAATGCATAAAGCAAACGGCAATAGCTTCGACCTCTTGCTTTTTCACATATTCCAAGGCATTCAATACATCTTGCTCAGAAAGCGGTGTAATTTCACTCCCAGAGTAATCAAGTCTTCCTTCTATCCCTACTCTCAGATCTCGTGAAACGAATGGTGTAGGTAAATCATATTTGTTGTTATAAGCATCAGGACGGATTCCCCTTCTTATTTGAAGAATATCTTGGAACCCATCTGTTGTGAATAGAGCTGTTTTGGCTCCTGAATAGGTTAATGCTGCATTTGTTCCAACCGTTGTACCGTGTACAATCAGCTCGACATTTCCAATGAACTCTTTTAACGAGAGTCCATGGTTGCCTGCCATTTCACTCAAGCCATTGAAGAATCCGATTGTAGGGTCTTGGGGTGTGGAAAGGGTTTTATACACTTCGGAATTCCCATTTTCATCAATTAATAAAAAGTCAGTAAAAGTACCTCCAACATCGATTCCTATTCTAAACTTCATCGTATAGTTTCGCCCCCTATTAAAATAACTTCATGATTACGTGATGATAATCGTTCGGCGCCATCCTCTGTAATGACAAAAACATCTGACATGTAAGCGGATTTTTGTTTATCGGTTCGCATAATTTGAGGGTGAAAACTGATGACCATACCTTCTTTCAAATAAAGTAATTCTTCATCATCTTTACCTGGCACTTCTACTCCAACGAATGCTGTATTCGTTTGTCTTGCGACAAATGGTCGTTCAATTACATCCATTCCAATTCCATGACCCGTTAAATGACCACAATGATATCCTTCTACTTGTGCCATTTTTTCAACCTGTTCTTGAATATCCGTCACTTTAACTCCCGGTTTCATCGTCACTTCGGCATATTGAATACCTTTTGCCACTAGACCTGCCAATTTCTCCATTTCTTCATCTCGCTGTCCGAAACAGAACATTCTGGAATGCTCCACCCAATGTCCTGAAGGGCCAGTAATTTCTAAAGACACGATCAAGTAATCTCCATCCTTGATCACTTTCGGCCGTGGATTTAAGAAATATGGTTCTACTGCTCCTGCTTGTTCACTTGATAGAGTTAAATACAGAGTATCTTTTGCGCCTAAAGCATGAGCCGTGGAATAAGCGACAGAAACGGCTTCCTCTTCAGTTAAACCCGATTTGATATGTTCGATAATGGCATCGAAACTTGCTTCAATAATACGATTTGCCTCTTTAATTCCTTCTATCTCTGGTTTACTTTTAATAGAACGAATTTCATCAAATGTCACACTAGCGTCCACCCATTCAATTTCAGGTAGTTCTTGAGTTAAGTAACGGAAGTCCTCGATTTTCATTGTATTATTCAATCCAACTACTCCAACTACCCCCGTTGTGACGCCATGTTCTTTTAATCTTCGGACTACTTCCATGACTTCATGATCAGAAGGGAATAGCGTATCTGGAACACGACGATCGGTGCACCAATGGAGCCCTGATGGAAGAATCTGATATTGTTCATCTGGCAACACTAATCCGAAACCGTATCGATGGATCAAGTGATTGTCAAATAAATAACGCAAGGAACCTTTCTTCCCTAAATAAGAATCAGCTACAAATAACATACCTTTGTAATTCTTTTCTCTGACTACATCCCTTACCGCTTGTAACCGTTGCTCTCTTTCTGTTTGTTCAAGTGTAATGATCACTTTACCACCTCTTCTTTAGTTATTAGAAAATTCAATAAAATCTAATAACATAATCTTACCACCTTCACTCCAATTGTAAATAACCTTTAATTGTAAAATGTTTTTACATTTAAAGGTTATTTACAATACTATTGATTTGCGTTGAAAAACACATTAACATCAAATTATATCAATTTATGTAAAAATATAGTAATATTCTATTAAGCTCCACAGTAAACAAATTAACTTACTAAATACAGTTGAACTCATTTATAAACGCTTAATCTATAATCAATTTAGTTGTTTTGTCCGTAAAAAATCCATCGAGGTGATTGGACGTTGATCCATACAAAGAAACTATTAAGTCTATCCGAACAAATCGCAGAGCAAATTAAAGATTCCTTAATCAATAAAGACTTAAAGCCTGGGGATAAACTGCCTGGGGAAAAAGAACTTGCCAATGAATTTCAAGTGAGTAGGCCTACAGTTCGGGATGCCATTAAAATATTGTCGTCTTCTAAATTAGTCATAACAAAACCGGGAGCTAAGGGGGGACACTTCATTACGGAGTTTGACCCTGATTCATTCGTAAGTGACTTTAGCGATTACATAACTCTTTCCCTCAGTTTAAAGGGGATTACGTTAGAGGAAGTAATCGAAATGAGAAAAATGATAGAGATCAAAGCATGTGGAATTGCTGCAGCAATGCGTACAGATGAAGATCTTATTAGGTTAAAGAGTTTAATTCCAAAAATAGATTCCGTTAATGATTCGCACTACTTTAGAGATGACTTTAAATTTCATAGGGCTATAGCAAAAGCCACAAAAAACCGACTCATAATGATTAATATTGAAGCGATTTCAGAAGCGATTATCCCATACTTTCAGTCAACTGATTGTTCCACTGAATTAAAAGAGGGCCTTAACAAGGAACTGCACGGCATATACAAAGCCATAGAACAGAAGGATCCAAAAGCTGCAGAGGAAAAAATGAAAGAACATCTGAATCATTTCATAAACTTCATTCCTCAATTTGAAAGCGCCAGTAAGGAATTCCGTACATCTTGAGGCGATATATCGGTTGAATTTTAATGGTAAAGAAGTGCATGGAAAGAAAAACAAAAAACCGGGCAGAATCGCCCGGCCTTACTGGTTACACGGTTTCTATAATCTTGTTGACCAACGTGTTGGTTGGCCGATTCAGTCCTAAGTTTCCGCGTAAGGTATCTTCTGTGTATTCGGTACGGAATATGCCACGTTTTTGCAATTCAGGGATGACATGATCGACGAAGTCTTCAAGGCCGCCCGGTAAATAAGGAGGCATGATGTTGAATCCGTCCGCCGCTCCATTTTCGAACCATTCTTGCAATTGATCTGCGATTTGTTCCGGCGTTCCTTTGATTTCACGATGGCCTCTGGCGCCGGCTGTTCGTTGATATAGCTGGCGTATGGTCAGGTTTTCACGTTCAGCCAGATCCTTCAATAATGTAAAACGGCTTTTACCTCCATTGATTTGTTCTAGTTCCGGCAGGTCTGGCAGTGGTCCATCAACGGGATACCCGCTTAAATCCACACTGATCATCGCCGACAAAAGCGCAACGCCGGCTTCCTCTGGGATAAGTTCCTCAAATAATTGCTTCTTCTCATTCGCTTCTTCTTCTGTTGCCCCAATGATTGGGAAGACACCCGGCATGATTTTCAGTTCCTCAGGGGAACGGCCATATTTCGCCATCCGTCCTTTCACATCCGCATAGAATGCTTGAGCTTCTTCGATTGTTTGCCACGCTGTGAAAATCACTTCGGCCGTTCGTGCCGCCAGCTCTTTTCCAGCTTCGGATGATCCCGCTTGAACCACGACGGGATGGCCTTGGACCGGACGGGAAATATTCAAAGGTCCTTCCACGGAGAACCATTCACCCTTATGATTGATGGCATGGATTTTCGAGCCATCGGCAAATTGCGCGGATTCCTTATCCATGATCAACGCCTCATCTTCCCAGCTATCCCAAAGCTTTTCTACAACGTCCACAAATTCCTCAGCCCGCTCATAACGCTTTTCATGTTGAAGATGATGATTGGAATTAAAGTTCCGTGCTTCGGCATCCGTATTGGATGTGACGACGTTCCACCCTGCACGACCATTGCTTAAGTGGTCGAGCGATGCAAACTTACGGGCTACATGATAGGGTTCGTTGTACGTCGTGGACACCGTACCGACTAGCCCGATTTTTTCCGTAACCGCTGAAAGTGCTGATAATAGAGTGAACGGTTCAAAACTAATTCCCGCTCTTTGGACGTTTTTAGCACCGTTATGTTGAAGTGCATTACCATCCGCAACAAACAGCATATCGAATTTGCCGCGCTCTGCTGTTTGGGCCAGTCTTTTTAGAAAATCAAAATTCAATATATTATGAGTTTCAGCCTCGGGATGGCGCCAACCGGCCACGTGGTGTCCAGGAATCATGAAAAAAGCGCCTAATTTCATTTCTTTTTTATTCGTACTCATCTAATCTCCTTCTTTCTACTATTCTATTTTCAACACTTATATATGAGCGCCCGCCACTTTTTCAAGGAGAGTGTTTTTCGGACGTTGTAATCCCAAATTTTCACGCAATGTGCTGCCTGAATACTCCGTTTTGTATATGTTCCGCCTTTGCAATTCAGGAATGACTTGATCGACAAAATCATCTAACCCGCCCGGTAAATAGGGAGGCATGACATTAAATCCGTCTGCCGCTCCATTTTCAAACCATTCTTGAAGTTGATCAGCAATTTGAACGGGTGTCCCTTTAATTTCACGATGCCCGCGAGCACCTGCAATATGTTGATATAACTGACGGATCGTATAGCCTTCACGGTCCGCCACATCCTTCACTAACTGAAAGCGGCTTTTTGTTCCATTGACTTCTTCTAAATCAGGAAGTTCAGGCAAGGGACCATCCAATGGATAACCACTCAAATCGACATTGACCATCTTCGATAAAAGAGACACACCGGCTCCTTCTGGAATCAGATCGATCAATGCTTGTTTCTTCTCATTTGCTTCCTCTTCCGTATTCCCGATGACGGGAAATACTCCAGGCATGATTTTCAGTTCTTCAGGGGCACGACCATATTTCGCCATCCGCCCTTTTACATCCGCATAGAATGCTCGTGCTTCCTCTAATGTTTGCCAAGCAGTGAAAATCACTTCGGCCGTTCGCGCCGCCAGTTCTTTTCCGGCTTCGGAAGATCCGGCTTGAACTACAACCGGATGACCTTGAACAGGACGGGAAATATTCAGTGGTCCTGCAACGGAGAACCATTCCCCTTTATGATTGACGGCATGGATCTTTGAACCATCCGCAAATTGCGCCGATTCCTTATCCATGACCAATGCCTCATCTTCCCAGCTATCCCAAAGCTTCTGAGCGACATTCACAAACTCTTCAGCACGCTCATACCGCTTTTCATGAAGGGGATGTGCGTCGAGATTAAAGTTGCGAGCTTCTGAATCAGAGCCTGATGTCACGACATTCCATCCTGCTCGCCCATTGCTCAGATGGTCCAAAGAAGCAAACTTACGGGCGACATGGTAAGGTTCGTTATACGTCGTCGATACGGTACCAACCAGCCCGATGTTTTTCGTTACCGCTGCAAGCGCCGATAACAAGGTAAATGGTTCAAAGCGTGTATTTACGGTTTGCCCTAATACTTGTTCATCCTGCGTGTTAAGTGATACATGATCGGCAAGGAACAGTAAATCGAATTTTCCGCGCTCTGCCGTTTGGGCCAGCTTTTTTATAAAATCAAAGTTCATGATATCCCTTACCTCTGCTTCTGGATGACGCCAAGCTGCCACGTGATGACCTGGAATCATGAAGAAGGCACCTAACTTCATTTCTCGTTTATTATTCGTCATCAAACCACCCCTTCTACCTTCGATTATTGATTGACTTTCCAAGCCGAGAATCGTTTTTCCAGAGACACTAAAACATAATTCAATAACAATCCAAGCAAAGAAATCGTTATGATCCCGGCGTACATTTCAGCGATTTGGAAATTCATCTGCGCATAATTGATCAAGTAACCTAAGCCTTCTTTGGCTCCTACCATTTCAGCTGCAATTAACACGAGAATCGATGCCGTCCCTGCCATCCGTATTCCGGTAAAAATAGTCGGAATAGAGGCCGGCAAAATAACCTTATAGAATAGTTTCTGAGAGGATAATCCCATTGATTTAGCTGACTTGATGAGCAACGGATCGACATTTTGAACGGCGTTGATGGTATTTAAAAGAATCGGAAACGTACAAGCGAACAGGACAATCGCTATTTTGGATACTTCCCCAATCCCAAGCAATAGGATAAAAACAGGCAATAAGGCCAACGCGGCTGTATTGCGGAATAACTCCAATACTGGGTTCAAAAAATCTTTGGCCAAAGGAAACCAGCCGATGATCAGACCTAAAGGAATTGCAATCAATAGGGCCAACCCAAACCCAATGAACGAACGGAAGAAGCTTGCCTTGAAATGGGCGAATAATTCTCCTGATGTCACCAATCCCCACCATCCTGCAACCACTGCCGAGAAAGGTGGGAAGAATACGGAATCCACCAATCCAATTCGTGGTGCAATCTCCCAAATGGCTAGTAACAGGACGATCACGGCTGTCTGCTTCACAAGTTTTTGAAGCCAGGTAAACGATAAATGGATAGGTCGCTTTCTTTCAATAGGTACAGCAATAGCTTTTTCTAAACTGGACATCTATGAACCACTCCTTTTTTTATGAATTAAATGGAAGCCGCTTGATAGACCTTTTCATGAAGAAGGCTCCATATATGATGTCGTGCTTTTACAAAGTCTTCATGTGATCGAATGTCCACTTCGTTCAAACGTGAATCCAAGGGGATATCCACCATGTACTTGACCGTTCCTGGATTTGTGGACATTACTGCGACTCGCTGCCCTAAGTACACAGCTTCATCGATGCCATGCGTGATGAAGATGATCGTTTTCTTGGTCTTCTCCCAAATCCGTACCAATTCACTCTGCAAGGTTTCTCGCGTCTGCGCATCCAATGCGGCAAACGGCTCATCCATCAGTAGCACATCCGGATTATAAGCTAGACTCCTAGCGATGGCGACGCGCTGCTTCATCCCACCTGACAATTCATGAGGAAAACGATCTTCAAACCCCTCCAACCCGACCAAAGATAAGTAATATTGCGTCCGTTCATGTCGTTCTTTCTTCGGAACTCCCTTAGCTTCGAGACCAAAATCAACATTGCCTCGCGCTGTCTTCCAAGGAAACAAAGCATATTGCTGAAACACGATTCCGCGGTCCAATCCAGGTCCCGTAATTTCCTTTCCATCAAGGAGGATACGGCCTGAAGTCGGTTTCGTTAAACCACCGAGCAGATCCAACAACGTGGATTTCCCGCACCCACTTGGACCGACCAGCGTTAAAAATTCACCATCTTTCACGGAGAAGTTCAAATCCCTTACCGCCGTGAACTCCTTCTTCGAGCCTTTTCCCTTTTCGGTATCCCGTACAGTAAACACCTTTGTCACTTGATCAAATCGAATTTTATCCGCCATATCCACACCCCATTCATTTAGTTTCAAGCTCTTTCGTATATGGATTATATTCATTCGTATATAAGTCATCCAACTTCACTTGGCCCTTTTTGATTTCCCCGTTGGCTTCTAGCCAATCCGTCCATACTTGGAATTCGGATTCTTTTATATAGCCACCTTTTGCGGCTACGCCCGGACTTTTCCAATATTGAACCGTTTCCGAATCTTCTTTTCTACCTCGTTTCTCTATGATCGATTCAAAGCGGGCAATCACTTCTTCACGAGGTGTTGTACGTGACCATTCAATCGCTTTTGCAGTTGCTTCCACAAATTTTTTCACGGTATTCGGGTTTTCCTTTATGAACTTATCCGTAAAGACATAACTTCCTGCCGTAAAGGTTCCAAATAGATCATAATCACTAAATAATTTACTGATGCCTCCATTATCCAGTGCCCTGTCACGTGCCGCTCCATTTAAAGCCACGACATCGATTTGCTTTTGGCGTAATGTTTGTTCACCATTCCCCGTTGGCACCACCACTAACGTAACCTGTTTGATTTCATCATCCGTGAGGCCATTTTTCTTTAAATATTCCTTTAGAACCAATTCAAGATGGGCTCCAAGCGTATTTACCCCGACTTTTTTACCGATTAAATCACGTGCATCTTTTATCGGGCTGCCTTCTAATGTATAAAAGCCGACGAAGGTGTCTTCATCACTCCCATAATAGCCAATGACCGATTTAATGGGGGCGCCGCTTGATTTCAATTTGATGATGGCTCCATTAAAGGCACCACCGAAATCCGTTTGACCCGTCGCGGCCGTTTGAATATCCTGAGGTCCGCCATTCACATTTCCCACCCAATCTAACTTAATCGGATCTAAATAACCTAAATCCTCCGCCAGTTCTGGATAGAGTACCGATCCAGCATATCCCTGATACTTCAGTTCCACTTTTTCATAGCCATCCTGGTTTTTCTCCACTGCTTTCCCTGAAGAACAACCAACTATCACAAGTAATGCACCAATCCATACTAAAAATAAGGCCTGTCGAGTCATTTTCATTTTTTACTCTCCTTTATTTACGGGGCTCTTAAACACAAAAGACCCTCGATTAATTTTCCAATTAAACGAAGGCCTCCAGAAGTCTAGTCAGCCACACTATTCAATTATGATTCAGGGACCACATGAACATCCCTTTGAAGATTCTTCCCATTAGCGCTCCTTGCATTGGATCAATATGTATATATCTGAAACGTAAATCCCCCCTTTCTTAAACAAAAGAGGCCCCCATTTTCACCATGTGGTGAACGTAGGGGCCTCCGGTTAACCAGTAAGCCAATTCATTTAATTCCAATAAAGTTTATAGGTTTAATATATTTACTTTTTCAAAAAATGTCAATCATTTTCTGAAAGTTCTTTCTTTTTACCCATTTTATGTAAAGATAATTCGCTATTTAATTTAGATTAGACAGGATACAGAATGGTGCAGCATTCATTCACCAACAGGAATCACTGTGGGCAGGTCACTTCTTCAACAATCGATTCCCCCTCACTCTGATCACGATCTGACCACTTCCACTTTTCCTGCAATCGGATTCTCCCATCAGATAGGAACTCAGGTGTGGAAAAGCATTGCCCGCCTCTGATCTCCTGCTGAACATTTACATGGTTATACCTAAACTGGATGCAGCCATTTTCCTGTACAATCCCGATCATGGTCCCTTTTAGGATGTCCCCTCCGCTATAGGTGGCGAAAAGAATATTCCCTTCTTGATGATAGTCAAAAATGGTTTTTGAAGAAACCTCTCCGTTTGCTGTATTATCAGTCGATACAAAAGTACGTCCATCGTAATTAATCATAGATAAAGGCTCCTTTTTGTTTGTCCTCTTGACCTGTGTACTGCCAGACCCAAATAATTTTTGCTCTCCTAATCAATCAATATTTATATCGATATAAAATTGTTTAATCAACGTTCATTTCCTTACAAGCCCATCTATCCCCTCTAGCATTGTGTTAAAATTTGGTTATATAGACTAGAAAGAGGTTTTAAAATGAATAAAATGATGTTTTACTTTTGGATAGTGGGTATCGCCATTATTGCTTTTTTTACAGGGGAAATTGCTACGGTCATGATGCTCTACTTAATCTTGATTGCCCTACATGCCATCCATTCAACACTTAAAGATTTTTATGATGATTGGAAAAGTAAGCAGTAAATGATGTTCGAATGTTTGATATCTTTTCTCTTATTTGTTGCTCTTGTGAATTTAATTCCTCAGTTTTTCACTATGAAGTTAGCAAATACATATAAAAATAAAGCTTAACTAGTTGGATGGGTAACTTTTTTAAAGTTACTCATTTCTTGAAAATATCAAACTATCTCATACATAGCCAAGATTAAAAAATTGGCGGAATGTAAGCGAGCCCGATTTCCCATTCACTCTTCACCCTCAAAGTTCAAATAGGTTACGCCTTCTTTTTTAACCACCGTAAATACTTCGTTATCCTTTGCATATAATACGGTATCGCCATAACTATACTCTCCGTGATTAAAGGAAATGCCGAATTTATTATTGCTTGGGTAGCCATATATGTAACAAACGACTTCCCCCTCTTTCATGAACACGATTTGATTCATGCCCTCGTTGACCGTTTCCTTAATTCTATCCCACTTATATCCGACCGTCTCATACACATCTTCTTTTGTATAATACGCGGGAAATGAATAGACTTTATCCCATTCAAATGGAGTAAACTCCGTCAAGTTCACAGGTTCGTCCGGTATCTCCATCGTCAGGATCTTATCTTCGAGCAGCTTTGCATTCGTATCCCAAATCTCCTTTTTAAAGGGATTCGCCCATATGAAGACAATGAGAATCGTCAAGAACACCGAAGCTATCATATACCTTTTCTTATTATTCATATAACCTCCTCCTTACGTTGTTTTTTAAAAGTAATCCGGGATTTCAAAAGGATCTCTATCATTTTCTTTTGAGTAATACATACATATGCTATCCTTATATTTTTGCTTAGCAGGTGGCAACTTAATAAATTTCAACTTGTTATAGAATTCCATTCCGATATCGCTATACAGGAAAAAATCCGTGCACTTTTCATTTCGCTCTAACTCCTGTATGACTTGTTGGATCAGGGCAGACGCGTAGCCTCTATTCCTTAGGGTAAAGGGGGTGGCAATTGATCCAATTCCTCTACTGGTTCTATCTTCAGATGAAGGTAGTTCGTATACGATAAGAGAACTGACTAGCTCTTTTGTATCTAAATCTTCTAGCACATACCATATTCCCCTCTTGTACTTAATGGAATGGTTACACATTGTTATATATTCGTCAGAAGGCATGTTTTCTCCCCAAACATCGTACCCCATCATATACACTGACTCCATATCCTCACTTGTTGCTTTTCTGAATTTCATCATTTTAACCACTCCCTGTTCTCACTTAGTCCATATCGGATTTTTATAGTAAAATGACTCAAAGGAGGTGACTGATATGGAACTACATTTGCCTAAACGTATCCTAATATCTTTAACAATTGGCATCTTCCACTCTATGACTTAATGAACTTGAAGTTTCGGCAAACAGCTATTTTTGTTTTGAAGAAGATTTCCCTATCCTAGAGTCATAGATTTCCCGTCATTATTTCTTCCTTTTCTTCAAAATATCGTGCTTTAGAAGGGATGAATATGGTCAGGCAAAGGGCCCCGGCCAGTACAATTCCTAATAGGCAAAAGCCGATACAAACCATTTGCAACGAAAACCAGTCGGCCATTAACCCGAGCAGCAACGTCAAAACAATTTGTACGATGCCTTGAACCATTTCTGCCATGCTGCCAAATCTCCCCATAATCGCAACCGGTACATTGTTTTGGAAAAAGGTGGCGTATCCCGCGTTCGCAAATGACATCACAAAGCCTAAAAACACGAAAGCTGACGTCGCCGTTATAAAGTCCACGGATGCATAAAATAACAGGTATCCGATTGTTGACAGGAACAATCCCCCTCCTACAAAGTATCGAAGTGGCAGTTTCTTGGAAACCGCAGCCGCAACGGCCGCACCTCCCAATGCCCCAGCACCCGTGAGACTTGTAATGAAGCCATATTCCTTATCCGTCAATTCCAAGTGCTGTTTAATGAAGGTGACTTCTTGTGAATCCAAGGCATAACCGATGAGCACGGCCCCTTGAAACAAGATGTATACCTTTATGAAGAACTTGGCCACCTTCGTGAATTCCCTGACCGCTTTCCAATCGCTCAGGAGCGTTTTCAAGGAAACGGGGGCCCTTCCTACATCACCTAAATCTTCGTCCACATCCGGAAGAAAATAGATGAAACCTGCACAAACGAAAAATGTAATCGCATTGATCACAATACATAATTCCGTCCCTACCGACATAATGAGGATTCCTGAAATGGCGGGTCCCAATAAGAACGCACCTGAACTGGTCAAACTCATGATGGAATTAAAACGCTTTCGCTGTTCAGGAGGAACGAGCTTCGTTATGTAGACCGATGAACTTGGACCAAAAAAGGCGCCCACAATATTGATCAATAAAAGCACCGCATAGATAGACCATAATGACCCGATAAAAGGAATCAAGAATATCATGATCCCTCTTACGACATCAATGGACATCATCAACCGGCGTTTATTGACCCGATCAATGACACTCCCCGACCAGGTATTCGTGATCAATGTCGCTAATGGCCTGATCATATACAGTCCAGCCACCGCAGCCGCTGAACCGGTCAAGTTCAAGATGGAAACATTAAGGGCAATTAAGTAAATCCAGTTTCCTAGATACGATACCCCTATTCCTGATAGTAATAGAATGGGGTTCTTCCAACTCTTCATTCACTCACCCCTTTACTATCGAAGAATTGTTATCCAGTGACTCTATAAAAGTATGTAGCGTTCGTGAATATAATTCAGGCTGGTCTCTATGCACCAAATGTCCCGCGAATGGAATGATGGAAACGTGGATATCCGAATTCAATTGCTTATAGGTTACGGCCGCTGAAATTTCGTTTTTCTCTGCTTCGCCGACCATACACAAAGCTGGAACAGCAAGGTTAGAAACATCGCCCGTTTCGTCGAACGGATAAAAATCATCTCCTTGAAAAGAGCGGAGTAACGCTTTCCAGTCATTGTTTCCATGCATTCCATCCAAAATAGAAACCACTTCTTCATTTTCAAATAGTTGTTCGTGATGCTCTGCTTCCTGTTTCGAAAGCTCCTTCCAATTATCCGGCTCGATGGGGAAAATTCCGGAAAAGGTTAAGGATGACACTTGCTCGGGATATTTCTTAGCAAACAATAAAGCGGCTATGCCGCCAAGGGAAACTCCGGCAATATGGCACTTTTCAATCCGCAATGCCTTTAATGTGTCATGGATGTCGTCTGCGCAATGACTGAAATAATGATCAATTGGACCCTCCGATTGACCATGCCCCCTTAAATCAGGACGAATTACTTTGAAATTCCTCTCTGAAAAATAATCGCTTTGTTCTTCATACTCCGTTAATCCCGTCATACCGCCTGAATGAATCAATACAAGCGGGAACCCTTCTCCTGAAATGCTTGTATGTAAGATCATCCCAATCTCTCCAATCATTCTATAAGTTTTCATTTATTATACTATTAATCATACATATTTTTACATAACATTCAGATAAAAAGGGTTGTGCAGCAACCCACTATAATCACGCCTCCCAAAGCCCTTAATCAATAAAGCCAAGAGTTTTGCGCTATGTTTTTTGTATTTAATCTTTTGTTCCTTGCTTCTTTTTACGGTTTCGGTAAATGGCTAGAGTAGAAATGCAAACTATATAGATAATAAAAAGAAAGAAAAGAACCACTTCCTCTACCTCCACGACAAGAAAAGGATTAAACGTGTCTATAATGGAAGTGGGCACATCAAAGCCTATGAGCATATCTATTCCTAACGAAAACAAAATCAAGCATACAAATATCAAAATAGAGATTCCTAATACTTTCAAGCCTTAACACGCTCCCCATAGATTTTGGTCCCACCGATTTATCAGTTCACTTTCATTCCTTCATCCTTCCCTTTCCTATTCTTGATAAAAGCAATGAGCAGAAGGAAAAGAGGAATAACCAACTGAAAAGGAAGATGGATATACAAAGGAGCAACCTCTAGTCCTTTATATACATGTTCTGAAAAGTTGCTGGCAATTAATATCGATAGTAGTAAGACGATGAACCCCATTGGATAAACCAATACAGAAGATTCTTTGATCTGGAACAAATTAGTGGTACCTTCCACAGATGCATAGAAAAAAACACCTAGCTTAAAGAAGCCTGCAAAAACGGAGGATAGCATAAAAGTAACATCCAATCTTTCTAAAACCCCAGCTAGCTCTATGGTCTGGATAGTAGAAAGAAGGGGAAACTGCGTGCGTGAAAGTAGACTCACACCGAGTACACTGATATTTATTGTCATGATCAGTGCCAGAATCACGCCACTTAACCCTAGTCCGTATAATCCTGTTTTCATCACCTTTTCGGGCTTGTTCAAAAAGGGAAAAATCATGGTGAATACAATAATTTCACCGAATGGAAAGTATAGAGTAGTAAAAGCGGTTTTTAGGACTGGCCTTAATCCTTCTTCCAATACAGGTTGCAAGTTAGAAATATGCATACTTCCAGAAATACTAATTAGTATGAAGCCGCTGATGCCGAGTAAAGCGATAATAATAAAAATCAATTCTCCAGTTCGGGCCAGGACCTCGATCCCTTTTCTAATTGTATACACGACGACTATGATCATCAGTGCATTCATAATAAATAATGGACTTTCTGGAAAGAAGACCGTGATCAAAAGTTCCCCAAAATCCCTCAGGACTCTAGCGGAAATATAAATAAAGTAAAGGATGTAAAAGAAAGCCAATATTTTCCCTACAAAGCTACCTAGTATTTTTTGCAGATATTCGGTCAAAGGAATATCTGGATAGTACGAAAAAAGAGCATAATATATCAAAAATAAGCATAACCCGCCTGACAGTCCAATTAGTATAGCCAGCCAAGCATTCTGTTTCGCTTCAACCGCGAGGGGGACCAATATCGCACTGCCAAGTTCAAACAAGACAATAAGCACGAACAGCTGATGTGTACTGATCTTTGCCTTTTCCAATAAAATTCACATCCCATCTTAGACTTTACATATCTGAAAGATACGAATTTTTTCTTAACCCACTCCGCCTGATAAAAGCTTCTACCTCAACCTTTACGGTCAATTTCGGGAAGTAAGCTTCATTCCACTCACTTTTCATACCTTCCCATTGCTTTGGGTCGGACCGATGAACCACTTCGCCAAATCCGAAAATATCCGTTTTATTTAGTTGAGTCTTCTTAACTGTCTTTTCTAGCTCCTTTTTGATTTCTTTTCTCACTACTTTTTCCAATTCCAAAATTATAGAAGGATCATTTAGATTGATGGGTGTCCTTACTTCGCGAATATCTCCTTCCGCCCGGATTCGTACCGTAATGACAGGGAGGTCCTTCTTCGTGTCAGCAGTGACTTTAACTTTTTGACGGATAACATTATAGACAAGGCTATTTTTATTCCCTCTCCAATCCAGTTCAACATCGGTTTCTTTAATTCTGTCCAGTATCCAAACAACACCTCGGGAGGTTTCGCCCTGATACCAATCAATTAACTTCCCGTCTCTAAAAATGGCTAGCCCGTGCGCTTCCAGTGTTGTATCGAGCTCCGACTTTTGAACATTCGTCATATCTTTGCCCTGTTTGACCTTCCCTTTCATTCGAAAGCCGCTGAGGACCGGTTCCCTTCCATCGGCAGTAAGTACAGAAATGAATTCCTGAATGGAAACCTCCAAATGCTCTCCTTTTGTTAATTCAGTAATTTTTAATGTGCCGTTCACTTTCTCTGCAGGAATTTTATCTATGGCCGTCAACGTTTTAAGCAAATCCCCCGCTTTTGTATCATGGGCAATCACAAGTTTTAATGTGGCTCTGATTTCTGGATCCCTTTCAAAAGCATCTAAAATGGTTGAAATTCCTTCTTCCTTTGCCAGTTCTTCACTGATGACTAGTAGATTTGCATGAGCATGATAGAGCCTACGAGAGACTTTCGATGTTGCGTTGAAATGAGCCTCCAGCGTACTATGCCCCTTAGCACTGTATACGGAAACAGCAGGACTTTGTCCGCCCCCACCGCCCTGGAGCCCTCCTGCTACGTTACCTGGATTGATTATTTGTATCGTCTTGGTATAGGTTCCATCATCATTCTTATCAATCGCCATAGCAGAAATGATGGCTAGGTCGTTTAACTCCTTCTGGTTCCAACACCCTGATAGGAAAATGGGGAATATCATCATCATATAAAGAAAAATCGATTTATGGTTCATTGCGACCACCTTTTCTTACGGTAGAATTCACCATGTTACGAGGTCCTGGGGGCTTAGGTTTCTGAGTTTCACCTTGTCCAGTATTAGTAGATTCGCTCATTAATCTTGGTTTCTTTTTGTAAGCCCAAAGTGGCCTACGGAAAATCGTATCTCCGACTTCATCCTTTATAAATGGGGCCAACGGAGACATATAAGGGACACCGAATGAGCGCAGGCTGCATAAGTGAACAATTAGGACGATAAAGGCAAGGGTGATTCCATAGAAACCGAATACCGCGGCACTTAACATGTATACAAATCTGATCATACGTGCAGATATAGCCACTTCATACGAAGGTGTTGCGAAGCTGGCAATGGCTGTTATTGAAACGACAATGACCATTGCCGGTGAGACTATGCCTGCCTGTACAGCTGCCTGCCCAATGACAAGCGCCCCTACGATAGAGATAGTCGAACCTATCGCTTTAGGCATGCGTAGGCCTGCTTCTCTTAAAATTTCAAAGGTTATTTCCATGATGAGCGCTTCGAGAAATGCCGGAAATGGGACCGATTCGCGTTGTGCCGCAATGATTATGACCAACTTTGTTGGAATCATCTCCTGATGGGAGGTGGTAGCAGCGATATAGACTGCTGGTCCTACAAGAGAAATAAAGAAGATGGCGATACGTAAAAAGCGAATCGCCGTAGAAATGTCAAACCGTTCATAATAATCTTCAACCGATTGAAAAAAATCATTAAATAAGGCGGGAACAAGCAATACGAAGGGCGTCCCATTAACAAATATGGCAATTTTCCCTTCAAGTAGATTACCTGCAATCTTATCTGGCCGGTCTGTATGGTTGATGGTCGGAAACGTCGTTTTTGTCTCATCTTCAATTAACTGTTCGATATATCCAGATTCAAGAATGCCATCGATGTTAATCCTTTTTAATCGGGTACGCACTTCTTCAATGATTTCCTTTTTTGCAATACCATTTATGTACAATAACGATACATCCGTTTTCGTTGTTTTACCTATCTTCATGGACTCACTCCACAAATCTGGAGTATTAATTATTCTACGAACCATTGCTATATTAGTCTCAATGGATTCCGTAAAGGACTCTTTTGAACCACGAATAGCAATACTTGTAGTCGATTCCTGAATGGAACGTCTCTCTCCCCCCTGCGTGCTGGCACTGAGAGCTTCCCTTATCCCATCTATAAAAATGATGGTGTTGCCTGACATCAGGTCCGTGAATAAAGAATCCCAATCAACAACTTCTTTAATCTCTCCAAGAGCAATAACCTCTTCGCCAATAAACTGTAAAGCCTCTTTAGGAATGGACTTTTCGTGTAACACAGGATTATTAAGAATGGACTCTATTAAGAAATCATGTAAAGTTTGAGTGTCAATTAAACCTTTAATATATACAATGGCAATTTTCACCTTGAAATTTTTTTCAGATAATGATCGAATCACGATATCCGAACTGTTCCCCGTTTTCTTCTTCAAAACTTCAAGATTCGCTTTCAATGTCATCTCCAAATAGTCTTTTAATTTAGCACTAGAAGGATCTTGACCGTTATTCTTTTCATCATTTCCCGAATCAGGCTTTCCTTTTATAAATGAAAACATGGCACCGACCTTCCTTTTCTTTTCCTATTCTGTTCGTGAATGTACCCATTTATGCAAGGCTCTCCCCGGTAAGAAGGACAAACTTTTGTCTCCCGCTACCCATGGAAATTCAACCCTATTTACTATTTATGAAATAAAAAAGCACCTCAAAACCGCTAGGTTTTGAGGTGCTTTTAGGTATACCGTATCAAATTAAAATCTTCAATATAAGGTTTGGATTAATAAGTTGTCCAACCGCCATCAGCTGTAACGACTTGTCCATTGATGAAGCTAGCATCTTCGGATCCTAAGAAGATAGCCAATTTAGCAATTTCATCTGCTTGGCCGACACGTGGGTTAAGGGCCATTCCCAACCCTTGACGAGCTACACCCACTTCAGAAACGCTAGTCATCGATGAAGTGATGTTCGTCAAGACAGCACCTGGAGCGATGCCATTACAACGAATGTTTTTGTCAGCGAACATGAATGCCGTGTTTTTAGTTAAACCGACCACCGCATGTTTAGAAGCTGTGTAAGCTGCACCTGCACGTCCGCCATGTAGGCCGCCCGCAGAAATGTTATTCACGATGACACCATGTCCTTGCTCTAGGAATAGTTTTGTCGCGATGCGCATGGATTTCATGACAGCTGTCGTGTTTACGGCAAAGATCATATCCCAACGGTCATCTGAAATTTCGTTGACAGGCTCCATGCCGTCCATGATGCCAGCATTATTCACTAAAATATCCAGTTTGCCGTATGTTTTTACCGTTTCATCGAATAAGCGCTCTAAATCTTCAGCCTTCGTTACATTCGTATCGATAGCGAATGCCGTTCCGCCTTCAGCCACGATCGCTTCAGCAACAGCTTTAGCACCTTCTAAGTTCATATCCGAAACCACTACTTTCGCCCCTTCAGTTGCATAACCTTCCGCAATGGCTTTCCCCATACCTGACGCTGCACCTGTGACGATTGCTACTTTATCTTGTAATTTCATTAAATACTCCCCCTTACACACCATTTTTATTGAACACTTGTTCAATAAAAATTATAATGAAAAGAATGAATATGTACAATCGACAAAAATGGTAGAATGTGTTCATAAATAGACAGATTTAGGATGATGTGTCTGTTAAAGGAGAAATACAATGAAAAAAGATTTACGGGTGATCAAAACAAAGAAGAATTTGCAAACGGCCTTATTGACCTTACTTGAAAAAAAACCACTGGAAAAGATCTCGATTGCGGAACTTTGCAGAGAAGCAAACGTGAACCGGGGGACATTTTATTTACATTTTCAGGATGTACCGGAGTTGTTTGAAATGTACTTTGAAGAAATCACGATTGATTTGAAGAAAGCCTATTATGAGCCCTTTCATTTAACAAACAATCATATTGCGAATTTAGAACCACATATGGTCCGCATCTTTCATCATGTAAAGACGTTCGATACCTTTTATTCCATTGTTTTCAACAGAAAAGCGCCACTGATGTATTACTATACGTTATTTGACATCATCCGGGTTTATTTAAAGGATTCCATCGAGGATAACATCCTGAATGCAGAGGACTTTCACTCGGATTACACGGCAAGTTATCAGGCCAACGCCATCTTGGGGATGGTCATCGAATGGGTTTCCAGGGGGTTCAAGGAAACACCTGAATATTTAAGCGAACAATTACTTCGTATGAACAAGAATAATCGATAAGTGGACGAATTACCTGTAACTTTACGAGATGATTTCACACAATAGAAAACCCAGTAACCATGAATTCAGTTACTGGGTTTCTTTTGCTAAAAAACAAGATTGGTCGTTGCTGAAATTATCCTATTCGAACTGGATTTGAATCGAAACGACTTCGGAGCGTGTACCAATCCGGATAGGCGGACCCCAAAAACCAAAACCGGACGTTACAATCGAATGCATCTGTCCCTTTTGCAAGTAGCCCCGATCATTTTCATAAATGGCATCAGTAATGAGGTTGCCTGGGAAGACCTGCCCGCCATGGGTATGACCTGACAGCATCAAGTCAACGCCTGCCTGCTGTGCTTTATCAAGTTCATATGGTTGATGGTCCAGTAATATAGTAGGTCTTGTAAGGTTCACACCATTCATCAGTGAGTCTAATGGTCGCCTGTCGTGATCGATTCGGTCTTTCCGCCCGACGAGCGTGAATTGCCCTTGAACGTCTACGATCTCATCATAGAGGATAGTGATTCCGCCCTGTTCCAAAGCTTCGATTAGTTCCTTTATCGTACCATCATGCCTATCGTGATTCCCAAGCGATGCATAGACTCCGTACGGGGCATGGAGCTTGGATAATGTCTGATCGATTTTTTGATCAAGGAAAGGCTGAATATCGTCATCGAAGAGATCGCCTGGCAACAGGATGATATCTGGTTGGAGCGCGTTCATTTCCTTAACCAAACGCTCCGCGTGGTTTTTACCTGACAGCAGACCAAAGTGTGTATCTGCCGCCATCGCAATATGAAGGCTATCAAGAGTCGAGGAGCCTTTTTCCATCTTGATATCATAGTTGCGAACAACGGGGCTGTATGCGTTATATGTCCCGTATATTAGAAAAAAAACAACCAAGCCTATCGTGACGATGCCCGCCCATTTATGTGTTATGTGCCTTGGTAGCCGAGTGAGTCGCAAGAGGATAACCGTAATATGGGCAAGGGGAACGAGCAGTAACAGCAAATAAAAGCATGCCATCCAATAAGCACCAACAATATTTATGAAGGTGAGCCCAGACATGCGGCCGACAATAAGCGAACTGGCTGCCAGCACGAGGACGAGGCTATAAAGTATCTTGAAACGCCGGCTTGATGATTCTGGGCGGAGCCAGCGATATCCCCGCCACCCGATATAATAGACGAGAGCGCCATAAAGCAGCAAGGCGATGATCAGAATAAGGATGAGCATATGAATTCTCCTAACGTTCTATTTTTCAATCTCCTTTTTATACTTTTTTACCTCTGCAAATGAGCTACCGCTTACATTATAATTGTAAGAATCATACACCAAATGGCTATAAAATTCCTTTTAAATGTTTTTAACTAGATTGCGAGAAGCGTACGCTTGGTGAGATGAAATCTCATTATTAAAGATTCAAAGTAGAAAACCCATACCTATTGTCATGGGTTTTCTATAGTACTTATTTAGATGACCCTCAAGTTATAGTCAATCTTTGACTTCTTCAAGGTGTTTAAGATGATTAACTCCCCATTCATGCAAAAAACTTCATAACGGGCTCAAGCGTTTTACCATATTCAGTGAGTGAATACTCTACTTACGGTGGGACTTGTGGGTACACAACCCTTTTGATTATATCTTGGTCCTCAAGCTTTAATATGGACAGCTTTAAAAGAAGCAGGATTAGGGGCATCTTTACAACATTATAATCCACTAATTCATGACGAAGTGAAAGGAGAATGGAATATACCAACCAACTGGAAATTAATTACCCAAATGCCGTTTGGTAATCCGATTTCTCTACCGGGTGAAAAGGTATTTAGGCTAGTGACTTACCCCTATGTCATAAATTATAAACAGGAAACAACAAATGATTATGAGTTTTTCAAAATCAACCAAGAACTTTAACACAGCCTATATTATTTATAAAATTTGAAGCGATCTTCAACTGGTTTAATTTTAAGCTAAAGCTGTGGTAGATACATAAAGGGTACCTCGCTTAAAGTAACGGGTTCTCTTTTTTGATAATCATTGATAAGTTTAGGTGGGAAATTTTGGAGATTCAATGTATGGTATTAGTATTCACCAAGCGAATGATAATTTAAAGTGGGAATGAAAGGGGATTAAAAGTATGTTACTAAAAAACATTTTGAATTTTTACAATTTATTGTTGTCTTTAGGAGCTTTTTATATGGGTGTGTCAATGCTTTTAGGAAGAGGAGTTTTCGATACATTCCCACCTGAGTGGATAGGTAAATTGCCATTTAATAGTTGGGCGAGCCTAGCTTCATTTGGAATGATTATTTTTGGAATGGGAAATGCCTTTGCTTCCATTTGGGGATTTATAAAGAAAGAAAAAATAATATTTATAATGACCTTAACTATGGGTGCTTTGCTTTTCTTCTGTACCATTATATCAACTAGGTTGGTGGGAGAATGGTACTTACCAACAGGACAATTTCTGATATTAAGCATCATCCAAATATTACTTGGATTAGTTGGCTTCGTTATTTCTTACTTCACTAACAGAGCTTTGGTCGAAGAATAAATCAATGTCTTTATTAAAGGTTTTTATGTGCTTTTTTAAATCAAACAATAACTTTAACATAGCCATAATATAAAAGGGAAATCCGTAAATATAAAAGTCTGATACGATTTGACAGGTATCAGACTTTTACTTGCGACTTCAATCCAACGGAATCTCAATCACTTGATCGTAAAAGGTAGTGATGGAATACCCCTCAATCTCTATCCCGATGGGGGCAAAAGGTTCCTTTCCATCATCCGTTGATAGCTCGATTTGATGATCGGTCGAGAAGAATCTCGGTTGCTCCAATTCGTTCAAACGGTGGAAATTCTCACTTGCTTTATACGTATGCCCCTCTTTATCTCTGTAATAGCCATCCCTCCTATTACCTGATGATCCTTGCCCATCTTTATCATAAAAATGAAAATGAAGCGTTTCATATTTCCGTTTTGGCTTGAGTTCTTCGGTCATCACGACTTCAGTAGGCTTACCGACCTTTATCGAATCGATGGAAATCCCACTCCCCAAATATTCAAATGTTTGTGGGAGCTCTTTTGAAGGGTCAATCTCGAAACGGGCTGAATCCTCTACAAAGAATGAAGCAGGACCCATATGAACACGGATTTCCTTTGGTTGATCGAAATATAGGGATTCAAATGTAGCGTCCGTTGAATTCCAGCCAGCTGCGCTTCCTCCCCCACCACCGCTACCCATTATTGGATAAACAAATGTTCCGTCACTTTCGATACTGGCCATTTGAAGGTACTCCATGTTTTTCTCATCATTATCGTTCCGGTAGCGATAGGTTAAGATTGTCGCCGTCGGGGCGATCGTCACTTTATCAAATATAACGGGATTGCCTTCGATCTTCGTTTCCTTTTTAATCGCATATACGAGGGCTGGATGCTTCTTCACAGGAATGTCAAAATGCCATTTCCCTTCAATGAACTCATTGCTTCCCCCAGGAATCCCTTCAGAACCTTCTCCTTCTGATGATTGATTTATCATTTTCTCAAGCTTAGTAAGCTCCAGTTGAATCGTTCCTTCATCAGCGGACATCGGTAACGCGCCAAGCTCGCCTTTATACACATAATCCTTTTCCGAATAGAGGGCCGAACTACTATTGATGGGTGAAAACGTAGAATCATCTTCCTTGTCCCAATCTCGATCTTGATTAGCGATTTTCAGCCCTTCAGTGAAATTGATGCCATATTTGTTCTCCTTCTTTCTATCTTCCACTTCATAATAAATCAGCGTCTGGATGTCATCGGCCACAACACTCGTAATGGTCACCTTCACCCCATTACTTTCAGCCACAAGGTTGACCTTCTCTCCAAGTCCCTGCTGGATATAGCTTTCTACCTGCTCACTTTGCTTGTTGGTTGAATCCTTCCACCAATCCATCACACTTTCAAAACCGTTCGTCGCTACCGCCGTCCCCATGAATACCAGTAAGAATAATGCAGCGGCCATGCCCATCATCACCCGACGACGATGGTTGGGTATGAACGTGCGCCTGCCTTTCTGTGTGATGGAAATTCTAGCACGAACCCCAGTCATAAAATCCTCTGGAACTACTATGCTATCATTTCCTGACTCAAGGCTCGCAATCACCTGTTTCAACCCGTTCATTTCCATTCGGCAGCCTTCACATTCCTGTATGTGTTCTTCCATCTCTTTTGTTCTCATCTCATCTAGAACGCCTTCCAGATAATCCAGTAAATCGGCTTGTACATCTTTACACTTCATCTGCGTCACCACCTTCGATTATTTTTCTCAGCATCAAAAGTCCTCTATATAATCTGGATTTAACGGTCCCGACCGGCAGTTTGAAAATGGCTGCGATTTCCTTTTGTGAATAGCCTTGAAGATACCGTAACATGATCATTTCCCGATACTTCTCATCCAGGCGGTCCAGGTCATCCAACATTTCCAATTCAGCTTGAAAGCGAGAACCCACCCCCATATCTTGTGGGAACTCCATTTCACTAGGTTTCCTTTTCCGATAAATGGCCCGGCACTCATTGATGAATATCGAAGTGACCCATGATTCAAACGATCGGTCTTCCTTCAACTGACCGATTTTGGCATGCACCTTCATGATTGTATTGTGAAAAACATCCTCTACATCCTGATGGTTCTTCAGATACGACCACCCTAGTTTATAAAACTTCGATTGTCTAGTAGTAAACCAATCTATCACAGCGTTCATATCTTGCTTCTTTATTTTCTCGAGTACCTTATTTTCCGAAATCGATGTGATCACAAATGCTAGTCTCTCCTTTCCAATTTCCCCTTTTATAAGTAGAGCATCTAAATATGGATAAAGTTCCCTCATTCATAAATTTTTTTCAACCTTACCTCCATTTTATAGTAAAATAGTTCAATAATAAGGAAATAAGTAGGAGGAAAAGAGATGTTTTTACATAAGATTGATGAAGAAGTTTCTTTGAAGATACTAGAAATGAAGGATGCCAAGACAATTTTCCAGCTAACGGACCTATCAAGAAATTATTTACGAGAATGGCTGCCATGGTTGGATAGGACAACCAAGATTGAGGATACAAAAGCCTATATTCAACACTGCTTGAACGGGTTTGCTGATAATGCGAGCATGACAACGGTCATTTTATATCAAGGGGAAATCGCCGGGATAGCCGGGTACAACCAGCTCAATTGGGCAAACAAAACAGCCTATATCGGATATTGGCTGGGAGAAGAATTTCAAGGGAATGGAGTGATGACCAAAGTGGCCAAGGCATTGACTGACTATGCTTTCAACGAGTTGCACCTAAACAAGGTGGAAATCAGGGCAGCGATCGCGAATAAAAAAAGCAGAAGCATTCCCGAACGATTGGGGTATGTAAATGAAGGGTGTATCAGACAAGCCGAATGGTTATATGACCATTATGTGGACCATATCGTGTATGGGATGTTGGCTGAAGAGTGGGAGAAGCAGATGGTGTAAATCACGTTATATCAGGAGGGGAAAATGGTGAATAGTACGAGTGAGAAACGACACATGAAGAAAATCAGGACTTTTATTTATCTGTCGGTGGCCTTGCTTTTTTCCATGATTTTTATTTTGGTTAGTATGTTCCTTTTATATTTTCCTATGATAAGTCTATTAGATATTGCCTATTTTCCACCAAAACTCGCTATTGGATCTTTCTTGGCAGCGCTTGTATTTTCTATTTTGGCCATAAAAAATCCCTTTGGTAAGATCTTAATAGCCGTGAACGTAGTTTTCATTCTCTTCATGATTTTTCAGGGAGTATAGTGGAGAAAAGCCTTCAATCGGCTTTCTTCCACTTTCTTTAATGAACTGGAAAAACAGCTGGAAATGGGAGAAAGGAGTGTATTTCCGTTCTCAATAACGCATTACCCTTTAAACCCTTGTCATATAACAGGGGACAGACAGGGAATCGAAGCATTTTTTTGTTTATCGTCCCCTATATAGAAGGAAAAAACAGCAATGATATTTGTAACCGTTTTCCTGTTAATCCGTTGGGAATTATATGTTTAACCGCCCTCCATGGTGGCTAAAGTATTAGTAGATTACTATTTTGGAGGAGGAGATTTTTTTGAATATCTATGAACAGCAAAAAAACGGACAACCGGGACAAACACAGTCCAAACAGCCTGGGATTGAATCAGAGATGAATCCACTTCCGGTTCAGCCAACGGACTACATAGGAAGCGGTAAGTTAAAAGATCAAGTCGCCTTGATTACAGGTGGAGATAGCGGCATCGGACGTGCGGTCGCCATCGCGTACGCAAAAGAAGGCGCCCATGTGGTCGTGAATTATTTGGACGAACACAGCGATGCAGAAGAAACGAAAAAGCTGATCGAAGCTGAAGGCGTACGATGCCTCCTACTTCCTGCTGATGTTTCTGTGGAATCGAATTGTAAGGAATTAGTCCAGAAAACATTGGATGAATTCGGAAAGTTGGATATCCTCGTGAACAATGCAGCCGTGCAATATCCGACCGAGAAAATCGAAGATATTACGGGCGAGCAATGGGACAAAACGTTCCGCACCAATATCTACTCCGTATTTTATATGAGCAAATATGCGGTTCCACACATGAAACAAGGGAATTCAGTCATCAACACGACATCCATCAACCCTTATAGAGGACACGCGACATTGATGGATTATACTGCGACAAAAGGTGCAATCGTTGGATTCACTCGAAGCCTCGCACAGAATGTGGCAAGCAAAGGAATCCGTGTCAACATGGTAGCGCCAGGCCCAATCTGGACACCACTAATTCCTGCCACATTCGATGAAAAATCCGTAGCTGAATTCGGCACCGAGGCACCACTCGGCCGACCAGGTCAACCAGCCGACCACGCCGGAGCTTATGTATTACTCGCATCGAATGAAGGTGCCTACATTACAGGACAATGCATTCATATCAATGGCGGAATTACGATGTCATCTTAATCCACCAAGATTTAAAAACGACCGGGGCACAAAGCCTTCGGTCGTTTTTTCAAGGAGCACTTTTAATTAACTATTTTTTTCTCGATTTCACGAATGTAAGCATTCAAAATACCAATTTGCTCCTCTAATTTTTTCTTATGCTGAAACAAAATTTCTTTAGTGTTTATATCTTCATGTTCTAATTGTATGGATGACATGCTGACTCGTATCTCTTCAATCGACATGCCTAGATTTCGGAAACACCTTATTAAATTAAGGATTTCTATGTCTTTATCATCGAATGTACGATGGCCTTGTTTATTTCTTTTAATAGGAGGAAGTACGTTTATCTTTTCATAATATCGAATAGTGCTTGAAGGAACCTGAGCTAACCGGCTAGCTTCTTGAATGGAATACAAAATGCTTCCTCCTTGACTTAAAGTATGGTTTAACCTTTAAGGTAAATACTATCAAACAAAAAGGAGAATGTATAATGAAAAATATCTTAGTAGTAGTCACTAATGTTTCTAAATATCCAAATCAGGAACGTGCAACAGGATTATGGTTGGGAGAAGCCGTTCACTTCGTGGACGAGGTGGAAAAAGAAGGCTATAAAATCGATTACGTTAGTCCTAAAGGTGGGTTTACACCGATTGATCCACACAGCTTGGAAGCCGATCAAATGACTGAATTGGATTGGAACTATTATTCAAACAATGAATTCTTAACGAAACTAGGCACTACTTTATCGGCAGATGAGATTAATCCTAAAGATTATGATGCCATTTATTATACAGGTGGGCACGGGGTAATGTGGGATTTCCCTGAAGATGAAAAGTTACAAAGTATCGCTAGTGCAATCCATGAGAATGGCGGGATCGTCTCAGCTGTATGCCATGGTTCTGTAGGCTTATTAAATATTAAAAATGCGGCAGGTAACTATTTAATTGCTGACAAAAAGGTTGCAGGCTTTGCAAATACGGAAGAAATCGCACTTGGACTAGACAAAGCGGTTCCATTCTTAACAGAAGATGAGCTTGTCAATAGAGGAGCCAATTACGTGAAGGGTGATGACTGGGCAGCATTTGCTGTAGCTGATAATCGCGTTGTCACTGGACAAAATCCAGCATCAGGCGCGGCCGTTGCGAAAAAGGTCATAGAACTATTAAAATCCGCACAATAATAGTAGGGTATTCGAATCCAACTGCATCACGTCCCTGTGTCAGCCACTATTCTGACAACTGACATAGATGTATTCGCATTTTCTATAAAAGAAGAAGTAACCAGATGGAACACGGTTGCTTCTTCTTTTTTTATTGGATGTAGAGATTGCTTGTTCAAGGTTGTTTGTCCAAATTAAATTACATTTACCTTCTAAATAAATCCTTCGTTTTTAAGAGCTTGAACGCCTTTTAAGTAGTTCTCCTTAGGGCGGGATACATGCTATTTTGTTTGAACTCAACTCAGCCCTACTATTAAAGCACACACACTACTCCATTTTAACAAACATGACTTTTTTCGAAAATCTTCGAGATATTGCACTCATATTTATAGTATGATAAATATGGTTATTTTTGTAAGTTTAGTTAAATTATATAAAATACGACCAAAATGAAGGCTAATGCTCGCCTTTGGTATTTACACAAGAAATGGACAAGTAGTACCTTTTTTACCTAATTCGGTATTTACCCAAACACTGTACTAGTCTGATAACTGAAACAAAGAAAACAGCTTGGTTGATTTTATGCATGTTTATGCATCTATACTTTTTATTTTTGTTCTTAATAACGACCATAAATTTAATACGTTCGTTATTTTTACTATATTAATATAATAAAAGGTGCATTTTCAGTGATTATTACGCATTATGAGGGGTTTTCGGCGATATCGGACTCATCAACAAAGTTTAGGTCTCTTTTGTTGATGAGTTTTTTGCTATTTTTCGAGAATCCTTCTTCATATCGGCCCATTTCGATGGTTTATCGGTCAAGTTGCAGCATTTATCTGTCAATATCCGTGGTTTATCGGTCAAATCCCACTATTTATCGGTCAAACGCCGCCACTACCAAACAACACAGAAAAACCCCCGGATGCAGATGCACCCGGGGGTAGGTCGTCATTTAGTTTTAACGATTTGCGACATGATTTCGTACGAACGAACACGTGCTTCGTGATCGTAAATATGTGAGCAGACCATGATCTCGTCCACTTGCGTTTCATCAAGAAATGCTTGTAGTTCATGGCTGATTCTAGTGGAATCACCGATGAATGTGTACTCCAGCATCTGATTGACGGCGGCTTTTTCGTATGGACTCCAGTACGTATCCAGGTTATCGACAGGCGGTTTCAGCAGTTCCTGCCCTCCCCTGATCACGTTTAGGAAGAACAATTTCAGGGATGTTGCTAAGCGTTCGGCTTCTTCAGTAGTATCGGCTGCCACTACATTCACGCAGGCGATTGCATAGGGTTCCTTTAACTGTTCAGATGGTTGGAAGGAATCTTTATAGAGCTTTAGCGCGTCCTTTAAATACGATGGAGCAAAGTGGCTAGCAAACGCATATGGCAAGCCCATCATGCCGGCAAGTCTTGCACTGAATAGACTCGATCCGAGTATCCATAGAGGGACATTCGTGCCTTCTCCAGGAAACGCCCGGACTGGACCGGATTTATTCGTGCTTAAATAGTTTTGCAGCTCGACTATATTGGAAGGAAAGTCTTCCCCGGAGCCACCGACATTCCGTCGTAGGGCCCGTGCTGTTATTTGATCCGTTCCCGGTGCTCGTCCCAAGCCTAAATCAATTCTCCCCGGATAAAGTGATTCCAGCGTTCCGAATTGTTCCGCGACCACTAGCGGTACATGGTTCGGTAGCATGATTCCTCCAGAACCGACTCTGATTTTGGTTGTACCGCCGGCGATATAACCGATTAATAGCGAAGTGGCCGAACTTGCGACACCTGGGCTATTATGGTGCTCTGCCAACCAATATCGTTCGTAGCCAAAGTCCTCTACTTTTCTAGCCAGATCAAGTCCATTGTGAAAGGAATCCGCAGGCACTTTTCCTTGTAAAACCGTCACTAAATCCAAAACGGATAAAGAAAGGTCTTGAAGTTGTTTATTCGTGTTTTTCATGTGTGTTATCCCTTCTTCCAACAATTTCATTTCAACATATCTAAATATGTAGATATGATATGGTAAAAAAATAGGCAGAGTTTCCGCGAAATTCTACCTATAACTCTTTTTTGATGAACTCCCCTAATTCCTTGATGACTTGCTCATTACGGCGATAATAGGTCCACTTACCAATCCGTTTGGATTCCAAGAGCCCTGCCTTTTGCATCATATCAAGGTAACTGGAGATGACCGATTGTGCGAGACCCGATTTTTCCTGGATACTCCCGACGCACACGCCATCATTGAACTGTCCATCATGTTGTTGATGAATAAAGTTTTCTTCAGGATTTTTTAACCACTGTAAGATTAACTGTCTTTTTTCATTAGATAATGCTTTAAAAATGAGTAAATGATCCATGGGTTCATTATATCTATTTAAGTAGATATGTCAATCAGGCGGATTGGCCCACTTTTTTGCCCGCTTATCGATCTCTTGTATATACTTGTTCTTTCCTTCTATGTATTCAGCCATCTCATTCGGGAACACCTTCGCTAACCTTTTCTTGAGTTGGCTGTACTTATGCGCTTCTTCTGGATGGGCAATCATATAATCCCTGAATCGTACGTGACGGGTAATTTCTTCATTGCCCCGTTGAAAGACATGAACATGATGAGTCCTCTTGTCCCCACCTTTCACGAAAAAACGTCGATGGGCGATTCCATACTCACCCATGGCTTCATACCCGATCCTATCCATATCCGCATTATACTCATCCACTCGATTCAACCACTTCACTTCAACCACCATATCGATGACCGGTTTGGCATGAATTGTAGGGATAGCTGTACTCCCAATATGATGGATGTTCAAAATATCGTTCACAAAGATCTTTAGTAACTTTTCGCATTCATCCTGAAACATGTGCGGCCACTTCTCCTGATGAGAGACAACCTCCACTTTCCTCATACGAACCACCTTCTTCTTACACGATTTCTCTTAAACGATTTATTACCGCACTCACCTCTTTCGCTCCGCTTCATTCATTCACACTAGCACTATACTCTTATGTTATATATTCTTGACCGACCGGTAAAAACCCTTTCTATTATCCAATATAAGGAATTAACCAAGTGCCATCCTCCCCACTTCTTGATCATACACACAAACTGATATGGTTCTTTTTACCATTTTTGTGATATAGTTTAGTAATCATAATCGATCGACTGGGGGAGTAATTGTGGCAAAAAATACATCCGAGAAAGTAGTGTGGTGGCGCTTTTCCTTACTGTTCATCCTATTTTCTTCACTGTGGTTCTTTCTTTTCTATTGGATCAACAGGCAGATACATGATACGGGAGATGTCTTGTTTTACGGAACGCCCGCTAGTTCCTATTGGGTATATTTCATATGTGCAGTCGTATATGGCCTCACCACGTGGGGAATCTATTTTACGATTAAACAAGGCATCCACGAAAAATCCTTTCAGTCATTCAAAAAGGGCGCTCAATTTATTATGACATTAGCAGGATTGCCCCTCCTCATTTCTTTGCCCTTTCTTTATTTAGGCGTGACACATGCCCTCGTGGTAAGTGACGAAAAGATTCAGTTTGCATCGTTCTGGAGTTTAAAGGAAGCGGAGTATTCCTGGGAGGATGTAGAAGGCGTTGTCATCGACTATTCCATTACATCTACCACAAAGACTCCTCACCAACGATACTTTAATGGTAGGTATATCCTCCATTTTAAAGATGGGAAGAAAATCAATATGTGGGAAGGCATTTTGGAAGGAAATCTTCCTACGATCAAGAAGATAGATGAAATGATTCAAAAGAAGCAAATCCCTTTTGCGGTTCGACAAGTGCCATCGGAAAAAGATGTAGACCAATTTTTCAACAAGAAGGATAGGCAAATCATCTGGGACCTTTACTCGAGGTGACTTTCAAAACATCCTATAGGCTTGAATCGATTCATTTAATCGGATTCAAGTTTCTATTAAGGCTATTTACACCCCTATATTACCATTATTCATAAAGCAGTAAGGGAGCGGACTTCATTTATGCTAATTATAATTTTACTTGTTATACCGTTATTAGGCGTTTTATGGTTTGTAAACTTCACCGCATTTCTAAAAAACTTAAAAAATGATAAAAGAACTCATAACCAAACAGTGTTGGGTATTGGCCTAACATTTGTTTCTATCTTTGCTCTAATGTATTGCTATGTCGGAACACACTGAACATATTCAATGTATTTCTGACCCTTTTCAGGGTAGCGATAGCTGAAAAGGGTCTGTTCATCTATCATTGTAAGTTTTTCCCCTTCTACATACGCTCTGATTTATTAGGACCCACTACCAAAGTAGCAAACACTAAAACCACAAGAAAAAGTATACACCCCAAACTCGTGTTATTTTCTGTAAAAAACGCATTCGGGACAAGCTGTGCACCTATCAGGATATTCAAGATATAGGTCGATAAAAACCCGGCGTAAGCGATGCAACGCAAATAAGATCCATATAACACCCTTTTTTGTATCGTTTCGTTATTTTTTCTAAGCAGTAATAACTGTTGAAGCTGCATGGCAAATCCGCATGTGAATGCGATGACCAAAATCCCGGTGATAAGATAATCCATCCCCTCACTCATTTGTACCTCCCCCTACTTCGTCTTCTTTGGTCCCTTTCTTGTGCCCGTTATCTTCCCATAGCCAATTCATCAATGTACAAAATGTAACGAAAAACAACGATTCAGATAGGTTTGCCATCCAATGGAATTCCTGCTCCTCTTTATAATCAAAAAAAAGATGAGTAATAAAAATGGAAATGAAAAACAGGATGAATCTCACGTATGCATGTTTTCTTATAAAAACCATCCAATCCTCCTCTATCCATCACAATCTGTGACCCCATTATATACGATTCGAACATGAAAAAGTTTCTAAATAAGGATTAAAATTGAATGATAACACAAAAAAAAGACCGCCTAACCGGCAGTCCCTTCATCATTTTACATCCGTAAATCCGTATTCTTCAAAAATCTTCATGGCCTCTTCCGTTTGAAGATAATCATAGAATAACTGGGCTTCTTTTGGATGTGAACTATCCTTGATCACACCTGCTGGATAGATGATCGGGTCATGTAAATCTTCCCCAGCCGTTGTGACGATATCCACTTTCGATGAAGTCAGCGCATCCGTTTTATACACCATGCCTGCATCGACATTCTCCGTTTCCACATATGTAAGCACTTGGCGAACATCTTTGGCATAGATCACATTCTCTTCAACCTCTTCCCAAAGACCGCTGTTTTTCAGCGTTTGCAACGCATACTGACCTGCGGGAACGGATTCAGGAGTGCCAATTGATAGTTTCGTAGCTTTCGTAACATCTTCCAACGTCTTGATCTCTTTATCCGATTCCTTTGAAACCACCAACACAAGCTCATTGCCGACTAGGTCGGTGCCTTGTTTTTCATCGATAAGCCCCTCATCGACTAACGTATCGAATTTATCTTCTGCCGCTGAGAAAAATAGGTCGACAGGTGCTCCTTTGGAAATTTGTTGTTGTAGTGCTCCTGACGCTCCAAAATTAAAGTTCACATTCACATTTGGCGTTTCTTTTTCAAAACTTGCTTTAATGTCGTTCAAGGCATCCTGCAAACTTGCAGCTGCCGAAATGGTCAAATCGACTTGCTTCGTTGCTTCCTGTTTTTTCGTTTCTGTGTTTTCATCCGATGAACATCCAGCTCCGATTATCATGACAAACATAATCGAGATAATAAGATATAATTTCTTCAAAATCGATCTTCCTTTCTTTCTAGTTATAATTAGTTATAACTAGTTATAATTAGTTATAACTAGTTATAACTAATTATAATAATAAAAAGGATAAAATGTAATACTTAATTTTTCCCTCTTGTAATTTATTTATGTAAGCCACTAGGATACAATAAAGTTGGAGGGATGCACATCATGTCGAAAGAGCTATCCTATACGATCGAAGAAGTATCACAATTATTAAAGGTATCCAAACTAACGATCTATGATTTGGTTAAAAAAGGCGAGCTACCCATCTTCCGGGTCGGCAGGCAGATGAGAATGGATGCAAAAGACTTGGACGACTACATTCAAGGTCATAAGTCCCCATCCACCCCAGTTCCGGTTACCGAAAATCAAAAAGCGCAATTGAAGGAATCGCATAACCTTGTCATAAGCGGACAGGATATGGTGCTAGATATTCTTGGTCAATATATCGAAAAGGATTCACCTTATAAAACGCTACGGTCCAACACCGGCAGTTTGAACGGTCTGATCTCGATGTACAACGGCGAAGCGGATATTGCCAGCATGCATATGTTTGACGGAGATACAGGAGAATATAACCTGCCTTACATAAAGAAAATTTTGGTTGGATATCCCTATATGTTAATCAACCTTGTTTCAAGGAAAGCAGGTTTTTACGTCCAAAAGGGCAACCCGCTCCATCTCCACACATGGTCTGACTTGAATCAGGACTTGACGATCATCAATCGTGAAAGAGGGTCCGGCGCCCGTATCCTGCTTGATGAGCAGCTTAGACTCCATCAGATATCCGCTCAAAGCCTTAAGGGCTATGAACACGAAGAAACCAATCATCTGAGTGTGGCCTCGACTGTCTCGGCAGGGATGGCGGATGTTGGGATTGGTATCGAAAAGGCGGCCAAAATCGTCGGGGTGGACTTCGTTCCATTAATAACCGAACGGTACGATTTGGTCATTCTAAAGACTCCGAAAAATGACCAGCTTCTAACGATGGTTAAGGAGATATTAACATCGAAACCCTTTCAGTCCGAAATCAACGCATTGGGTGATTACGACATATCCAGGACGGGTTCGATCATTTGTGAAACATTTTAAACGGGGAGGACTCTTTGAGGAGCCTTCCCGTTTGGCATGCCTTCCAATCATTAATAATTTTTCCTCTGTAAAAGCAGGCTTGATGACGAAGGATAGTGAATATAGTAGGAACACTATTTCTTTTATAGGAGGCTTTGAACGTGAATGTTCTAGGAAAATACAAAGAATTCCCCGATGCTCTTCAGGCATTGACTAAATTAGATCAAGATTTACAAAAGGAGGGACACAGCTTATTCGATCAGTTATCCCTATTCTTACAAGATGATGATTATTCCTACGATGTCACGCCCTATGATGTCATCCCATTCGCAAGCATTGGGGCTGATGGGATTCACTATGGATTCCTCACCGATTTTGGCAGGGTGCAACAATTAGACGAGGCCTTCATCGTTTGCGTGAGCCCCATGAATTTCGGAAATCACGTAAAAATCATAGCTAGAAATCTTGCAGAATTCATAGATGTAATTCTGACCTTGAATGATGCCTCGGTGATCGAAAACCTATTAGGTTATTCAAACATAGAAGAATATCAGGAATTTTTGGATTGGATCACTAAAGAAGCAACCGCGGATCCGGAGTTTTCAGCGCAAAGTGCCTACGTTTGCAACAGGATCCAACAAGAACTCAACCGTAAACCCCTTGATGATTTATACGAATATGTCGAAGTCACTGTACGTGAGCAAAGAAAAAAAGTGGCCTCCCTCCCTACTTTTGATACATTAGGGGTTGTAAGCGATGACCGTCCTAATCAGGAGACGTTTTCCATGAACAGAGATTCAACGATCAATCTAAAAGACTTGGGGAAATTTTTTGATAGAAGTGATGAGGCAACCAAATTAGCAACCATCCGAAACTTGCAATACTTCTACCTCATACAAGAAGACGATGAATTGAAAGAATGTGTGAAAACCGAAATGCTGAAGATGGGTTTGACGGATGAAGTGAACAGGATGGACATGACATGATAAGTGAGGCGTTCCCATGGTGTTAATAATGGATGAACTATATGGAACCGGCTTCTACCTTATCAGAAACTATTAAAACGATGAACGAAAGCGCTAAACGGAAAGCCAAAAAAGGAATGTACGTGAAGATCATTTCAAACTGACCATCGTCTCCCCCTCTGATTCAAATCAATAGAAAAAGCATGTTTTGAAACCGATCAAAACATGCCCTTCTATCATTTATTGTTCTTTCAAAATAGGCTGCCTACCTGTTAGCCCATGAAAAAACTCTGGATGGAAACCAAGAAAACAAAGAAAGCAATCCCGATGCTCAGGTGTCCCTTAAAGCCTTTTTTGTCTTTTTGGAGTTCGGCTATCCCTGTCACCAGTATAAGCGCCCCTAAGAAAAACATATAATATGGCATTAACTCGGTTTCAGTTTTTAGACTATAAGTGGCTAGACTAATAACCATGGCTGCTAAGATGATTTTTACTACTTTCAAGGAATTAATTCCTCCTATTTATGTATGATTTCTTAATCATACCATTTATCATCTTTTCATTTATGAGGACATTGAACGTTTCTTTAGTTTACTGACGTGCTGGGGCCAAATAAAAAAGGCTGCCGCAGCAACCTTCTCCAAAATACTAGCCTCTATTTACATTCAGCCATTCTTCATTATTCCATTCAGCAGGCATGCCGCCTAAACGCGGGAATTCGATTGTCGCGTCATTCGATTGGACAAAAGCTAGTAATTTAATGTCCTCCAGTAAAAATCGCCAAGCGTTTGTTTGAACGATATCCAACAATCGATAAGCAACTTCCGGTTCCTTATTTGCGAATAAGTCGTAATTCTTAAACACCAAGACCATCCCTCTTCCTTCTGGGGCCATATCTGATAAACAGTCATGAAAGGCATCCAAATTCTTTCCGTAATAATCCGGAAAGTGGAGTATCGATGCCAAGTCATTATGGTAACTTTCCAAATCCCACTTTGAACAATCCATTACATGGATTTCGAATCCTTCACGAGAAATATCTGAAATACATGCATCCAATAATTCTGTCCTCTGAAATAGCTTAACAGCACCATTTAAAAGGAGACTTTTCCAAAGTTCCACGGTCATCACCTCGCTAAAGAATCAATAAAATTAAAAGAACAAACGAATGGGTGGTGGATAGCCTGCTTCGGGTAAAAAATAAGCAACGAACGTGAAAAAAGTGATCAATACAGAAAAGAATAGGATGCATAGCGAGATGGCACCATATGATTTCTTCGCTAGTAAATAGGCGCTGATCAATAAACTGACAAACCCAATCACCAAGCCAGTAGCAGCACCTATATAGACATGCAGGTTAGAAAGAACTCCTGTGAAAAAATCGATGAGAAATACGGATTCCAGTATGATGGCAAGGGCCAGTAAACCTTTTGATTTTCGCTCTGATATTTCCGTAGTTTTTATTTTAACCGCTCCCTTCCCTTGGCCATTCCGCCTATTCCCTCCGAAGGAATAACCAATTATTTCAAAACCGCTTCCTAAATGTAACCACAGTTGTATAATATAGAGAAGACATAAAATTCCACTTGAGGGGAGGGCACATTATGGTTGGCACAATAACCGTTGTCATGATATTCTCTATTCCTATTATCGCGATCGTGACAAACCATTTTCAGGAACAAGCGAAAATTAAGCATAAAATGCTTAAAGACGAAATAGAACTCGAAAAACTCAAACACGAAAACTATCTGATAGAAACAGAGAAGTTGAGGATTGAACTCGATCAAATGAAGCTTCATTCTCCTGCCGATGAATCCAAAACTCTCTAATCTTTTTCCGCTTAGAAACAGAGGTCAACATGGACGTTCATTTCTTCCACCACGATACACTTCAACCTCCGCTTTTTTCTTGAAACGGTCCCATTACTTTTGATAATAAATACCACTTCTATAGGCACAAGGAAGGTCATATCTTAGTTAAAAACCATCAGGGAAAATTCACCCTATAAAAAATGAATTATTTTACAAACTTTTAAGGCTTTTGTAGTTATATTATAGTAGAATTATCACGAGGTGGGAAAGCATCATGAGCAAATCAAATTATAAAAAAGTATTTATTTCTCTTTTATGTCTAACTGTGGTTTTGGGCTTGTCCGGATTGGCTATTAAACTGTTGAAAAATAAGCATACAGTTTCCGCTTATTCCATAGATGAAAATTATCCGGATGCGGATATTCAAACGGATGTTAACGATTATACAAAAGGTGGATTTTCAGTAAGCAGGCCGATATTCCATCAAGAGTCAATCGATGAGCAGCTAGAATCCTATATTCATAAAGAAATAAAGGAGTATCAAAAGAAATGGAAGGCTGTCGATGGAGAAGCTTCTTCTGAGTTGAACATCACTTATGAAATCCTTCATTTCAGCAAACAGACCATCACGATTTCCTTCGATAAATATCAACAAATTGCAGGTAAAAAACAATCGGAATATAACATTTTCACATATGATATTCCCTCTCAAGAAATCCTCTCTTTAGATGACATTTTTTATTCTGATACTGATTATTTATCGGTCTTATCCGACATTGCCTTTGAAGAGTTAAGTGATAAGAAAGACAAAACACTTACCGAAGACATGATCAAGAAAATGACAGATCCAAAAATGGACAATTTTGATTCATTTTCCGTATTGAAAAACACGCTGGTTTTCTATATGAAACCGAAAAAAGACGGAGATTCATCCACCATACAATCCATCGCTATCAAAAAAGAGTTATTCAAAGATAGCTTGCTAGATACATATCAAAACAAGGACATGAATCAAGATCGCGTGAAGGAAAGGCAACCCAAGCATATTGTCGCCAAGCTTCCTCCAAAGAATGATTGGATCGATCCATCCCAAAAGGTGATTGCCCTCACATTCGATGACGGACCTCACCCTGACAATACGACGGCCATCCTGAAGTCCTTGAACAAACATCAAGCACATGCGACCTTCTTCGTATTAGGAAGCCGTGTCGAGCACTATCCAGAGGTCTTGCAAAAAATGATTGCACAAGGTAATGAAATCGGGAACCATTCCTGGGATCATCCGCAACTGACACGCCTAAACAAGAAAAAGATCAAGAGTCAAATTAACAAAACACAACTTGCCGTCCTAAAAGCCAGTGGTTACGAGCCATCCCTTATCCGTCCGCCATATGGTGCAATAAACGATAAGGTCCGCAAACATATAGGCGATATGGATGTCGCACTCTGGGAAATAGACCCGGAAGACTGGAAGCTCCGGAACAAGAAGAAAGTGGTCCGCAAAGTCATGAACAAAGCGGAAGACGGGAAGATCATCCTCATGCACGACATTTACAAAACCAGCGCCCAAGCGGCTGACGAAATCATAAAACAGCTGGACCAGCAAGGCTACCAACTCGTTACCGTATCCGAACTTGAAAAAGTGAAACAAGACCGTAAACGATATGGAATCAAAGTAAAAGAATAAATGTGAAGAGCCTGTTTTGTCATCAAAACAGGCTCTTTTCTGTAAAAAGGGGCTAAACCGAAAGTACTTCATACGATACTCGAACAAAACCGCTTTATGTAGAATTCAACAAAGCCTGGGACACGCCGATCCCAAGACCACAATGATCTATAGAAATATGATATTTTTCTACAACAACCAAAATTGAGCAGCTTGAGAAAGAATAGATTTTCACAGTATAGGCGCCCTCGCTGTCTCTAATATTTTTAAGGCTGCCTTAACCCGTACCTTGGCCTTCTCTAAAAAAATACCTATAGAAGAAACACTCTTTTCTAAGTGTCCAATCTATAGGTATCCGTTTAGGTAAGCTAGATTCTCTTTTTACTTTTGATAAGTAGGTTTATTTATAGCGATTAAAACCCAAAAAACCATAATAATAGGGATAAAGAATAGGTTTACATTAATTCTTTCATGTACCACTAGAGAAAATACATCATTAATGATTAAACTGATTAAACTTAATAGAACACATATAAGTAATGAATGTGTAGCTAATTTTAATTTTTTCACCCTCGAAAATTCAGGTACGTTAAACATAAAAGTTCACCCCTTAGTTTCGATCATTTTACCAGTATCCTAGAGTTTTACAGGCACTTTTAACCTTAGGTCGATTGTTTCCCCATTTATGGCAAGCTTTATTGGCACCCAACTTGTACATATCTTGAACAATAGTAGTTGCTATTGTCATACCAACAATTGTTCCAAAAATAACTTTAAGCGTTTTTTCAAGTGCAGTTGGTGGAGCAGCATGGCGCCCCTTGGCCTCAGCTGTAAGTTCCTCAATTTGTATTATATCATCTTGTTTAAGAATTTCTTTTTCAAGAAACTTTGACTCATTTGTAATCCCATTTAACTCTTCAACAGAAATATCTGCTAGTGCTAGTTTAAGATTATCAATTTCAGTGCTAGATAATCCATTACTTTTAGCATAATCTAAGTCTAATAATATTTTATTATCCTCTTCTGCTATCCCATTTTGGATAATCTCTAAAACTGATAGGATTTTTCCCTTTTCAACTTCTGTTGGTAATTCATCAGCATATGCAGAGCTCTTTGTTTTAATAGATATCGGTGAAAGTACGATACCAAAAAGTAATACTAGTGAAATAACATAATACCCCTGTCAAATATAGAGGCATAAAATACTAATATATTAAAACAACTTATTACCCATATATTTCCTATACTAAAAAGGCACTTAATCAATTGATTGAAATTTTTATGTAATTTCATATTTCAGCGAATTTTCATCTCCTTTGTAGGTATCAGGCCGGTTATTCCCCGTATAGATCCTTCCGGTCGCAGCCGTGTAGAATGAATAGGCTATCTGTGTGTGTCCGTTCATCTTTCACATAATAACTTCTCTCAGGACTTTTTGTACTTTCTTTGGTTTCACCCTTATCAAATTTTATCCGGTGGAAAAAAAGGTGTCTTTCCATTTTGAAACAAAAAAAACTGTAGGCACACTCGATTTTAATCGAGTGTGCCTACAGTTTAAGGCCTGTGATTATATCTCACAGGCCCGCTTTTCTATATGATCAACCAAGATCCACATTGTGATAAACTTGTTGAACGTCTTCTAAGTCCTCTAATGCGTCAATCATTTTTTCGAATTGCTCTTGTGCATCAGCAGGAAGTGTTAGGTCATTTTGTGCAAGCATGGTAAGCTCGGCAACCGTGAAATCCGTGATGCCTACATCTTTGAATGCTCGTTGTACAGCATGGAATTGATCAGGTTCCGCATACACGATAACCGAATCTTCTTCATCGATGATATCACGAACATCAACGTCCGCTTCCATCAATAATTCTAGTACTTCTTCGGAATTCTTTCCTTCTATCCCGAAAACGGCCGTGGCATCGAACATATAGGCAACAGATCCGCTGACCCCCATGTTTCCTCCATTTTTACCGAAAGCGGCACGTACATCAGAAGCAGTACGGTTAACGTTGTTTGTCAGTGCGTCCACAATCACCATGGATCCATTAGGTCCGAAGCCTTCATAGCGAAGTTCATCATAGTTCTCTTCAGAACCGCCTTTTGCCTTCTCGATTGCACGGTCAATGATCGCTCTTGGTACATTGTACGTTTTCGCACGTTCCAATACGACACGTAAAGCCTGATTCGATTCCGGATCAGGTTCACCTTGTTTGGCTACCACATAGATTTCACGTCCGAATTTTGCATAAATACGGCTAGTATTCGCATCTTTGGACGCTTTTTTTTCCTTGATATTATTCCACTTACGACCCATTATATTCCACTCTCTTTCATCATTGGATAAACAAAAATCGATTGATATGGTAAATTCCATTACCATTTTTCCATAGATTCACGAGTAAATCTACAAATTATATTCTAGTAAAAATATCACATACCGTCACTCGCTTATATTATACATCAATTGCATTAATTTGAAAAAGTCCTACACACTATGAATTTTCCACTAGAAAAAGTATCAGGTCTGCCTTCTGTTTCTTATCCCTACAGTAATCATGGCCAGAATCAGGAATACCATCCCTATACTCACGCCAATAAGCATGGGGTATTCCGAAACACTCCTTAACGCTAACCCCAAAAAAATGCAGGAACTGAATAAGAGCAAACAAATCGAAGGTGTAATTTTTCAAAAGAATCGCCCCTTTTCCACTATTATACAATAAGACAAACCGGCAGAAGACGTAGTATAGTAAAAAAAAGAAAGTCGAGGTGCGTCATGACGGAAATTATTATCGGAATACCTGGAGTGTGGAAGAACCGCACGGAATTGATTCAGGCGGTGGCTACGCAAAGCGTTGGATACCAGTTGGCTGGACAAGTATTGCATAACCAAGAAAAAGGCATATCGTTTCATGTTGAAGTGTATGATTATGAACCACATTTGAAAGAGGCTTTCTCTTATGCCAGTAAAGGGGAGTTTCCTGAACGTTTGTTAACCGAAATCGATCAGCATACCTTCACGGTCTATATCATTGCCGAAGTATCTGACTTCGAGGCCGTCATAAACCTGATAGATGCTGGGTCTGCCTTGCTTAAAGCGGGTGGCATGGCTGTAAAAATCGAAACGGCGGGCATGGCTCATACGAAGGAAGCCTGGCAAACTTTACAGAAGAACCCGGATGTCATCCCGGTATATGCCCACTTTGTCACCATCATTGGTGAGGAAGACCACTATGGTTCGTTCGGAATGAAGGCATTCGGCCTTCCCGATGTCGTCACGCTCAACACGATGAGCCCAAAAGATGCGGTGACGTTACTGAGCACCTTCAACTTTTATAACCTTGGGGAAAGACCTACCTTCACAAATGGCCAGGATTTCCGGATAAAATCGGATGCCCCCACCTTTACATTGACTAGCCGTCAAGACTTCAGGTACGAGGAAGACCATCCTTTTTACAACCCGTATGGATTGTGGAGTTTAGAAAAATAACGGGTTATGCCATATAATGATCAGGAAGCCACTTATACAGGATAGGTGGCTTTTTCATAAATCCTTCTCCATGTTCCTTTAAGGTGATTCCCCATCCAATCTCTGAGATTTCAGCAGTTCCCTTTACCGGCTTACTAATTGTTCGGTGAAATGACGAACGTGTTCACCCATTTCCTTATAGCGCGTCCAATGAAGATAGTGATGGCCTTCTAAGACCACGAGTTCATTTAAAGGGTTCTCCCCCAATTGTGATCGATAAAACGTCTCGTTCGTTTTACCATCTTCGGTTACCTTATCTCTTTTGGCAGCAAAGATCAGGAGTGGCATGTTTGAAGGGAAGGACATCTCCTTCGTCTTTTTCACATTCTCCTCTATCGCATTTGCTTCATCGACAATATTTCGGTTGTACACTTTCCAAGCCGTAATCGTTTTGGTCATGTCTAGATTTTCTTCTGAATATATACCCTCATCCGCAATCGGCAGGACATTTTCCGCGCTCACGTAAGAAGCTATTCGTGCCAATCCAGTGGGTGCAACATACTTCAAATAGGCAGGCATGCTAGGAGCAGGCTCCTCAAAATACTCCAATGCCTTCGGTAACGTGAAATCCACTCCGATAATGGCCTTGATCTCGTTTGGATATTCATGGGCATAGTACATGCTATAGATTCCGGATAGGGAGTGGGGCATCAATATGTATGGACCTTCTATCTTTGATTTTTTCAGGGCCGTTCGTATTTCCTCCACGATATTTTCCACGGTCCTCTCCTTATCTGTCAGCTCACTCCAACCATAGCCAAATGGCTCCACTACGACGATTTTATTATCCTTTGCCATCTCGTCAATCAATGGTTCGTAATCCAAGACAGGCGCCGCCGTTCCTAAACCGCTTAATAGAACAATCGTATGCTCCCCCTCGCCTTTGGTATACACATGCATCTCCTTTCCATCCACTTCCACCATTTGCCCCCATACCGGGTGTTTCTTTTGTTCATAGGCCTTCATGACCGTATGGAAAGCGACCCAAGCCAAGGATATGGCCACAACAAATAATAGGATTGACCGTATGACCCTGAGCGTCCTATTTCTCTTTTTCATGTTCATCCCCTTTCCCTTCTATATAAATGACGCTCCAGGTTCGGAAAAGGATACAGGATAATTTGTTAAGTTATGGATGTTCTCGCCACACAGGGTAAATTCCGGCTCAATTTCCTCATGAATCATAGTCGTTCTGGTTATAGTAAAAAAGAATATAACGGAGGAGGTTTTATGCATGGAACGTTCTGAGGAATTTGTTGAGAAGATCAAGGAACAGCAAAAAAAAGAAGCGGATAATAAACGCCGTCAGGGGAACGGACACCCAGAGAAAAGGTTGCCGAACAAACAGCATTGATCAAAGAGCCAAAAAAGAGCTAGAAGAGGTCATACAAGGACCTCCACTAGCTCTTTTTCCTGTTTCAATATTGCTGATATCCGCCGCCTTGGCCCATGCCGCCTTGCATCGGGTATGGATGGAAGGCTCCTCCATGTCCGCCCATGCCACCTGGCATCTGCATGGGAAAGCTATTCTGTCCGCCATATCCGTGTTGCATCGGAAACCCTCCAGGAAAGCCCATTCCCGGATGACCACCCATGCCACCAAACATCGGATATCCAACTGGTTGACCAAACCCTCCTGGAGCACCATATCCTCCAACTCCCGGGAATCCCCCGAAGTTTCCATATCCGCCAAAGTTCTGTCTTGTGTAGTACATCTCTGTCACTCCTCATCTAGGTTACAGTCTAGAATATGATGAATAGACAGAAGCGTGCTCAAAAATTCCAGGCGTCAAATGGTCTTTAATAACAGTTTCTTCAACAGCGGGGTAAAGTGCTCTGGCAATTCAGATACAGTGGGAACCATCAGCCTTTCTTTGCCATAGATGTTTTTCATCGTCAGTTCTTCACTTTCCTCGATGCTTCCATCCGCTAGAAACATGCCAATGACATCGATTCCCTTTTTCCGCGCTTCGGATACGGCAAGATGCGTATCGACGATTCCATTCTGGTCGTACTGTGCAGCAGCCGGTTCGCCATCGGAGAAGACGAGCAGAAAGCGATTCTTCTCCCGCCTTCTTTCCAATTCCTTAGTCGCGACGCGGATGCTGTAACCGTCCCGATTATCTTCCTCAGGTTCAAGCTGCATGATTTTCACGCCGGCATTCTGGTAAAGAGAATCGGAATGGGAGTGAATCACGTGAAAATAGTTCGGTTGGTACCCTTCTTTCACATCATTGGCGTCTTCCCAAAATCCGACGATTGAATGGGGGATTTTCAATTTCTTCAGCACTTCATGAAAGAGGACAATGCCACGCTTCGTTTCATCCATTTTATTGTGCATCGAGGCCGAGCAATCGACAAGAAGTGTGAACACGGCATCGATTTCCTTGGACTCCTGGTTCTTTTTATAAAAGACCCTCGGGTTTTCATCCAGTACGAGTGGCAGCAACTTCTTGGATAACCTTCCGAACGCCAAATCTCTTCTTGGTGCATTCTTCTTATTTTCAAGCGTCTTTTCGATGGTGCTGGAAAGCTTCCGCTTGAAAGGTTCGATGTCGGCCACGAACTCTCGATACCGTTTTTCCTCATCGATTGTTGACGCCCTCGCCTCTTTGGTTATCATGACGGCATCTTTATTATCCTCGCCAAAAGGATAATCACCGCTTTTCCCGGGTTTCGTTTGCTTTTTCTCGAGTGTCTCCTGTTGCTTGTAGTCCTTTTCTTTACTTTCACCGGAAGAGCCTTGAATCGAGGCCAACGCCTGGTCAGCATCTTCCGCTTCCCGTGCACCGCCACCCAGCATGCTCGTTTTCGTCCCCTGCTCCAATTCAAACTGAAGGAAGGTGGAAGGGTTCTCGCCATTCTTATTCTCCCGGTGCCATGTCGAGAACTTTTCATCGATGAACTCGCTATTCTCTTCATCCACATCTTCTGTGTCATCATTCGCTAACTCGTCGTTTCGCGTCAGTTCATCAAAAAGCGTGTTGGCCGTATACTGTTCCACATTCGCGACCGGGAAGATGAAATACTCATTCATGCTATCTTGATACTCTTCATTCAAACGGAAGACGATTTGTTCGCATATCCTCGTGATATCACTCGTTTTCCTTGCTTCAAACACCATATAAATCAACGGTTTGATTTTTTCCAATGCCTCCACCTGGCGTTCGTTGGCTCGTGGAAAAATCGGATCCGGACGATCGGAATGAAGCAGTAAATAAATCAGGCAGAACAGTTCATCAAGTGCAAAGCTCCTCGTTACGTTCGCAGCCGATTGCGTTTCAAAGTATTGCGTAAGATACGCCTCGCGTATAGAAAACCACTTCTTTGTTCCCGGGCGCTCTTTTTTGATCAATTCCTCAAGTCGTACATCTTCGAATAGGGTAAACAGCTCTGCCGAAAACTTTGGAAGCCCGCTTTCCTCGATGACTTCCCGATAGGACTGTAAATCCTTCACGCTCGAATGATGAAGGGTCCCAATCGTCCTGAGAAGGACATCCGTCTTCAATCCTGCAGCCTTTACCTCTTGGTTGCCGTTTTCCCAAAAATGGCTCGCCGTGACTTTACTGTTTACAGAATCAAGGAAAGATCCATAGTTGTATTCAAATTCCAGTTCAGGAATACCGGATAAAACCGTCGATAAATCCTGAAGCTGCAAAAAAAGCGCCGTATCAATAATTGAATCGTTGAATCGAATATACTTCATGCGGCATTCTCCTAGTTAGAATAATGTGTCGGCCAAGTTCTTCACAAATTCCCGTTCCCGTTCCTCATCAAGCTTATCCACGATTGAACGAAGAATCGCCCGCTTAGGTGGGATCAGTACGCTTAGATCACACGCATCAAGCAGTGCCCGGATCGATGCTGCATCCTCGGCCACTTTCCCTTGATTCACGGCATGAATCAAATCACCCGATAGCTTGACGAACAGCTCAATGGTCCGTGCATCCTTCAGTTTCGTATTGGTTTCGATCAATTGCTTAAGCTGCTCTCCTTCAATATAGGGAACCTCAATCACGATGAACCGGTTTTTCAGCGCTTCATTCAACGGCACTGTACCGACATAGCCTTCATTGATGGCCGCAATCACATTGAAGTCCTCTTTTGCCGTGACGATTTCATTCGTAAATGGATTCGTGATCGTCCTTCTATAATCAAGCACCCCATTGATCAACGGCAACGTTTCAGGCTTCGCCATGTTGATTTCATCAATATAGAGGAAAGTTCCGTGATTCATCGCATTTGTCACGGGACCCGGAACGAATTCAATCTCCTGTTTGCCCTCGTTATAGGATAAAGTCTTGAAGCCCAACAAGCTCTCGGCATCCAGATCGACCGAACAGTTGACACTGAACATCGGCTGGTTGAATAAATGGGATAACGTCTCCGCAAACTTCGTCTTCCCTGCCCCTGTGGGACCTTTTAACAAAATGTTTTTCCCCATGCTCAACGCTGAAATCGCATCGACCATCAAATCCATCTCGGGTGGCAAATATCCACCTTTGGAAATCAGCTCCTGAAATTGCACAGGTTTTTTCTTATTCGTATGTAAAATATTCGCTATTTCTTCTGGCAACGTATTCATCACGATCTCACTCCACTCCTTTTTCCTCATTCTAAAGTTCTTTTCCAGTAAAGACAAACATCTGCTTTTAATCAAAAAGGAGCCGTCAAAAAAGACAGCTCCTTTCATTCATAATCGTATCATTTTTAGCCTTACATTCTAATTCGTTACCGGTTGCCCTTTTATCAGGCTTACGATATAGCCGATTATCCCACCAACGATGGCAGGAATAACCCAACCTACCCCTACATTAAATAATGGCAGGTTCTCAGTCAAAAATTCAGTAACCGGGTTCTTTGGTATCCCGAAAGCAATGAGTCCATCATAAATCCCGAAAATCACGGTAAGGAAAAGACTTCCCAAATACACTTCCGATCTCCCTTTGAAAAGGGGATGTAAAAATGTCAACGCGATGATGACGATGGCAACTGGATAGAGCGCCGTCAATACCGGCACCGTATACTCGATTAAGTTGCTTAGGCCGACATTGGCCACCGCTGCACTGAATGCAGAAAAAATGACCACATAAATTTTATAGGATACAGATGGCCACAACTTGTTAAAGTAAGTAGAACATGCCGTAATCAGGCCGATGCTCGTCGTTAAACAAGCGGCAATCACAATCAGGCCTAATAACACGGCACCTCCAGAACCGAAAAAGTGGTTCGATACTTGGGCAAGAACGTCGCCGCCATTCCCTAACTGGCCAAGCAATTCCACACTAGTTGCCCCTACATATGTTAATGACGTATAAACGATCATTAACAGGAAGGCGGCAATCAAACCGGCTTTAGTACAGAACTTCAGAATTTCCTTCTTGGAAGTGATGCCCCTATCCTTGATGGTGTTGATCACAATGATACCAAAAGCAAAGGATGCCAGGGTATCCATTGTTAAATAGCCCTCTTTGAATCCTTTAAAGAACGAATTGTCAGAATAGTCTGCTATAGGAGCTTGAATGTTCCCCATTGGGTTTATGATCGCCACAATGATCAGGATGGCAATGAAAATTAATAATAATGGAGTTAATATTTTTCCGACAATATCCAAAACTTTTGAGGGATTAATAGATAAGAGACAAGCAACGCCAAAGTAGATGATGGTGAAGACCAACAAAGGTAAAAAACCGACTCCATCTGGAAGGAATGGCTTAATTCCTATTTCATAAGATACGCTTCCGGTTCGCGGAAGAGCGAATAATGGTCCAAGCGATAGATAAAGAACGATTGTGAAAATCAAACCGAACATAGGATGCGCCCGGCTTACCAGTGACTGCACATCATTTTTACCTGAAATACCAAATGCCAGGATTCCGATAAAAGGCAATCCAACTCCGGTAAGGATGAATCCAAGGTTAGCCGACCATAAGTTGGTCCCGGAGGATTGTCCAAGCATGGCAGGAAAAATCAAATTACCTGCACCAAAAAATAAAGCAAATAGCATTAAACCTGTAACCAATATAAAAGAAAGTGGTGCTTTCTGTGACATTATGAAACCTCCAATGTTCTCTTTCTCCTAATCATTAGATAAGAGAAGTGCCTGCGATTCAATGTACCGATTCGTACAAACCCACAACACAACACTCCTAACTATAAAATGCAGTGGTACGTTTGTCAAAAACTATTTTAGTAATTATTCCGAAAAATCATTTTAGTGCTTCTTATTATCTAAATAAAAATAGTTTCATGCATGATAGTAGGTCTTTCGATACAAGGAAAAAGAACTCTGAAGACTAAAATAACGTTATTTCAGTAGCCGATAATGTTTTTGTTTGGTTATCCAGAGCTGGCCTGATAAACGCAAAAGCAGGGCCATCCATTTGGGATGGCCCTGCTTATTCGTTCTTCCTATCTTATATGGAATTCAACGCTTCAGCAATTGGAGTTTCCCCTGCAATCAAATCAAAGGAACGGTTATAGGTATGTTCCTCGGTTAAGGCAGCCACAATTGTCTTGGCCACATCCTCCCGCGGGATCGTGCCCCTTTTCAGTTTCTCGGCAGCCGTCACCTGGCCTGTTCCCGGTTCGTTCACGAGACCGCCCGGCCGGATGATTGTATACGTTAAATCGCTATGCAACAGTGCTCGATCGGCATAGTGCTTGGCCACATAATACGGTTTAATGGCTTCGCTCCAGTTTTCCCGGTTGTTTGCCTGAAAAGCGCTGACCATGATAAACCGCTTCACCTGTAAATTTTCAGCCGCTTCGATTGTCTTGACTGCGCCGTCAAGATCTACCAATAAGGTTTGATCAGCCCCTGTGCTGCCCCCGGAACCTGCTGCAAACACGATGGCGTCGCACCCTTTCGCCGCTTCTGAAATCTCTTCCACCGTTCCAGTCAAGCTGACGACCACTGATTCGACTCCGATTTCTTCAAATGATTTCTTCTGTTCCTCTTTTCGAATCATGGCCCGTACACTATGTTCCTTGCTTTCTTTCAATAACGTAACTACCTTTTTCCCGATCTGCCCATTTGCTCCAACTACGAATACTTTCATATAAAATCAGCCCCCATACTGGATAATTGGTTTTCTCATCCAATTATTTCATGAACGGTGCGCAACAGCAAACAATCCGCATAACGCAAGGATGAAAATGGAATTTCCTTGCAATGTGCTTGAGATATTTTATAATAAAGGGAATTCGATAAGGAGGTGTAATGATGGCAATGAAACGTGTTTTGCCACCTTCTGCAGCATCTCATGCAAAGCCTGATAGTGGAGGCGATACTTTGCATGAGGTGGAAATAAAATAAACGAACATCGCCCATCTTTTATCATTTCTAATAAACAGGCTTTGCCCCTTATTTCATTCGCAACAAAAAATAAGGAGCTGGCAGAAATGACGTATGTAAAAGCAACAGCCGTTTTACCCGAGGCATTGATTCAGGAAATTCAAAAGTATGTGCAAGGGGAAACCATCTATATTCCCAAACCTGATCAAACGCATCATAAATGGGGAACACGTTCTGGATCCCGGAAATTGATCGATGAGCGAAATGCCTCTATTAAATATGCCTTTAAAACCGGGACCGCTATCCATCAATTAGCAGAAGAACATTTTCTCTCAACGGAAACCATTAAAAAAATCATTTATTCCAAATAGAGCTTGTCTCGCAGCACTGATGAAAGAGATCAGTGCTATTTCTATGCCAAATTTGTTTCCTAAACATTTTCCACCTTTCATTCAAAAAGCGGATTCTGTAAAATGAAAGCAACAGGAACATGAACAGGAGTGGGGAAATGGAACCCTTTATCAAAAGTGAGCAATATAACTTCATCAAATTACAAACGCAGATACTGATAAATGGACACGCAACGGCCAACGATAAAGATGTCGTTCATACAGTCAAGTCCGTTGCAAAAGAAAGAGTGCTGAAATTATTCAATGAACTGGACGACAAGCACAAGCAACTTCTGGACCCCATCGACACCATCAAGGATCCTGCCCATGCTGAAGCCTTTCTCTTGGAACTCAAACCCTATGTCATCCCTTTTAAAGAAGTAACGGAACAAACGGTCAAGAAGTTATTTCCCAAGGCGAAGAAATTAAAGGCCCCCAGAATGGAAACCATCGATTTAAGAGGGATTTCTTACTTGGGATGGGACGATACTGGCTCAGGAAAGAAATTCATCATCGCCCCCCGGAATAATAAGCTGGTTGGACTACTTGGGACATTCAAACCTTCTCATAAAAAAGGGATCTGCGCGATATGCAGCCGCTTTGAGGAAGTCGGGATGTTCATGTCTGAAACAAAAGGAACCGTTCAAGGCACATTCATAAAAAAAGGAAACTATATTTGTAACGATAGTATGAAATGCAACCAGAATATCACCACATTGGATAAATTGGATGACTTCATTTCGCGGATCAAGTAAATTGATAAAGGCAACCCTTCGGTAGGAAGGATTGCCTTTTGCATGTGCCTCTTGTTTCACGATCCCCTCGTATATTTCAGAGGGATCAACTCGCTGATTTTCGTTTTAACCGTTTCCCCGTCCACCTCTATGATCACAAAACAATCCTCTGCATAATCCGAGATCAGTTCCCGGCACATCCCACAAGGACTGACCACCTTCAACTCTCTATTGATATCATCGGAATAGGGATGCTTCACAGCCACGATCGTATCAAACTCTTTTTCCCCTTCCGATATCGCCTTTCCAATCGCAACGGCTTCAGCACACACCGTGATACGGCCGACATATGCTTCCATATGTACGGCAGCTACAATTTTACCCGACTTTGTCTTCAACGCTGCCCCTACATGGTGCTTATCTTCCTCGTACAGCGCTTTGATCTTTTCCCTTGCAGCCTCGATTACTGGATAATCGGATTCTTGTAAAGGATAGGTCATCATACAGCATTCCCCTTTTCTAAAAAACGACTAGCTCTAGACACACCTGACTTATCAATCTACACCGAACTTGGCAGTTACGGCTAACAAACGATGCGGTCCATAGAAATTATTTAAGTGAAAGGCTTATTCGTTTTTAATTCAAATCATTTATTGTCAATTCCTTGCCTGGAGTAAAACTGACGTACTCATAATTTTCTTCTCCGTTCACCATACTTCGATATCCCACCTCGGTAGTATCATAATCGATCGATTCTTCATTCAATAGCTCCTGTATAATCTTGCACTGCTGCACCATCTGTTCTTTTGTTACATCGCCTTTTTCCATTTCCAGCATAATGTGAAGGGGCTTTGGCGTTTTCATCTGCGGCGTCCATTCCTCGGTAACTTCGTTGTATACTTCCACATCGGTATCCACAGAATCGACTTGCGGGATTTTTTCCTGGAGGAGCGTTAGAATATACTGTTCTGCCTCCGCATTTAGCTTTTTGGATGCATCTTTCTCTATCTTGGATTCATGGATTGTATCACTATAAACTTCATACGGTTCGATACCGGAGACATAGAAGCGATAGGTGGTTTCAACTGCTACCGAATCCTTTACCACTACATGGAACTCATACGTTTCATCGGTCCATCCATACCCTACCGACCGCTTGATTTCGTAGTCCATGCCGGGATAAGTTTGTTCTAAAAACTCTTCGAGACTCTCCTTTGCTTTGTATTTACCAGTTTTATTTCCGCTCATTTGCATATAAGCGAACACTATGGCGGCAATTAATGAAATGGCAATCACGCTGTATATCATTTTCTTTTTCATAATTAATTTTCCTCTCTTATTTTAAGAATGCAAAAGCCGATAATGATTCCGATAAAAGTTAACAGCAGGTGGACAATTAAGGAAGTCAGTGCTATTAGAAGAGCTTCCGAAAAACTTTGAGCATAAAATTCGCCGAACCAATCCGTCATATATAACAGGCAATTCCATATGAAATTCGGTATACCCGCAAGCAGGATGGCAATGAGGACTGATCGGTAAAACAGATACGTGACCGCACCTAAAATGGCGTAGGTCAGAATAAAGCCACTATTGTCATTCATAATGGTCGTACTCATTGCCAATATAAAGGCAATGGCTACAAAGAAAATCTGTATTGTCGTCAATTTCAAGGTTATATTCCGCATCATTTTTTTAGAAGCACCGCCCGGTATTACTTCCGCGGGCAATGGAATCTGTGATTGTTCTGCTATATGCCGACATTCTTGGCAGCTTAGCAAATGTTCCTCAACAAACCGTTGAGTTTCCCGTTGCAATAATTCCTCTTCGTATAAAGGTAGTAAATCTTGCGTCACCGAACATCTTGTGTTCATAAAGTCTCCTCCATTGTATTTTGAATTCTCAATTTCAGACGGTGAAAGGATACTCGCGCATAATTTTCAGATTTACCGATTAATTCGCCAATATCTGCAAAACTCAGCTCCCCGTATATACGCAGTAGTACGATCTCCCTCTCTGAATCCTCCAATTTTGAAATATGATGCAAAAGATTTTTCGTATCCTCCTTAATTTCTGCTAGCTCTTCTAATGAATGGATTTCCGTTTCTGGCACCATGGAAAGTTTCTGCATTAAATCAAGCTGATATTTGTTTTTGCGGTAATACTTCTTCAATAGATTATTTGCAATCGAAAACATCCAAGTTGATAAGGTGGACTTGCCATTATATGATGCGATGTTTTTACACGCCTCATAAAAGGTATCGTGGCAAAGATCTTGAGCAGTTGCCTGATTTCCTGTCTTGGCATAAAAAAACGCATAAATTTTTGGTTGGATTTCTTCGTATTCTTCTTCAAGCTTCTTCATAACGCCCTCTCTCTCTTGCCTTTCCTAGTATTAATACCTCGGTTACATGTTTCGTTACAACTTTTTTTAAAAATCACCATATTTTAGGTTCATTTTGTAATTTTACTATATAGTTAAGCGAAAAATAGTTAACAGCCTTATAGATGAGTAGACTAAATGACCTTATAAAACCTGTACATTAAGATTAAAAAACCTAAAAAAAAAGAAGTGCTAGAAACAGCACTTCTTACAGTTTATCGACAAAAGAACATCGCCTGTTTATTTAAAAGTCCCTTAAAGTAATCCAATCCATACTCTTTTGCCCGCGAAACATACTCAATCGTTTCTTTACGCTTCGGATATATAGAATGATAATGCAAAGTGGATTGGAACGGAAGGTACGAGACTCCTGCGGGAAATGCGCGTCTAGGAGAGACAACGCAGGCGAAGCCGAGGAGGCTCCCCGACCGCCCGCGGAAAGCGAGTGCCTGAAGTGGAAATCAACGTCCACATTGTACAAACCACATATAAACAAACACATTTTTCATCAAGTGTGGCTACAGTCTAAAAGAAGTGCTAGAAACCGCACTTCTTACGCCAATACCGTGGCACCCATCAAGTAGCTGTTCACTTCCCTCGCTACTTCACGGCCTTCATTGATGGCCCAGACAATTAGGCTTTGCCCTCTTCTCGCATCTCCTGCAGCAAAAACGCCTTCGACATTCGTTCTATAATCACCATAGGCGGCATCGATCTTTTGATTGACAGTATCCACTCCGAATTGAGTGAGGAGTGGTTGCTCTGTTCCTTCGAATCCGATGGCAATGAAGACGAATTGGGCCGGCCATACTTTCTCCGTGCCCGGAATTTCTTTAAAGAGATAGATGCCATCTTCCCCTTTAATTTTTTCCATTTGGATCGTATGAAGTTCCTTTACGTTGCCTTGTTCATCAGCCACGATCTTTTTCGTTTGAATCGAGTATTGACGTGGATCGGAGCCAAATTTCGCTTCCGCTTCTTCGTACGCATACTCAAGTGAAAATACGTTTGGATAGGCTGGCCACATGTTATCGGACGTACGGGAGGTCGGCAGGATTGGGTGTTTCCCGAATTGCACGACACTGTTACATCCTTGGCGAAGGGCCGTCGCAACGCAATCGGCGCCTGTATCGCCGCCACCGATGACGATGACATCCTTACCCTTCGTATTTAAAAACTTGCCATCTTCGAAGTTGGAGTCCAATAAGCTTTTCGTCGCCGTTGTTAAGTAATCCATCGCTAGGTGAATGCCTTTTGCTTCACGGCCTTCGATATCCAGTTCGCGTTGCTTCTGGGCACCTGTGCAGAGGATGACGGCATCGTATTGGTTTTGCAGTTCCTCTTTTGTGATGTCCTTCCCGACTTCCGTATTCAGGACGAAATCGATGCCTTCTTGATTCAATAAAGTGATCCGGCGTGCGACGACATCTTTCTCCAGCTTCATGTTCGGGATTCCATATGTCAATAAACCGCCGGCACGGTCAGAACGCTCATACACCGTTACCGAATGGCCTGCTTGGTTTAACTGATCGGCACTTGCCAATCCGGCAGGACCGGAACCGATGATGGCAATTTTCTTCCCGGTCCGCTGTTGTGGAATGCGCGGTGTGATCCAGCCATTTTCGAAGCCCTTGTCAATGATGGAGCGTTCGATGCTTTTGATGGCAACGGCCGGGTCGTTAATCGCTACCGTACACGACCCTTCGCAAGGAGCCGGGCAGACACGGCCCGTGAACTCAGGGAAGTTATTCGTCTTCATTAAACGCTCCAACGCTTCCTTCCATCTGCCACGGTACACTAAATCATTCCACTCCGGAATCAGATTGTTAATCGGACAACCCGTTGTGACCCGGTTCAATTCCATGCCCACATGACAGAAAGGGGTGGCACAGTCCATGCACCGTGCTCCCTGCCTGCTTAGTTTTTCGTCCGAGAAAGAAGTGGAGTATTCTCTCCAGTCCCTTAACCTTGTTAGAGGATTCCGTTCACTTGGCTTTTCACGCGGATATTCCATAAATCCTGTTGCTTTTCCCATTTGACTCTCCCCTTCCTTACAGCATCACAGCTTGTTTGGTGGATTTTTTACCTTGGATCGCATTAGCCTGAAACGCACTCATGAAGGCTTCTTCTTTCGATAGACCAGCTTGCTTATGTTCCTCGATGCTATTCATCATCCGCTTGTAATCCTTCGGAATGACTTTAACGAACCTTTTCACAAGATCGTTCCAGTTCTCCAGCACATAGGAGGCTTTCGCACTCTCTGTATAATGCAGGTGGTTCGAAATCAATTCTTTTACTTCATTACTATCTTTTATGTCGTCAAGCGTTTCGAATTCGATCATTTCTGGGTTACACAAGGCTTTGAATGCTTCCACTTCGTCTGCAAGTACATAGGCAATACCGCCTGACATACCGGCTGCAAAGTTTTTCCCGACATCCCCCAGAATCACGACACGACCGCCTGTCATATACTCGCAACCATGGTCGCCAATTCCCTCGACGACGACATGTACGCCGCTATTCCGGACCGCAAAACGCTCACCGGCACGTCCGTTGATGTATGCTTCCCCGCTTGTGGCACCATATAGGGCAATATTCCCGGCAATCACATTATCGCCCGCTTCCATCTGATTTCCAGGTGGAGATGTGACGACCAATTTCCCTCCTGATAATCCTTTACCGATATAGTCATTGACATCACCTGTCAAATACATCGACATCCCCTTCGGTATGAAGGCACCGAAGCTTTGACCGGCTGATCCCGTGAAGCGAAGGGTGATCGTATCTTCCGGCAGTCCTTCCTCACCATATCGTTTGGAAACTTCACTGCCGACGATCGTTCCAACCACGCGATTCACGTTTGTGATTGGGAAACTTGCGTCCACTTGAGTTTGGTCCTCAAGGGCAGGCTGTACAGCAGGGAGGATTTCCCTGACATCCAAGGATTCTTCGATTTTATGATTTTGCGGATGCTGGAACGTACGGATTCCTTCCGGTTGGAAAAGAAGGGTCGATAAGTCCAGGTGTTTCGTTTTCCAATGAGCCTTGGCCCGCTCGCTCACCTGTAAAACATCCGTGCGGCCAACCATTTCGTCAACCGTTTTGAACCCTAGTTCAGCCATCGTTTCACGAACTTCCTCTGCAATGAAACGCATGAAATTCACGACATGATCCGGATCTCCGGCAAATTTGCTCCGTAGCTCAGGGTTTTGTGTAGCTACGCCTACTGGACATGTATCCAAGTGGCACGCGCGCATCATCACACAACCAAGTACGACTAGTGGAGCGGTTGCGAAACCGAACTCTTCGGCACCAAGTATCGCCGCCATGACCACGTCACGGCCAGTCATCAGCTTTCCGTCCGTTTCAAGGACGACTCGACTACGTAGACCGTTCAGCATCAAGGTCTGATGGGCTTCGGCAAGACCAAGCTCCCACGGCAGTCCAGTATGCTTGATGCTCGTTTTAGGCGAAGCACCCGTTCCCCCATCATATCCGCTGATGACAATCACATCGGCAGCTCCTTTGGCAACACCTGCGGCAATCGTACCGACTCCCGCTTTCGATACCAGCTTGACGCTGATCCTTGCCTCGCGATTGGCATTTTTCAAGTCATGGATCAATTGCGCCAAATCTTCAATTGAATAAATATCATGATGTGGCGGTGGTGAAATCAGACCGACGCCTGGCGTGGATCCACGAACTTCGGCTACCCAAGGGTATACCTTATTCCCAGGCAACTGCCCACCTTCACCCGGTTTCGCTCCTTGTGCCATCTTAATTTGAAGCTCATCGGCATTCACGAGATAATGGCTTTTCACACCAAAACGACCGGATGCAATCTGCTTGATTCCACTGCGGCGGCTATCACCGTTTTCATCGATTTCATACCGATTCGGATGTTCCCCGCCTTCTCCACTATTACTTTTTCCGCCTAAACGGTTCATCGCAATCGCCAATGTTTCATGGGCTTCCTGACTTAACGACCCAAATGACATGGCCCCTGTTTTGAAGCGGCGCACGATGGATTCCACGGATTCCACTTCATCTATGGAGATACTTTGGTTCTTTTGGTTGAATGCGAATAAATTCCGCAAAAATCCAAGTCGCTCTTCATTCGCCAACTGGGAATATTGCTTAAATAGGCTGTAATCACCTTTTCGGCACGCCCATTGCAACGTATGAATCGTTTTCGGGTTGAACGCATGATGCTGACCATTTGCCCGATATTGAAAATCACTGCCCGCTTCAAGCGTCTGGTTGGAAAGATCGACGACAGCCCGTTGGTGACGGATCAATGCTTCTTCTGCAATGGTCTCCAATTCAATCCCACTAAGCTGTGACGCTGTACCACTGAAATAGCGTTCAATCACATTCGCACTAATTCCGACCGCTTCGAAAATTTGGGCACCACGGTAACTTTGGACCGTGGAAATTCCCATCTTCGACATGATCTTGACGATGCCTTCCGTCACGGCTTTCACATATTTGCTGACCGTTTTCTCGTAACTGATCGTTAAACTGCCGTCTGCGACTGCCTGCTTATACGTTTCAAAAGCAAGATACGGATAAATGGCATCCACCCCATATCCAATCAAAGCCGCAAAGTGATGGACCTCCCTTGCCTCTCCGGTTTCGACGATGATGCTGACCTTCGTCCGGTTCCCATGACGAATAAGCTCTTGGTGAAGGGCACTGGCCGCCAATAATGGAGGAATCGCAGCACGGTCTTCGCTCATGTTCTTATCGGATAAAATCAAGAGGCTGATGCCTTCCGTTATCGCTTGTTCCGCTTCCCGGCATATTCGATTTAATTCAAGTTCCAAATCTTCAGAAAATAAAGTCTCGATGACCCTACTTTTGAATTCCGGGTAGTTATTTTCTTTAAGCTGATTCATATGGCCTGGCGTCAATACCGGTGTATCCAATTGAATGCGATGGCTATTCTTTTCATTCGGATTCAGTAAGTCGCCTTCTGCCCCTAGAAACGTCATCGTTGACGTAACGATTTGTTCACGAAGCGAATCGATTGGTGGGTTGGTCACCTGGGCAAAGGATTGCTTGAAGTAATTGAAAAGCGATTGCGGACCATCGGCCAATACCGCCAACGGAATATCGTTCCCCATCGAGCCAAGTGGATCTTTTCCTTCCTTAATGACCGGCAACAAGTATTTTTGTACGTCTTCATACGTATAGCCGAACGCTTTCTGACGGAAAACCAAATCGGATAGAGGTTCCACATCGACCGGCTGATCTTCGTCCGTCAACTGCACAATCTGTTCGTCCAGCCACTTTTGATACGGTTGTTCGTTCGCCATTTCGGATTTGATTTCTTCATCCGAGATGATGCGGCCTTCCTCTAAATCAAGTAGAAGCATCCTGCCTGGGCTTAAACGCTCTTTATATAATACATTTTCCGGCTCGACTTCGATTACCCCGACTTCAGAGGAGAAAATGATGTAGTCATCTTTGGTCACATAATAACGGGCAGGTCTTAATCCGTTACGGTCTAGGATCGCCCCGATTTGTTTCCCATTCGTGAACGAAATCGCCGTCGGACCATCCCAAGGCTCCATCAACATGCTGTGGTATTCGTAAAAGGCTTTCTTTTCCTTGGTCATATGCGGATTTTCCGTCCATGGTTCAGGAATCAGCATCATCGCTGCATGCGCCGGCTTGCGGCCTGCCAGGACGAAGAATTCAAGGGCGTTATCCAAAATGGATGAGTCGCTTCCATCCGTATCCAAGATAGGCAGGACCTTTTGTAAATCATCCCCGAAAGCATCCGAAACGAACTGCTGTTCACGCGCTTTCATCCAGTTGACATTGCCCCGAAGCGTATTGATCTCCCCATTATGGATCAAGTAGCGGTTTGGATGGGCCCGTTCCCAGCTAGGGAATGTGTTGGTACTAAAGCGGGAATGCACTAAAGCGAAAGCGGACAAAAAATCTTCATGCTGCAAATCAAGATAAAATGCATCGACTTGTTCCGGTGTCAGCAATCCCTTGTAAACGATCGTCGCGCTGGAAAGACTCGCAAAATAAAAACGGTTTCCACGTTCCCTTGCCCAGTTTTCAGCCTGTTTCCTGATGATGAATAATTTGCGCTCGAAAGCCAAGTCTTCTGTAACGTCATCACTTGCCCCGATGAACACCTGTCGGATCGTCGGGCATGTTTCTTTGCCGACGTCCCCTAATTTCCCTGCATCCACAGGAACCGTTCTCCAGCCTAGAAGCGTTTGACCCTCTTGTTCGATTAATGAATTCAGACGCGCTTCAATCTCATTGCGTTCAGCATCATCGTTGGAAAAAAAGAGCATGCCCACACCATAGCGTCCCTTTGCCGGCAAGTTCATTTCCGGGCAAGTCAGCTTGAAATACTTATCAGGAATTTGCACCATCAATCCTGCTCCATCCCCTGTTAGAGGATCGCTCCCTTGTCCACCGCGGTGGTCTAATTGGCACAGCATCTGCAGTCCTTGCTTGACGATATCATGTGTAGCTAGCCCCTTTAAATGAGCGTATAAACCGATCCCACATGCATCATGTTCAAATTCCGGACGGTAAAGACCTTGTGCTTTTGGTAATTGATTGTATGTCATACGTTTTCCCCCCTCTTATTTCTTACACCGTTATGTCACTTACATATTATTCTAGGTTTTCAAATCAATATAAACAATATATAATTAAGCCAAAATCTATCTCACTTTGAGATAGGTGGAAGGAGATGAGTAAATGGAACTACGTCAATTGCGTTATTTCGTCGAGGTTGCGGAGAGGGAACATGTCTCTGAAGCCGCCGAACACCTACATATTGCCCAATCGGCCATCAGTCGCCAGATTGCTAGACTGGAAGAAGAACTCGGCGTCACGTTATTCGAAAAAATCGGTCGGAACATCCAATTAACGCCCATCGGAAAAATATTTTTAGTTCATGCCAAAACGGCGATAAAATCCATCGAATATGCCAAATATCAAATCGAGGAATTCCTGGATCCGGAACATGGAATGATTAAAATCGGGTTCCCGACAAGCCTCTCCACCTATTTGTTGCCGACTGTCATTTCCGCTTTTAAAGATGAACAGCCGAACATCTCATTTCATTTGAAACAAGGTTCCTACTCCTACTTAATGGATGCCGTGAAAAACCGTGAAATCGGCTTGGCCTTCCTAGGGCCGGTCCCTACGAAAGATCCTGATATCGACGGCCATATCTTATTCACCGAAAACGTGTCTGCCCTACTTCCCATCACCCATCCGCTGGCTGAAAGAAAGAGCCTGCGCCTAAGCGACCTGCGGAATGATCCTTTCGTGCTGTTCCCCAAAGGTTACGTCTTGAACACCCTTGCCATCGAGGCTTGTAAGCAGGCCGGCTTCACGCCGAACATCGCTTCGGAAGGGGAAGACATGGATTCCATAAAAGGGCTTGTGTCCGCTGGAATCGGGGTCAGCCTCCTGCCTGATAGCACCTTCTATGAAATCGTTCCGAGGATGACCGTCAAAATTCCCATTGAAACACCTTCAGTCAAACGGACAGTCGGTATCATCTCTCCAAGGAATCGAGAACTTGCCCCATCAGAAAAGGTATTTTACGAGTTTGTTAAAAAATTCTTTGCAAGGTTGGAGCAATACCAATGATATATTCTCAATAATGGGATAACTTCCGAAATGCCCACCTCTTGAATACTGTATCGAGACAATATGTTCAGGAGGTATTAACATGACACCCACACATTCACATCTTGCTTGGCATGAAACACTTGAGCTTCATGAATTAGTAGCTTCACAGTCCAATGCCCTTATGAAATTAAAAAAAGCCTATCCAGAAATAAAAGACCCGGTTTTAAAAACACACTACAAACACATGATCAATTCGCTTACGCAAAACATCATGGAGTTGTTGCAGTTTTATCCGTTAACGCCTGATGCCAATCGGGAAGAGGACGATCGTATGGGAGAAATAATACAGGGGGATGAAATAAGAGATGATGCATCGGCAATGGCTGCCGGGGATCTACTCGGGCTGGCCAAATCCTCCATCAAAAATTATGCGACTGCCATAACTGAAACGGCCACCCCCTCACTACGGAAGGTCTTTAAAAAGCAATTAAATGGGGCCATCGATAATCACGCAAGAATTTTCAACTATCTATATGAAAGAGATCTCTATCCAGCTTATGATTTCAACCAGCTTCTCCAAAACGACGTGAAGACGGCCAAAAAAGCTTTGTCCCAATTATGAACGAAAAAAGGTAAGTGGAAATCGATCGCCTCCACTTACCTTTTTATTTTCCCTAAACACCAAATAAGATAAATATGTAATATAACCCTTTATATGGTAGAATGTTAAGCCGGAGGGGATTAAACCATGAGATTCTTTAAAATGATTTTCTTTTGTATCGGCCTTTCTCTATTCTTAAGTGCCTGTGCTTCAGAAAATGAGGAAACCGTAACTAAAGAACAAACCGAAAATACGACAGAGAACAAAACGGAAGAAAAAAAGCAGCCTGACGAAAAAACCGAAGAGAATACGAAATCCGTCAAGCTAGACATACCGAATCAAGAAAGCTATAAAAAGCTTTCCGCACTACTTTCAAATCAGAATGATCCCAGTCTTGATCCTGAAGACTATCATAAAGTCATGACAGAACAGAAAGATATCAGGACCTTCATTGACAAAATGGATAAGATTGAAGTGAAAAAGAATAATGACGCAGCGGAACTACTAGATTACTCCATGGCCACCTTAGAAGAAACCACATATTTTTTTGAATTATTCAAGGACGAAAAAAACAAATTTAGTGTATTTTTCTTTGAAGATGGGCAAGTCATGTTAGTGAAGACGGACTTATCGAACAAGTCAAAGGAAGATCAGGAAAAAACCTATGTTTCGATTGCGAAGCACCCTGAACTGTTACAGGAATTGAAAGATTCTCTTTCTATTAATTTCTAGTTTATCGTGTACATAATGAAAGCCTATCAAAACTATTTTGATAGGCTTTTTTGTCGTCATCCTATTAGAGGTTCAAGAAAAAAACGGCATGTCCCTTGTTAGTTATTTCAAACAAGGGGACATGCCGTTTCAGTTAACATTTTACTTTTTATATTTCTTCACAGTCACTTTCGTTGCTTTGCCTGTATTGCCCGCTTTATCTTTTGCTGTGACGGACAAGGTCGAACCTGCTTTTTTCTTGCTGATTTTCACGGTGAATTTCCCTTTTTTATCAGCTTTGGCCGATCCGATTTTCTTATCTTTGTACTTGACCGTAACCGTCGATCCCGCTTCCGCTTTACCGGTTACTTTTTTTGATTTGTCCGTTACTTTGTCGACTTTCGGTGCACTTGGTGCCGTTTTGTCCAACACAGTCACTTTCGCTGCTTTACTTTCCCGTTTCGCCGCGTCAGTAGCTGTTATGGAAAGTTTTGTCCCTGCTTTTTGTTTGCTGATTTTTACTTTGTAATTCCCTTTGCTGTCTGCGTTGCCTTTGCCGATTACTTTTTTGGCGCTATTCTTGATGGAAATCGCGATTCCCGCCGTTGCTTTTCCCGTTACAAACGTATCTTTGTCACTTACTGCCTTCACAGTAGGTGCTTTAGGAGTTTCCCCCTTCTTCACAAACAGCTTGATTGAAGAGACAGCGACTTTAGAAGAATCCGAAATCACGACGTTTAGGCGTTGATCGGCCTTTTGAGCTGGAATTGCAACACTGAACGTGCCTTTGGCTGAAGTCACCGCTGTTCCGATTGTTTTGCTTCCGTTTTTCACTTCCACTTTTGAACCTGCTTTTGCCGTTCCTGTCAGCTTCGTTTGATTATCAAGAATCGGGTTCACTGCAGCTTTCAGGTCCACTTTACTAAGTGCACTAAAGCCATTCAGCCTTCCAAATCCTGAAACATAATCCCTGTCGACGGCTGGTGCTATCGGCTCTCCTTCATCTGTATAATCCTGATCCATTCCTTCATTGTCTTCTTCCTTGAAGGCAATGTAATCGGATGTTTCATGAAGGATGGTGCGTACGTCATTTATTTTCAATCCTGGATTACCGGATAGTAATAACGCGGCAACTGCTGCGACATGTGGTGTTGCCATCGATGTCCCATCCATTAACGTGACATTTCCGTTTGGCATAAGACTTGGGATCCCTGTTCCAGGTGCCACCAAATCAAGTGTCGGGCCAAAGTTGGAATAATCCGAAACGATATCATAGGCATTGGTTGCCCCGACGGATATTACATATTTAGAAGAAGCCGGATAAGAAAGCATGCTGGCTTCATTCCCGCTTGCGGCCACGATCACGACACCTTTGGATGCTGCGTAATTCAGGGCGTACTCGATGGTCCGGCTATAAGACCCGCCCAAACTTAAGTTAATGACCTTTGCTCCCTTGTCTGCCGCATAAATGATTCCGGCTGCAATTTTTTCCGTGTCCCCTGCTCCTGAAGAATCAAGGACCTTGACAGGAAGGATTTTGGCCAATGGATTGATTCCCTCCATGGAATATCCATTATTCGACTGGGCTGCGATGATGCCTGAAACATGTGTACCATGTCCATTATCATCGATCGCGTCCACTTTCGGATCGATGAAGTTCTTGCCTTGTCCCATATTGACTTTGTCTTTTAGATCCGCGAGCGTATTATCGACGCCTGTATCGATTACCGCAACCAATGTCTCTTTCAGATCGCGATTCTTAATAAGTTTCTGCAATTCGTCATTATGGATGTCAGCGCCTTTTTTACTCACTTCACGCCCCTCATTGTTCAAGGACCATTGATACGGTGATTGAATATCATTCGAAAGGGCTTTATACGTTTTAACCGGCTCGATATACTCTACATCCGAGAGGTTTTCAACCTGTGTAAGGGCCGTTGCGCTCATCTTGCCCGTTCCCTTTAACTCCACCACATATGTATCATCGAGGATGACATCTTGTTTTTTGAAGGTCGAGAACGTTCCATAGCTTTGTACCTTGGTTTGAACCGAAGTCAGTTTTTTACCCGGTTTCATCTTGACGATATACTTGCTCGTGATGCTTTTGGAAGCCGGTAGCTTATAACCCGCTTTGCTTGCGATATCGACAACGCGCTCGCCTGCAAGGTTATTGATGCCGATCTTATCCGCAATGCCGTTCATTTCTTTTTTCAGTGAAGCTGGGACGGCATCGACCGTCACATCGAACAATTCATTAATCGCTTGTTGCTGCTTATTTGAAATGACTGCCGTACTGCTTTCCCCATTTTCATTAAGGTCCGCAATTAGAGGTTGAAGGATTACTAGATTGTTGTATACATTGTCTCTTTTGCTCTTGCTGCCGGCCATATCAAGGACCAAGAACGGTGCAGCCTTATAATACAAGGAAGATAGGGCGCGTCCTTCCTCTGACTTGGAAAGAACTCCATCTCTGAACTTGCGAATTTCACTCAATAGGTTTTTACCCGTGGATTTTCCTACAGCGCTTAACTCCACTGGGCATGAAGCCATTCCAAGTTCGTCCGATGTTGCGGAAGGAGGCAATTTAACGGATTGTGCATGTATTTTGTAAGCCGTCTTATTCTCCGATTCCGGTAATGATAGGCCCTCTTCATCCACTTCACCGAAATACTCTATTTTCACATAATAGCTTCCTTCCCAACCGAACGGGAAGTCGATGACGGCCTTTTCTTCAGGGCCACTAGTTGCCCGGTAGTTATCATACGTTTCATCTTTCTCTGCTTTTTCTAAAGTAGGATAGACTGAAATATTAAGATAATCGTCCGATTCTACATCGAACTCAACATGGGAAAACTGATTAGTATCATCTTTCGTTGGGGTGATCTGGAGCCAATGGGTCTCAGGCTTGTCAAAATTGCCTTCAACCGTTTCTCCACTTTTAATGGAAGGTGATGCTTGTATGATTTTTGATGAATCTGTCGCAGCCTGAGATCTTTGTGGAATCAACATGCCAAAAACAAGTGAAAATATAAGTACACATACCGTAAATCGACTTACCTTTTTAACGTTCAATAGTTACCCTCCTAAATTTGCTAAAAATGCTTTACTATACCAAATTATCACACTGTTAAATATTATCAACCATTTTTTTGGCAATAACTTGAGAATGGTAGACTCCAAGGAATAAACAGGCATTTTGCACTAATACGTATCTTTGAATCTAGCTATTCTGCTTTTTATAAGAACAGGGTTTTCCTACTATTTCTTCCCCATTCACTTAGGATTCCGCCATATCCCCCATATGTGTCCGAATCTCGAATCTTGCTTCTTCCACTTTCTTTATCTGCGTTTTGAAAATCCTTATTCTTAGGTACATAATCAACCATCATCGGCAAAAAAAAGAATCTTCAGCGAAGATCCCTTTTTTTCGATTCAATTAAAACGCTCGATTATTGACCGATTCATTTTATCTCTCTATTACAGGTTAGCTCTCGAAAGTTAGAAGAGTTACGTATTCTTCACCGATAAATGCATGACAAACTGTTCACCAATCGGACCGGTTTTTCTCTTACCTGTATCTGTAAAACCTACTTTTGCATACAGTCGCTGAGCAGGAACATTTTTATGATTAACTGCTAAAACGATTTCATCACAGTAAGGAAATTCTGATTTAACAAAATCACTTAGCAAGAGCATCGCTTGTTTAGCATAACCTTTTCCTTGCTTTGCATGGTTAACAGATAATGCAGTTAAGAGCATCGCTTTCGGATTATCCGAGTACGCCTTAACTCGTTCCGTTGAATGTAATAGAAAGAAGCCTACAGGCTCATCCTCACATAAAATAACAATACGATGTTGTCCTTCTTTCACCTCTAAAATCTTGCTTGGTAATGCTGTGAACTGCCCTTGTTCTTCAGGAAGTTCAAAGGAATGTAATACGTCCAAATATTCATTCGAAAAATGTTTTAACTCCACGTCATGAACGTTTTCCATAGTTATGGTTGCTCCTTGGTTTTTCATTACATATTACCATAAAAATACATATAACAATATGGTCCTAATATTTATAGATCGACGAATGTCCCTTTCCAGGGCAACACAAAAAGAGCTGCCCCGGCCAATATGCGGGGCAGCTCTTTTGATTGTTAGTTTGCGACGATGTTGACTAATTTGCCAGGTACGGCAATGACTTTGCGGATGGTTTTACCATCAATCTGTTCTTTGATGGCGTCTTCGCCCATCGCGATTTCTTCGAGTTTTTCTTTCGTCGTATCAGTCGGCACCATAAGTTTGGCTTTGACTTTTCCGTTGATTTGAATTACGATCTCCACTTCGTTATCGACGAGCTTCGCTTCGTCGAACGCAGGCCATGTTCCGTAAGCGATACTTTCAGAATGACCCAGTTTAGACCAAAGTTCTTCTGAGATATGTGGTGCAGCCGGTGCTAACAATTTCACGAAGCCTTCGATATATTCTTTCGGAAGTGCTTCCGCTTTGTAGGCATCGTTGATGAATACCATCAGCTGTGAAATCGCCGTATTGAATTTCAATTCTTCATAGTTCTCGGTCACTTTTTTGACAGTTTGGTGATACACTTTTTCAAGCTTGCCACTGTCGTCCGTTTCGACCAATTTATCCGTCATCGTACCGTCTTCATTGACAAGTAAGCGCCAGACGCGATCCAGGAATCGGCGTGAACCGTCCAATCCGTTTGTCGACCAGGCAATGGATGCATCCAATGGCCCCATGAACATTTCGTACATGCGAAGCGTATCCGCACCATGGCTTTCCACGATGTCATCAGGGTTCACGACATTCCCTTTTGATTTACTCATTTTTTCATTGTTCTCGCCAAGGATCATCCCTTGGTTGAATAAGTTTTGGAACGGTTCTTTCGTTGGTACGACACCGATGTCATACAAGAATTTATGCCAGAAGCGCGCGTACAATAAGTGAAGCACGGCATGCTCAGCACCACCGATATAAATGTCGACCGGCATCCACTCTTTTAATTTTTCCGGATCGGCAAGAGCTTCCGTATTGTCCGGATCGATATAACGAAGGAAGTACCAGCTACTACCTGCCCATTGTGGCATGGTATTTGTCTCACGACGGCCTTTACGTCCGTTTTCGTCAACTACATTCACCCAATCCGTGATGTTCGCAAGTGGTGATTCACCCGTTCCTGAAGGCTTGATGTCCGTTGCCTTAGGTAGAAGTAATGGAAGCTCTTCTTCCTTAAGTGCTGACATGGTGCCATCTTCCCAATGGATGATTGGAATTGGCTCACCCCAGTAACGTTGGCGGCTGAACAACCAGTCGCGAAGGCGGTACGTGATTTTTTTCGTACCGATCGCTTTTTCTTCCAACCATTTAATCATGGCCGTGATGCCTTCTTCTTTATTCATTCCATCCAGGAATCCGGAGTTCACATGAAGTCCGTCGCCCGTATAGGCTTCTTTCGTCACATCTCCACCAGCTACGACTTCTTTGATTGGCAAGTCGAATTTGACTGCGAATTCATAATCACGTTCATCATGAGCAGGAACCGCCATGATTGCACCCGTTCCATAGCTGATCAATACATAATCAGCAATCCAGATCGGCATCTTTTCGCCATTGACCGGATTGATTGCATAAGCACCCGTGAACACGCCTGATTTATCTTTTGCAAGGTCCGTTCTTTCCAGGTCACTTTTATGTTTCACTTCGTCTAAATAAGCGTCAACGGCAGCACGTTGTTCGGATGTCGTGATCTTATCCACGAAAGGATGCTCTGGAGCAAGAACCGCATAGCTTGCACCGAATAATGTATCCGGACGCGTCGTGAACACCGTGAATGATTCATCGAATCCATCGATCGTGAACGTGACTTCAGCCCCTTCAGAACGGCCGATCCAGTTACGTTGCATATCCTTGATGTTTTCTGGCCAATCCACATCATCCAAATCGTCGATCAGACGGTCGGCATAAGCCGTGATGCGCAACATCCACTGCTTCATTGGACGGCGCTCGACCGGATGTCCGCCACGTTCACTTTTCCCATCGATGACTTCTTCATTCGCTAAAACCGTACCAAGTGCCGGGCACCAGTTCACAGCGACTTCATCGATATAGGCAAGGCCTTTTTCGTATAATTTCAAGAAAATCCATTGTGTCCATTTATAATATTCCGGGTCCGTCGTATTGATTTCACGATCCCAGTCATAAGAGAAACCAAGCGCCTTGATTTGGCGGCGGAACGTGTTGATGTTGTGTTCCGTGAATTCAGCCGGGTCATTCCCGGTATCGATTGCGTACTGCTCTGCTGGAAGACCGAATGCATCCCAGCCGATTGGATGGAGCACATTGTACCCTTGCGCCCGTTTCATCCGTGCCAGAATATCACTCGCCGTGTAACCTTCCGGATGTCCAACGTGAAGACCCGCTCCAGATGGATAGGGGAACATATCCAGCGCGTAGAATTTACGTTTGCCGCTATCTTCTCCCGTTTTAAACGTTTTGTTCGCTTCCCAATATTGCTGCCATTTCGTTTCTATGCTTCTATGTTCAAAACTCATTAGACTTCCTCCTATTTTCCGTATAAAAAAAACAATAAAAAACCCCTCATCCCAAATTGGGACGAGAGGATTATGTATATCTTCCCGCGGTACCACCCACATTGGCGACAACAAACAATCGCCCAGCTTAAAAGTTCCGTAACGTGGATTGGACGCCAGGCATTACTATCGCTTCACACCTGTGACTCCAAGACGAGTTCACAATCAATCCAGGTTGACTTGCACCATCCGTCAACTCTCTAAACTGGTTCTAATTGCTACTACTTCTCTTCATAGTCTTTATAAGAATATTTGATTTTATTTCATTCTAGTCAATTTTACCGATAATTGCAATAGCCGGTCACCAACATTATCTCCAGGTTTTTCATTATATATGCATCACCATTCAAAATCGTGCACATTGGAAAAGGGAGCTATGCTTCCATAGCCCCCACCTACACCTTTAATGACGCAATAAAATCATATCATTCTTTATATCATTCAATTGCTGTTGCATCCTTTGAAGCATATCCCGTTGCTGGGCATCCGCACTTCCATACATTTTGTCCAAATTTGTCAAAGCCTCTTCGATATAAAGCTGTGACTTCTGGAATTCCTCATCACTGTAATGGCCCAGCCTTGATGCTTCGTTATATTCATAATCTGCAAATCGGAGAGCCCCTTCGCATTGCTCCAATAACTGACCAACGGATTGTCTAGTTGCCATTTCAAACCCTCTCCTTCACGTTCGTTTGGATGACATTACATCATCACAATTAGTTTGAACTAAGAACGGGAGGATTATCATTTTTTTTCACTTATCCCAGAACTTTACCCCTTGATGGGAAATGAACTGCTCCAGCCACTCCGCGAAACCCATATGAAGCGGCTTGCTTTCATCGAAATCATCGATATGACCTTTTACCATGATATAATCCTGCTTGCCTTTGGCCACGTCATTTCCATGGATCACAATATTATCTTGATAAATGCAGGCCACCTTATAACAGCCTTCATAATCTTCTTCATACGTGTAATTTATGATATCCTCAAGGCTGTATAAATCATTTTCGCCCCCGGATTCAACATGATCGAACAGGCGGCACCCATTCGTTATCTTCAAAAATGCTTTATATTCATCTGGCAGCAGCAAACCGGTCTTTTCCTCAAAAGCGAGGATTTGTTCGTCCGAGGCAGGAGAATTGAAGGTACACGTTGCATTGAACACAGTCCCATCATCATTGACTTCTAGCACCTGGTTATTTTCTGCTAATTTCTTTTTCATTTGATTTATGACTTCTTCTACTTGAACGGTCATATTCATCAGCTCCCGACTCAATTTAGATAAACGAACACACCTGTTTAACTATCTAAAATTAACCTTCAAGATACATTATACGCTTCTTTTTTAAGAAAAAGACCTATTCTCCGGAATGTTGTATAATATAGGTTGCGCTTTATTACACGTAGGAGGTTGCTGATATGGATCAAGCAAACCCGTTTATATATGCAACGGATAACAAACGATATCATACTTGGAATTACCATTTACGCCATCACTTTGGCCATAAAGTTTTCAAAGTTGCGCTTGACGGCGGTTTCGACTGTCCGAACCGTGATGGCACAGTCGCACATGGCGGCTGCACCTTCTGCAGTGCCGCAGGATCGGGGGATTTTGCAGGCGATCGCGTCGAACCGCTTGATGTCCAATTTAAGAAAGTCAGTGAAAAAATGCACCACAAATGGAAAGACGGCAAGTATATGGCCTATTTTCAAGCGTTCACGAACACGCACGCACCCGTGGCAGAGCTTCGTGAAAAATACGAAAGCGTCCTCACTCAGGAAGGAGTGGTCGGGCTTTCCATCGCGACACGCCCGGACTGCCTGCCTGATGATGTAGTCGACTATCTAGCCGAACTGAATCAACGTACCTATCTTTGGGTCGAGCTTGGCCTGCAGACGGTCCATGATGAAACGGGGAACTTGATCAACCGGGCCCACGACTATGCTTGCTACAAGGAAGGCGTCGATAAACTGCGTAAACACGGGATCCGGGTCTGTACCCACATCATCAATGGCTTGCCTAACGAAGGTTATGCAATGATGATGGAGACCGCACGTGAAGTCGCTAAACTTGATGTCCAGGGAATCAAGATCCACCTGCTTCACCTTTTGAAAGGAACGCCGATGGTCAAGCAATATGAAAAAGGAATGCTTGAATTTCTTGAACGGGACGATTATGTAAATCTCGTATGCGATCAGTTGGAAGTCATTCCCCCAGAAATGATCGTCCACCGCATTACCGGCGATGGCCCCATAGACTTGATGATTGGGCCGATGTGGAGCGTCAATAAATGGGATGTCCTGAACGCCATCGATGCCGAACTGAAACGCCGCAATAGCTGGCAGGGAAAACATTATCAATCAGAGGAGGTCCCATCACCATGAAGCTGGATCGCGTTTTGGATTTTGCGAAGCTACTTCTTGAGAGAGCCGTTCAACAAGGGGACATCACCGTTGATGGAACGATGGGCAACGGCCATGATACCGTCTTTCTCGCCCAATTGGTCGGCGAAACCGGTCATGTCTATAGTTTTGACATTCAAGAGCAAGCCATTCACACTACCGCGAATAAATTGGAAACGGAACATTTACAAAAGCGTTGCACCCTCGTCCACGATGGACATGAACAGCTTGATACGTATATCACCGGGGAACATGCGGGAAAGATCACCGGGGCCATCTACAACCTTGGCTATCTACCTGGAGGCGATAAATCGATCATCACGCAAGCCGATACGACAATCGCTTCTCTGGAAAAACTGTTCGACATGATGGCGCCAGAGGGCATCATCGTCCTCGTCATCTATCACGGCCATCCAGGAGGAGAAACGGAACGGGATGCGTTGATGCACTATGTACAGAACCTGTCTCAACAAAAAGCCCATGTCCTGAAATACGACTTCATCAACCAAGTTCATTCTCCTCCGTTCCTCATTGCGATAGAAAAAAGGTAGAACTCCCACCACCGTTCAATAAACGGTGGTGTTTTTGTAATTTCGACCGATTTTTTCGAACTTTTAAACTTTTACCCATTATAATGAGGAAAAAATGGATAAGTGGGTGTAGAAACATGGAACAATTATCGACTTCGTTACTGGCAGGGCAGATTTATTGACTGAGAAAATCAAACGGGATACAAGTGAATCATATGGCCAATTCGTCACTAGCCTGACTGCATTGACCGAAGATAGAACACGATGGAAGAATTGAAGCCGTTCGAACATGTCTTTGCAAATTCCTCTAAAACAAAAGCTGCTGAAGTTTCTCAGCAGCTTTTTTCTTATTTAAACGACATAGCCCAATATCTTCAACCGGTTTTCAACGAAACTCAGTGCATATTGAAATACGTCATCCCGCTCCGGTTCATTGAAAATTTCATGATATAGTTTCGGCCATTCCTTGTATTGCTTTTCGCTGGCCAAGTTATAGTTGAACCACTCCCGGACCGCCTTTTTGTTGACGACCTTGTCATCTCCGCCCTGCATCATCAGTAAAGGCACGTCCTGAAACTCCGGAATCTCTTCAAAAGCATCCTTCATTGCCTGTACAAGCTCCCGATACCAGCGAACGGAAACCTTGGTAATGTACAATGTATCGTTCGTATCCGATTCACGGATTTCCGAATTCCTCGTCGCCATTTGGGGAGTTAACCCAGAATCCACCCGGAATTTTGGCATCACGATATTCATGCCGTGTGAAATGGCGGTTAAGTATTTGGGAGGATGCGTCATCAGACCGAGGCATGGCGATGATAAAATGACCCCCGCGATGTCCCATTCTTCCTCCTGAAGCAGGCGGATCGCAATCAACCCACCCATGCTATGTCCTAATAAAAAGACAGGAAGGGAATAATCGTATGCATCTTCAATCCAGCTTTTTACTTCTTCTAAATATTCGTCAAAGGAATCGATATGCCCCCGGAAGGCGCGTGTCGTCATTCCCTGCCCGGGTAGGTCGCCCATGACGACATGGTATCCGGCTGAAAGCCACATTTGTGTTAACCACTTGTAACGGCCATGATGCTCCATTGCCCCATGAATAATGACGATGACGCCTTTTGCATCTCCGTCCGTCTCCCATTTCCACATTCGAAATCCCCCTTTCACTTTTCTCTAGTTGTAAACGTTCCATGCAGAATGAAAAATAATCTATATGGTAAATTATAACCACATTTTCGGTTTTCGACAAAAACGAAACCTAATTAATTGTGCTCAATCAAATAGTAGCCAAGGCTATTTTGATACGGTATATTAAAATAATACAGCAAAATTATCCACTTCGGAAAGGAAATGATGAAAATTGATTATTTATCCATTCAAAGGCATGGAACCAGAAATTTCCGAAAGCGCCTATCTTGCTGAAAATGCCGTCGTGACAGGCGATGTCAAAATCGGTGATGAATCAACGATCTGGTTCAATACCGTCATTCGCGGCGATGTGGCACCCACCATCATCGGGAAAAGAGTAAGCGTGCAAGATAACAGCGTACTTCATCAAAGTCCCAATAACCCACTGATAATCGAAGATGAAGTGACCATTGGCCACCAAGTCATTCTACATAGCTGCAAAATTCGAAAGAGAGCCCTCATCGGCATGGGTTCGATCATCCTTGATGGAGCGGAAATCGGTGAAGGTGCCTTCATCGGTGCAGGGAGCCTTGTCCCCCAAGGAAAGGTTATCCCGCCGAACACCTTAGCCTTTGGAAGGCCGGCCAAAGTCGTTCGTGAAATTAATGAGGAAGATCGCCAGGATATGGATCGCATTGTCCGGGAATATGCTGAAAAAGGACAACTCTATAAACAGGCTGACCGAATAAAGTAACACCAATCGTATGATTACAAAAAAACGCTTAGCTAAAAATAGGATTCCTTGAATTATTCCCTAGGAAGCCATATTTAATCCTATTTTTGCCCATCAAAAAAGGTGCCTTGCATTAAAGCAAGGCACCTTTTCTCATATGATTTACGCTTTAGCTTGTGTTTTTAAAGCTTCTGCTTTATCCGTACGCTCCCAAGGCAAATCAACATCTGTACGGCCGAAGTGACCATATGCAGCTGTTTGCTTGTAGATTGGGCGACGTAGGTCAAGCATCTTGATGATACCAGCTGGACGTAGGTCGAAATTCGCCTCTACCAATTCCACTAGCACCTCTTCACTTACTGTTCCCGTTCCAAATGTATCGATTGAGATGGATACAGGCTTAGCCACGCCGATTGCGTAGGCCAATTGCACTTCCGCTTTGTCAGCCAGGCCGGCAGCCACGATGTTCTTCGCAACGTAACGAGCGGCATATGCAGCAGAACGGTCCACTTTTGTTGCATCTTTACCAGAGAAAGCACCGCCGCCGTGACGAGCGTATCCGCCGTACGTATCAACGATGATTTTACGGCCAGTAAGACCAGCATCCCCTTGAGGTCCGCCGATTACAAAACGGCCAGTCGGGTTGATGAAGTATTTCGTATCTTCATTGATTAAGTCAGCCGGTACGACCGCATTAATCACATGTTCTTTTAAGTCGGCTTGAATTTGTTCAGGTGTCACTTCAGGATCATGTTGTGTGGAGATGACGATTGTGTCTACACGTACAGGTAGGTTATTTTCATCATATTCAACCGTTACTTGCGTTTTTCCATCAGGACGTAAATAACTTAGCGTGCCATCTTTACGAACTTGAGAAAGACGGAATGATAGCTTATGAGCCAATGAAATGGGAAGTGGCATAAGCTCTTCCGTTTCATTGCACGCGAATCCGAACATAAGACCTTGGTCCCCTGCACCGATAGCATCGATTTCCTCATCGGACATCGTACCTTCACGTGCTTCCAATGCTTTATCAACACCCGCTGCAATATCAGCAGACTGCTCATCGATCGAGCTTAGCACGGCACAAGTCTCGGCATCGAAACCATATTTCGCACGAGTGTACCCGATACCTGCAATCGTATCGCGGACAATGCGTGAAATATCCACGTAAGCCGATGTTGTAATTTCTCCAGCAACAAGTACAAGACCTGTCGTTACACTTGTTTCACACGCAACGCGCGCATTAGCATCCTTAGCTAGGATTGCATCTAAAATGGAATCTGAAATCTGATCACAAATTTTATCCGGATGGCCTTCTGTCACAGATTCAGAAGTAAATAGACGTTTCTTTGACATCTTATTTCCTCCTTGGAAGTTAGTATGTTGTAGGCATGAGCCTGATCTTTTACGGAACTCGTTTCCCTTATTAGTTTCAATCATAGACACAGAATTAATGAATAAAAACACAAAAACCTTCCCTGGCAAATGAGGAAAGGTTTAAAAATTCTATCATCTATCCTTTCACTCTTATCGTTCAAGGGTTTTTACCTTGCTCAGGTTAGCACCATCACCACTATTCCTTGAAGGTTCATCGCTTTATTTTCGGCGATTGACCTTGGAGTCAAGTTCAATATGGCAGGTTGCTGGGTTTCAAAGGGCCTGTCCCTCCACCAACTCGGGATAAGAGAATCCGTACAATTTAAGATACTATCGTATTTAGTCTGAATTTGTCAATGTTTTTCTAAATAGAACATTTTTCCCCAATGAAAAATAAAAAAACTTTTTATCTGGCACAGCCGGAATATAAATAGTATCCTTAAAGAGTGTAAACTAAGAAGATAAGACCATTGACTTACAATGGATAAATCAGACAAAATGAACATACCATCCGAACCCCATATTCATCCCTTTTTCAGATACATAAATGGTTGTTCACTTCTTTTCTTCCTATTATAAATGAAAAGGTACACTAATCCTAAAACGGGACTTCACAAAGACTTGCGGCAGCAATCGTTTTTCACATCCTAGATTCACTTCATCCAGATCGTCTCCCGATTCAACCAGATTCGAAAACATCCATCCAGGATGACTCACTGCAAGTATATGCCCGCACTATACATAAGGTTACACTCGAAGTGAGATAATTGATTAATGTGACTATTCCATTTTCATTCACAAAAAAAGTTAAATAGTATAGACTATTTAATCCAATGTGTTATACTAATTGTATTATAAAAACTTAAACAAAGGAAGGTATCTCATATATGAATTCTGTTGACGTTAATGAGTTACACCAATTATTAGCAGGAAATAATGTGCAAACTCAACTCTCAGTTCCTCAATTAGTTGAAAAAGTATTAAGCAGAAATGAAGGCGTTTTAACTTCAACCGGCGCAGTAAAAGCTGAAACGGGCAAATACACGGGCCGTTCACCTAAAGATAAATATATTGTGGAAGAAGCTTCTGTAAAGGACAAAATTGACTGGGGCCCAGTGAACCAACCCATTTCCGAGGAAGTATTCAATAAACTATATAGTAAAGTAGTGGATTACTTAAAGACAAAAGAAGAAGTCTTTGTCTTCAAAGGTTTTGCTGGTGCAGACGAATCATCACGCCTTCCTATCCGAGTGGTTAATGAATATGCTTGGCACAACCTTTTTGCTCATACATTGTTCATCCGTCCGAATGACGAAGAACTAAGAGGGCATGAAGCAGAATTCACCATCCTTTCCGCACCTAATTTCAAAGCGGATCCAACAGTTGATGGAACGCAATCCGAAACGTTCATCATGGTATCATTCGAACGCCGTACTATCCTAATCGGTGGAACTGAATACGCAGGTGAAATGAAGAAATCGATTTTCTCAATCATGAACTACCTACTTCCGGAAGAAGAAATCCTTCCGATGCATTGTTCGGCAAACGTAGGTCGTGAAGGCGATGTCGCTTTATTCTTCGGATTGTCCGGTACTGGTAAAACGACTTTATCTGCCGACACGAACCGTAAACTGATCGGTGATGACGAACACGGCTGGTCTTCTAACGGTGTATTCAACATCGAAGGCGGATGCTATGCAAAAACCATCAACCTTTCACGTGAAAAAGAACCACAGATCTTCGACGCCATCCGTTTCGGCGCCGTATTGGAAAATGTCGTGGTAGATCCCGAAACACGCGTGGCGGACTACGATGACAGCTCATTAACGGAAAACACCCGTGCTGCATACCAAATGCAAGCGATCGATAACATCGTGAATCCAAGTATTGCGGGACACCCGAATACAATCATTTTCTTAACGGCTGATGCTTCTGGCGTACTGCCTCCAATCAGCAAACTTTCTAAAGAACAAGCCATGTTCCACTTCTTGAGCGGATACACAAGCAAATTGGCAGGTACAGAAAGAGGCGTGACGTCTCCTGAAGCAACATTCTCTACATGCTTCGGTTCACCTTTCCTACCACTTCCTGCTACACGCTATGCTGAAATGCTTGGAGAAAAAATCGACGAGCATGACGCAAAAGTATACCTGGTTAACACAGGATGGACTGGCGGAGCTTATGGAACTGGAAGCCGTATGAAGCTTGCTTATACTCGTGCCATGATCCAAGCAGCACTTGAAGGTGAATTAGCCAACATTGAAACCGTTCAAGATGATATCTTCGGCTTGAACATTCCGGTTCATGTTCCTGGTGTTCCTGATGAAGTGCTTCAACCAATCAAAACATGGGCAGACCCTGCTGCATACACAAAATCAGCAAAAGACCTTGCCGCTCAATTCCGTGCAAACTTCAAGAAATTCGGTAGCGTACCAAACGAAATCGAAGAACTTGGCGGGCCGATTGCATAATAAAGATAGGAAAAAGGACCAAGCGAAAATCGCTTGGTCCTTTTCTTTATCATCAAAGCAAGAATGCATAGTCCGTGGATATCCTCCTCTTCCCCATATTCACATTAGCTTTCTACGCGCACACCCCTTGGCTATCCCCATCCCCTTCCTCCTATTTCATGTGACAAACCGCATTGCAACAGAAAAAAACCGAACGACTAAAACACCGTGTGAGTGGTGTTCTTCGTTCGGGTTCTTCATCGTGTTCTTAAATCTTGAAATGGCTTACTTCCTTCTGTAGGTTTTCGGCCAGGATTGCTAGTGATTGGGCGCCTGTCGTAATCTGTTCATTCGCCGCTAGCTGCTCTTCTGTGGCTGCACTTGTATCATGTGCCCGTTCAGCAGCGCTCACCGCAATTTCCTTTACGGAAGTGGCCCCTGCTGCCACCTCTTCGGTCATGGCTTGAATGTCTTCGATAGCATTGGATGCCGACTCTATCCGTTTTCCCACTTCACCGACTGCCACTTTGATCTGGTCGAACACCTGCAAGGAATTCTCCGAGGCAATGAGTCCATCTTCCGCTTTCTTGGTTCCCATCTTGATGGATTCCACCCCTTTTTTGGTCGCATCTTGAATCATGCTGACCATGTTTGCAATCTCTGAGGCGGACAATTTCGATTGCTCAGCCAGTTTCCGGACTTCATCTGCCACGACCGCAAAACCCTTTCCATGATCCCCGGCACGGGCAGCCTCGATCGCGGCATTCAATGCCAGTAAATTGGTTTGGTCGGAAATGTCCGTAATCAAGGCTGTCACTCTTTGAATATCACTTGAATGGCTCGTCATCATTTCCATGATTTTCGCCGAGTCCTGAATGGTGGAATTGATATGATTCATTTCCTTTGTCACCGCATTCATGCTGGATGATCCCTCACGAACTAGCGAATTCACCGTTTCAGCAGATTGAAGCATGTCGACATTGCTTTCCGTAACTCTCCCGACGGCTGCAGCCATTTCATTCATGGAATCCACCGAATTTTCAATAATGACCACTTGCTGATTCGTTCCTTGCATATTATCCTCTGCCGTTTTAGCAACCATCTCCGAAGAGGCAAGGCTTTCCTCGGAACTGGCCGACATTTGCTCCGCTTGAACGGCTAACTGGCTCGAAGAATCCCTCATACTCGAGACTATCGACTTCAGTTCATTAACCATTTTGTTGAATGCACCGGCCATTTCCCCAATCTCGTCCTTGTTCCGGACCTGTATGCTTTCCACCTGGAGATTTCCTCCAGCAACCTCACCAATAGCCGCAGTGAGCTTGCGGACCGGACGGGTGATGCTGCGACTCAGGACAGTCGGCATCACGATACTAAGTATGAAGCCTCCGATGATGACCAACGTGATGAAGCTCAGCATATCCTTCACCAAAGCATCAATCTCTTTCCTTTTCTCTTGCATATAAACCTTCTGGTTGTCACTTAACTGTATGGCTTTTTCGATGATTGTTTCTTCTAGTACACTGGTCTCTTTCGCAATGACCAAAGCTTCCTGTGTTTTCTCTTTCTGGACATTATTGATTATTTGTTCTGAAAGTTCTGTATACTTCTGTTTTGCTTTATATGCCTCTTCCAGTAAAACCCGATCTTCTTTCTTTTCCATCGTCTTTTCTAACTCTTTATAGGCACCTTCAAACCTATCATACTTCTCGGACCGGCCTTCTAAATACTTGGCATCTCCATAGATCATATATCCCCGAATATCGTTGGAGTAATCTTGCTGATTGATGATCAGGTCATCCACAAGTTGAGTCTTTTTCACGCGATTATCCAATAAAAACGTATATTGTTTATTAAGATCATCGATAATCAACAAATATACAGTTCCAATGGCCAATAAAAATACAAGTAAAGATAAAAAACTACCCCATAATTTTTTTGATAAAGTTAATTTCATATAGCATCCCCCAAGTCGGTTTTCTATCTTCTTTGACCATCATATAAGAGTATAAAGTCCTATATCTATTTTACCATATTCTACATAATATTTTGTCACTTCAAGGAAAAAAAAACCTAATGCTCGCTAAAGAGTCATTAGGTTTCCTCGTCGAATCCATATCACTTTTTCCTTTTTAGACATAACAAAACCCCACCTCTACTATTCGTAACGGGTGGGGTTTCTATAAGGCTTCCACATCGGCTAGATCCATCTACAAGAACACGTCCTTTTCAATTTAAATGGCTAATTTGCTGTATTCGTCTAACTGATCCTTGGTTAAATGTTTGATGAAATGGTGAAAGTTAATCGACTCGATTCCATATCTTTCGCAAGTCATTAAATAGGTTTCATACGCTTTAGTATACATATTCATTTTACTTTTCCTCCTCTGTTATATAACAAAATATTTATTGTATTAATAATATATAACAGAGTTAATCATTCTGTCAATATTTTTTCAGAAATTTTAAAAAACAAAAAAAGACCACCGAATAGGTGATCTCTAAATTCCATGACCTCTTTTACCAAAAAACGTACCTTCTCTTTTCAAATAAAGCAGGATGGTACAGAAAATGACTACTTCTGATAAAGGAATCGACAGCCATGCCGCATTGGTTCCGAAGAGGAAAGGAAGGGTTACCAGGAATATCAGCATGAAGAGAAATTCCCGGCCAATCGTGATCCAGGCTGCCATCTTGACTTGCCCGACCGATTGAAAATAGGTCATCATGACGAAGTTGACCCCCATCAGAATATACCCGCCAAAGAAAATCCGAATGCCAATTGTCGCAAGTTCCTTCACGTCTTGTGAAAAGTCTCCGAATAAAGCAACTATATACGGTGCCGTCACTTGTCCGAGTAAGGTAATGAATACCCCCGCACCGATGGCCGTAAAAATGGCGATGCGAACCGTCTCGCGTTTTCGCTTCTCATCTTTTGCTCCATGGTAATAGCTAACGAGCGGTTGGATGGCCGACCCGATGCCAAGAAACATCAATAGCATCACACTGTGGGCATAATTGACGATGGAAAAGGCGGACAATCCGTCCGTTCCCGCCAACCGGGAAAACACATTATTATGCGCAATCGTAAAGACGGATACACCGAGTTCAGATAAAAAGCTGGGAAAGCCGATTGACATGGTCAAAAGGAAAAGCCGCTTATCAAACCGGAACTTGACCAGACGAAGGGTGTTTTTCTTCGTGAAGAAATGGGCGGAAAGCACAACGATTCCAAGCGCCGACGCGGTGATTGTCCCAAACGCGATTTCACGCACCCCTAAATCAAACACATACAAAATGATATAGTTCAATACGAAATTCGAAACAGCCGTCACGATCAATGCCGTCATGGCCAGTGTCGGATTTCCATTATTCCGGATAAAAATACTCAAGGCATTTTCTAAGGTGAAAACAAAACCGAGCATCAAGAAAACGTTCATATAATCCGTCGCAAAGGGAGCGGTCGCTTCATTTGCCCCTAATGCGAAAACGAGCTGATTGTGAAACATATAGGCAATCAAACCAATGACGATGGTGAAGCCTGTAATTAGAACGATGGAATGCGTAAAAATGAAGCGGGAACGCACATAATCCTTCGCTCCCATGCTTTGGGAGTATAGCGTTGCACCGCCGACACCAATCCAGATCGACATGGCGACAAAAATGGTATAAATGGGTCCAGCAATATTTACCCCTGCAAGGGCAACGGACCCAAGTTTGTTACCGACCATGACCCCATCCACGACAAAGTTCAATGCCATCAAGATCATTCCGATCATGGAAGGAATCAAATAGCGTAAGAAGATCTTTCCCGTCGATTCTATTTCCAGAAGACTTTTCTGTTGTTGTTCTCTCATTGCCATGTTCCCATCTCCTATTGCTTAACCTTACTTGGAAATTCCGCTCCAAAATACGGTCCATAATGCGTCAAATTTATCTTCCAACCGCTTAGGGTCATCGGAGTATACAAGTTCGACCAAGATGGCCACGATCACACCTGTGTAGGCCAATGTTAGCGTCCGGGCATTTCCCGAACGAATCGCCCCTTCTGCTATCCATGAATCGAATAACTTTTCTAACAGTGCTTCCTGTTGATTCTCGAGATCCGCCGCTTCCCGCTGCACCACTTTATACAAATGAGTAGGCGGAAAGAACTCCATCCTGAGCCAGAACTTTAAATTCTCATTTTCCTGAAACATCCTTCTCATCTCATCCAAGAATCCATATAGCGTCCTTTCCGGATCTTGTTTTTGCTTAAAATACGCCTCATAAAAGGATAGCTCCATCTCCTTGGCATCTGTAAGGACGGCTAAAAATAAATCATCCTTTCCTTTAAAATGAGAATAAATCGACTGTTTTTTAATTTTCACATCATCAGCTATTTGAGAAAGCGACGTGCCCTCATATCCGTTAACCGCAAAATGTTTGAGTGCCGCTTTTTTAATTTCTTCACTTTTCATTACCTTCACCCTTCATCAACCAATATTTTACCCGCACTGGTACGCTCATTATCCTAACGAACGTTCGTCAGGCAATTATCACACAGAAATTCCATTCTGTAAACAGGGAAAAGCAGCCGCAGATCATTCCACGGCCACTGGTATGTATACTTGCATTTAAATCACATGGAAATAGTTTAAGATATTCTTGCCGATCAATAAGACGGTGACGCAAATGAATAATAGCCTAACATAGGAAGATCCCTTTTTAATCGCGAAGTTCGTCCCGACTAAAGCCCCGGCCACCATGGCGATTCCCATCGGAATTCCGTAAGCAAAATTGACCGTGCCCATCGATAGGAAAACAACGAGTGCTGCAATATTACTGCCAAAGTTCAAAATCTTGGCATTGCCAGCCGCTTGAACAAAATCAAATCCTATGATCAAAAAGGCAAACAATAAAAAAGAACCCGTCCCTGGTCCAAGAAAACCATCGTAAAAACCAATTGCAAAAATGACCACTAACATCAGGATGAGCTTATTCCGGGTCAATCCCTTATACAAGGTTTCTTTACCCCAATCCTTTTTGACGATCGTGTAAATCGCGACAATCACTAATATCAACAGAATCAACGGCTTCAATATGTCAGGCGAAACAAAGTGAACGACATAGGCCCCCAATATCGACCCGATTATGGTCAGCGGCAAAAACTTGATGACAAATTTGAAGTTCACTTTCCCTGCCCGAATAAATGAAATCGTACTCGTCAAGGAACCCATCGAGCTCGAAAACTTATTCGTCGCTAAAGCCGCAGATGGTGAAATTCCCGTAAACAATAAAGCAGGTATGGAAATAAGACCGCCCCCGCCCACAACAGAATCAATGAACGCAGCGATGAAACCCGCTATCACCAAAAACAGCAACGTATAAAGATTAATATCCTCCATCTACATTCCTTCTTTCAACAGCAATATCTCATCCATTATACTCCGGTGTCCCGGATTTTTTATAAATATCAAACAATTCTTCATAAAATTTCGGTTTGATCTTATAACGTGGGCGAATCAACGGCCCACGACCGGTCTGCACGCTGTGAATGTTGAATTATCCGCGTGAATGTCGAATTAATCGCACGAACGTCGAATTATGTGCCACCAATGGCGGAATGCTGGATAGTTCGGTCGAATTCCGTCCTTTCTCTACCACATAAAAAAGCGCATGCTAGATTCGCATGCGCTTCATGTATTCAATTTGTTGAATTCAGTGAGATCAATTGATATGTAATGTTGGTTTTTTCATTCATCCATTCGACTTTGCGGATGACGGCCGTTCCACTTGAATCGGATTGAATCGTTTTACGGACATCAATCGGGATGTCGATTGGATATAAGCGGTACCCGGCTTTCGTCAGGCTGAACACATTTTCTTCTTCACGAATTTCGTTTCCCTTTGTCACGATCATGGTGTTGAGTTCCATAGGCATGCCCATGTATATCTCCTCCTCTGGTCAATATACTTCATTCTACCATTATTCGGTTTTACTTTTCATCCAAGTTGTTAAATCTTCGACCACTTTTCGATTGACCGCAGGCGGAAAAAAATGCGTGAATTGTGGGAAATACCAACTTTCGACAGGCTTATCGTGGGCCTTCAACCTTTTTTCCAGTCGATAGGCGTGTTCCACCGATACATTATCATCCCTTTCCCCATGAATGATCAGAACCGGAACATTCAATTCCTCGATGGCAAACAACGGCGTCCTGTATTCATATTGCTCCGGGCATTTCTTAGGACTACCACCGATGACCCTCTTCATCATCCGCCGCATATCGACTCGTTCGACATACGTCATGAACATATCCGACACTCCACCCCATGTGACAAGGGACGCAGCCGTCTGACAATGGATCGCCGTCCATAGTGCCATGATGCCACCCCGGGAAAAGCCGAGGATATGAATATGCTCCTTATTCACCCGTGGATGCTGCTCCAACAGGTTAAAGCCTGCTATCGCATCGAACCGATCTTCTCCGGCAAAATCCTCGTCCCCCTCGCCGCCTTGGTTGCCCCTATAAAACGGGGCAAAGACGATGAACCCTTCTGCCGCATACTGGATGATACGTCCAGGCCTTACCTTGCCGACGTTTTTAATGCCACCCCGTAAATAAAGGAAAGCATCGTGAATGTCCCCATCCACCGGCTCAGCCAGTAATCCCTTTACCTTCAAACCTTGAGACATGTATGTGACTAAAAAAAGGTGAATGCCAGGATGTGGTGAAGGGAACCGTTGCTTTGAAATCATCCTTCCGTTCTCCATGTTCCGCTCCCCCTTTCTGTTTCCCTTATTGTAAAACATTCAATCGATTTTATCCCCTGTTAGGCATTCACCATTTTCCCACTCGTTCATACGATAAGATAGGCAAAATTCCTATATATCAAGGAGGAAGGTAAATTGAAGAAATGGTGTAAAGCGGGTGTCCTATTTTTACTTGTATGCATGCTAGTCATTCCCCTTGGGGCATGTGGTTCAAAGAAAGAAGAAACGACGAAGGTCCGTGTGGCCGAAGTGACACGCTCGCTTTTCTATACGCCGCAATATGTCGCGATTGAAAAAGGTTTTTTTGAAGAAGAAGGCCTAAAAATCGATTTAAAAACGACTGCTGGCGGCGATAAGACGATGACCACTCTACTGTCTGATGGTGCGGACATTGCACTCGTCGGATCGGAAACATCCATCTATGTCCAGGCGCAAGGGTCCAGTGACCCGGTCATTAACTTTGCCCAGCTAACGCAAACGGATGGGACCTTCCTTGTTTCACGTGAAAAGATTGAAAATTTTGAATGGGATATGTTGAAAGACTCCACCTTCCTCGGACAGCGTAAAGGCGGAATGCCGCAAATGGCGGGGGAATTTGTCTTGAAAAAACACAATATCGACCCGCAAAAAGATCTGACGCTCATTCAGAATATTGATTTTGCGAACATCGCGACCGCATTCGCATCCAGTAACAAAATGCATACTTCAAGGCGCCTCGCTATCAGGAAGTTCCTCCGTATTTTCATGTAAACATTCCCGAAGAGCTAAATTGAACGTAATCTGGACTTCATTTTTTCCAAAAACCACTTTATCCACAACCCTGGAAAGCATAGCCTTTTTCAAATCATTGTCCGCCTGATCGAATTCACTCTCCCACTGCTCAGCTAGATCGACATGCCTTGATGAGGCTTCTTTTTCCTTTTCGATATTTGCTTTCAATCCTGTCATACGTGCTGTATTTTCTGTTAACTTTTTCTCTACACTTCCCATGGCACCCGACAGTTGGTCCGGGGTGAATGCACTATCTCCCCCCAATGATTTGATGATTTCACCATGTAGCTTAGCCAATTGCTTCGTCAGAACCTGATGTTCCTTCTCCAGCTGCTTTAGGTTCCGCTCAAGCTGGGCTAGATGTGATGCCTTGTGAGAGGAGAGAGCGAAGTAGGAGCCCATATCCAGTTGAGACAGAACGGCCTTCACCCTTTTCATCACGATGGCATCGTATTTTCTGCCTTCCCATGTGCTGCTTACATGTTCGCCATTCATCCTGCCTTTATTGAGCGGGCACCTATAGCGATATATAACTTTGGCGGAGTGATCCTCCTTCCCCTTACTTTTGCGATACAAGTAGTTTCCACTCAACTTTGCCCCACAATACTGGCAATAGGCCAACCCCGAAAACATCAGCTTCCCTGCCAATGGGATGCCTTCCTTGTCTTGTTGGTATAATTTAGTGCTCCTTGCACTCCTGATCCGCTCCGCTTCCTTGAATACTTCATCCGGAATAATTCGTAACTTCTCATTATATGGCTGTGTATTTCCGTCTTCCCCATTAAAGCCTTTATAGCGTTTGTTCCCGATATAAATCGGGTTGGCCAAGATGCGCTGAATGGTACTTACCCCATATATGTTCCCGTCCCTATTTCGATAGCCTTTGTTGTTCAAGTAATCAACAATTTTTCGATACCCCATGTGTCGGTCCACGTATAAACTGAAGACCAGCTTTATCATGGCCGACTCTTCCTCATCCACCGCCAACTCTTTCAGGTGCCTGTCTTTGTTCTTCCAATGCACCCGGTCTGTTTCGAGGATTCTATAACCAATCGGGGCGGCCCCACCTTGAAAATAGCCTTGCTCACTTAGCTGCTTTTTAGCTTCTCGAACCCTCATAGAAGTTTTCTGGCTTTCCCCGTCGGATTGCCAGAAACTGATATAGTTCAACAGCTTGTCGATATGTGTTTCCGTGTTCCGCTTTCCTTCTTGCGTGGACCAGACCTCTACGGCATTTTGATTCAGGAAATTGACGATTAAAGGCGTTTCATCCTCCCGCCTCCCTAATCGGTCAAACATGAACACCAAAAGAACATCCAATTCCTTGTCCAGGGCCCCTTGTTTAATCGTATTCAGGGCATCCCTTTCGTCCGCTTTCTTCGACCAGCCCGAAACCCCTTTTTCTATTACTTCATGAGTGATGCGCCAATCCGGCCTATTTTTCACGAATTCTTGGCATGCGTTTTTTTGAATGGGAATATCATCATCCGTAGCCATCTGCTTCATGGTGGATACTCGATACAGGCACCAAACCCGTTTCATTTTCACACCCCTTTTTCCCTGTTTCATTCGGTTAAAATAAAACCCTCATTAAAACGGTGCTTCAAAACCATATCCCCCTAAAAAACGCTTTAAGCCCTTTTCTCGCCACCTCGTTCCTCGCCTCACTCTTAGCGAATTTCAAAGTCACCTTCACCTTATAATCGGAGATCTCCAACAAATGATCGTATTCTTCATCTGTTCTGTGCTGGTATTCCGTTGTGTCCCATACAATCAGTTTCCCTTCCCCTCCATTTGCTTCCTCTGTCATCGCCATCACCCCGTTGCCATGGATTCCTATAATCTATGGCCGTTGCGATGATAGTATTAATAGTCTTCTAATCACTACCCGTAGAATACTGGGGCAGAATGAGATTCATAAGGATAGAAAAAAGCCAGTACCCGAAAGTACTGGCTGACCAATTATGATGGTTGTTTAATCTTTGCTTTAGACGGAACAAACAGGGTTAACACGAACGCGATAATCGCTAGGATGGTCATGAAATAATAGGCATCACTCGAACCCAAAATCGAAGCTAGTGCGCGGATGGATTCACCTGTAGCATTTGGTGTATCCCCCAACAATATTTCCCCATGCTTTGTCGTTTGTGCCGTAAACACGGTAACGACAATAGCCGTTCCAATTGCCCCTGCAATTTGGCGAACCGTATTATTCACGGCTGTACCATGTGTCACTAGTGTTTTCGGTAAGGCATTCAAACCGGCCGTGTTTAATGGCATCGTAATAAAGCTCAATCCTATGCGAAGGAAAATGGTCCGCACCATCAAAAAGACGAAGGTCGTCGATTCGGTTAAATCTGTAACCACCCACATGGACGGAATGATGAAAATCAACCCGATGATGAATACCGGTTTCGCGCCTAAGCGGTCAAACAATTTCCCCGTGACCGGAGACATCAAGGCGTTGATGATAGCACCCGGCAATAATAATAAACCGGCGTCAAATGCAGTGAATCCTCGACCATTTTGTAAATAGATCGGCAATAGGATCATATCCGCATACATCATCATCGTAACGAAGATGTTAATGATGGAAGTTAGCGTAAATACTTTATTCTTAAAAACCGATAAGTTAAGGAACGGATCAGATGATTTTATTTGTCTCATACAGAAAATCGCTATCGTCACAATCCCTACAAGTATGGTCATTATGACAACCTTATCATCCCACCCATGGCTCCCGGCATTACTGAAGCCATATAGAATAAGACCAAATCCGATGGTTGATAAAATAACACTTGCTACATCCAACTTCACTTTTTCTGTTTCCGAAACATTGATTAAATATTTCACCGCTAATAATATGACGATCACGACAAATGGAATGATCCCGATGAATAACCAGCGCCATGAATAATATTCAATAACGAAACCGGCCAATGTCGGTGCAATGGCTGGAGCGAATATGATCGCCAGTCCCATCAACCCCATCATGCTTCCCCTTTTTTCTGGAGGGAAAATAAACATGACGACGCTCATTAGCAATGGCATAATAATTCCTGCCCCAATGGCCTGAATCATACGTCCCATCAGTAAAATAGCGAAATTCGGTGCTACCGCGCACAAAATAGAGCCAATTAATAAAAACAGCATCGAACTTATAAATAATTGGCGTGTAGAAAAACGTTTCATTAAATAGGCCGTAATCGGGATTAACACCCCATTCACCAACATAAACCCAGTGGATATCCACTGCACGGTTGTAGCAGATACAGAAAATACCTCCATTAAGTTACTTAGTGCAACGTTTAAAAGGGTTTGATTTAAAGTGGATAAAAAACACCCTAAAATCAACACGGTTAATAATACCTTTTTATTGATTGGTTCCGACATATTACCCCTCACTTCATTTGCTTTTTTAACACCTTGTCAATAAAATAGATAGTACCATTCATTTTTTTGGATGCCTATTCACAATTTGTTATGAAGTGTTAATTAAACAACAGATTTTTAAAAAATATTGAAGAAGTTCGAGATAATAGATGAAGGAGGTTTACGTTGTCGACACAAAAAAAGCAGGATCCCCGTGCCCTTCGCTCTAAGCGAATGATTAAAAAGGCCGTCACAGATATACTGATGGAAAACCCTGATATATCGAAGCTTACCGTACAAAAGATATCGGACCGCGCAGAGCTGAATCGTGCAACTTTTTATTTACACTTTGTCGATATTAATGATTTATTAAAACAGTTGGTCTATGATATTTTCGACGACTTATCGTCGGAATTGTCACCCATCCTGCAAATTGATAATTTGAATCATGAAGAGCAATTAATTACGTTTTTGGATTACTTTTATAAACACCGAAAGCTTTTTGCCGTGCTTTTTGCCCACCCGGGGTTCAAGAAAAAATTGCATATGATCTTAAAGGACTCCATTGCCATAAAACGTGTAAGGGACCGGACAAAGGAAGTAGCATTATCCATGGATATTCTCGCCTCCTCCATCTTGGGTGTCATCATGTGGTGGCTTAAAGATGGCGTTCATTTCAGTTCCGAATACATTGCCAACCAGATTATTGAACTTTATCGATAATCGAGTAGCAAACCAAATAATTAAAATGCTCTTTTTTTACATTTAATATGCATTCTTTTCATTAAAAGGTGTAAAATAAATATCGACCGGATTTATCAAACAATACAGTCCCATATTTCGTCTTTATTCACGTTCTCCATTACTTTCCTTCTATAAGAAATTCGGGCGGAAAATCCAATTGGATAAACTTTTTCTGAGAGTGTTTTTAAGATATAATGGAGATAATGTATAAATGGTAGGTCATGTTTCATTGGTTTTACCTATTGGTATTGGGTTTATGCTCATAACCAAAGCAGCGATATAATTTACGTTCACTACTTCACATCATCTATATTTTAACGATATAGTATTATTGGCTATTTTAATCTATTAAAAAAAGCAATACAGTATGATATGCTTATAATAAAGACAGGAATGATGTGTGACCAGGTCACGCCTTGGCTTATTGTGACGCCTAAGCAGGACCACCTACATCCTTTCTGCAAATTTTAGGGTATAAGGATGGTAATGATGAGCAACGGAGAAATCAAAACAGACGTCATCTTAATTGGTGCCGGGATCATGAGCGCGACTTTGGGGACAATGCTTAAAGAACTAGTACCGGAATGGGAAATCAAGGTGTTCGAAAAGCTTGAAAGCGCGGGGGAAGAAAGCTCTAACGAGTGGAATAATGCGGGGACAGGTCATGCAGCACTGTGTGAACTTAATTACACAACTGAAAAACCAGATGGCTCTATTGATATTAGCAAGGCCCTTAAAATTAACGAACAATTTCAACTTTCAACTCAGTTTTGGTCTTATCTTGTAAAGAACAAGCTGATAAATAATCCACAAGACTTCATCACGTCATTGCCACATATGAGCATGGTTCAAGGGGAAGAAAATATTGCGTTCTTAAAGAAACGTTTTAAAGCGCTATCTGAAAGCCCTCTATTCCAAGGGATGGAATTTTCTGAAGACCCTGCAAAATTAAAGGAATGGATTCCACTTATCATGGAAAACCGTCCATCGAATGACCGCATTGCGGCCACTAAAATCGACTCTGGAACAGATGTTAACTTTGGTGCCTTGTCGCGTATGTTATTTGACCACTTAGAAAATAAAAATGTAGATATTAAATATAAACATTCTGTTGATAACATTAAACGGGCTAACGACGGTTCTTGGGAATTGAAAGTTCGTAACGCCAAGGGTAATGTTGAACGCCATAATGCTAAATTCGTCTTCATCGGCGGCGGGGGCGGAAGCTTGCACTTACTGCAAAAATCCGGTATCCCTGAAGGAAAGCATATTGGTGGATTCCCTGTCAGCGGGATCTTCATGGTATGTAATAATCCAGAAATCATCGAGCAACATCATGCCAAAGTATACGGAAAAGCTAAAGTTGGTGCGCCACCAATGTCTGTTCCGCATCTTGACACACGATTCATCGATAATAAAAAATCATTGCTATTCGGACCGTTTGCCGGCTTCTCACCGAAGTTCCTGAAAACTGGTTCCATGTTTGATTTAATCACTTCCGTCAAACCGAATAATGTCTTGACAATGTTATCAGCAGGCGCAAAAGAATTGCCTTTGACTAAATATCTGGTTCAGCAACTTATGTTATCGAAAGAACAACGCGTTGAAGAATTACGTGAATTCATCCCTAACGCTAAAGTTGAAGATTGGGATTTGGTCGTAGCTGGACAACGTGTTCAAGTTATCAAAGATACGGATAAAGGAAAAGGGACGCTTCAATTTGGTACGGAAGTCATTACAGGGGCTGACGGTTCGATTGCCGCGTTATTGGGTGCATCACCAGGTGCTTCAACAGCCGTTCATGTTATGCTTCAAATCATCGACAAATGCTTCCCTGAACAGAAGCAAGAATGGGAACCGAAACTTAAAGAAATGATTCCGTCTTACGGCATTTCCTTGAAAGATAACCCAGACGTTCTTGAAGAAGTTCATGCTTCTACAGCAGAAGTACTTGGTTTACACAAAAAAAAAGAAAAAGCCTATAATTAATATTCGATAACCTTCAATCTGAAAAGGATTGAAGGTTTTTTTATTCATTTTAACTCAAACCTCTCCCCCTCTATTTATACCGCCAAACTGGAAATCATGACATAGACCATAAAAATAGACTCACTAATCTTCCCATACCATGATTTGTATGTATCTTGTTATCCATTGCCTTCGCATCCGGAACCGGTGATTTCGTCCAATTGTTTGAACCGACTGCCAGTGTGTTCGAGAAAGAAGGCAAGGGCCATATTGTCGCTTCCTTTGGTGCAGAGTCCGGTCATCTTCCCTATACCACCTTTATGGCCAAGGAAAGTTATCTGAAGGACGATAAAGAGACCGTAGAGAAATTTACTCGAGCCTTGAAGAAGGCACAGGATTGGGTGCAGGAAAATGATGCAGCAGAAGTCGCCAAAGTGATCCAACCATTCTTCGATGATATCGACGTTGAAACGATGGAGACCGTTATCGACCGTTACAAGGAGCAAGGTTCCTTTGCACCGGATCCGATTCTGGATGAAGAAGAATGGAATAACTTGCAGGATATCATGGACGAAGCCGGTGAATTGCCTACACGCATCAGCCATGATGAGCTTGTCAATACGGACTTTGCAAAAGAAGTCACCAAATAAGGTACAGAGTAAGGAGGATGTCTCATGGGATTTTTGACGATCGAAGACATTCACCACACGTATTTTTCAAATCAGGCGGCCCAAACCGCACTTGGGGGCATTTCTCTCGATATTGAAAAAGGTGAATTCGTCTCTTTTCTTGGCCCGAGCGGTTGCGGGAAAACGACCCTGCTTTCCATCATCGCCGGACTGTTTCCACCCACCTCTGGGAAAATCCTGCTCGAGAACGAACCGCTTGGGACGGATCATGATTTCCCGATTGGCTATATGCTTCAGCAGGATTACCTCTTTCCATGGAAGACGATAGATGAAAATGTTACGTTGGGGTTACGCCTATTGAAGAAAAATGAAGGATTGGAACGGGTCAAAGCGTTGAAGTTATTAAATGAGGTGGGGTTGGCCGGATCTGAAAAGTCGTTTCCACGCGAACTCTCAGGTGGAATGAGGCAACGTGCAGCCCTGGCCCGGACACTCGCCGTTGACCCGAAGATCCTGCTTCTTGATGAACCGTTTTCCGCCCTGGATTATCAAACGAAACTGAAACTGGAGGACCTTGTATCGGAAACACTGAAATCGTTCGGAAAGACTGCTGTCCTTGTGACCCATGATATCGGTGAAGCGATTGCGATGAGTGACCGGATCTATTTGTTCGCTGCGAAACCGGGTAAAATCCATAAGACATTCGATGTGCCCATGGAACTGCGTGAACTGACACCTTTCCATGCCCGTAATCATCCAGAGTACACCGCGTTATTCCAAACAATTTGGAAGGAGCTTGAAAGTCTTGAATATTGAACAGCTTCATGGCCAATATAAAGCCTCGTTGAAAAAAGAAAAAAAGCTGGTCCGTGTTTATCAGCTCCTCATTTTCATCGTCTTTTTCAGTGGGTGGGAGTTGTTTTCACGGATGAAATGGATCGATCCGCTCATCTTCAGTTCCCCTTCGAAAGTCTGGCAGTTATTTTTAACGAAAGTGGCTGATGGTTCCCTGCTCTCCCATTCGGGCGTGACGCTATTTGAAACCGTACTCGGCTTTCTTATCGGAACACTGCTTGGGACGGTGCTCGCATCCGTGCTTTGGTGGTCTCCTAGACTATCCAATATCCTTGATCCCTATCTCGTCATTTTAAATGCGATGCCAAAAGTGGCCCTTGGTCCCATCATCATCGTCGCATTCGGTCCCGGCTTCCCTTCAATTATTTCCATGGGAGCGATCATTTCCATCATCATCACCACGATTGTCGTCTATACCGCATTTCGGGAAGTCGACCCAAACTACCTGAAAGTCCTTCAAACATTTGGTGCCACACGGTTACAGTCGTTCCGGGAAGCCATATTACCCGCTTCCTTTCCAACCATCATCTCCACCTTGAAAGTGAACGTGGGACTCTCATGGGTGGGTGTCATCGTCGGAGAATTCCTTGTTTCGGCAAAAGGGCTCGGCTACCTAATCATCTATGGATTCCAAGTCTTCAATTTCACCCTCGTGATGCTTGCCTTGATGATCATCGCCGTCTTCGCAACCATCATGTACCAGCTTGTCGAACTGCTTGAACGAAAATTGATCAAGGACTGACCTAGCTGCTGATCGTAAATCGGCAGTTTTTTTATGTAAGTATTCCTTTTGTCACGATAGGCAAAAACAGCATGTGCCTGTAACGGGCCATGCTGTTTTACAATCAATAATTGGTTTTTCTCTTTTTTTGGACGTACTTTTTAACGAGCTTCATTTTCCCGGTTTTAGATAAGGAATATCTTTTCACGTCCCAAGTATCCGTATATTTTTCAGCATTCGGTTCTTTACCTGGATCCCAATTTTTCTTCATTCTTTCTATTGCCACTTCAATCGTATTAGCAGAAAGGAACTTCGTGTCTAATCCTGCTCCACTTGTATATCCTTTTTTCAAAAAGACTTTGCCATTAGAATGGACACCCACGACGGACGTTCTTGCACCGCCGCCAGCGATTTCCGTATAATACAGGAACGTATCCTTCTCTTTTGTTTCTGTATATTGCATATATCCAAATGTGCTCGATAAATATTTCAAGCTCCACACTTTCTTTTTCCCTTTTTTAATAAAAGGCGTATAGTTCCATTCATCTCTTTCTTCTATTCCCACGCTCAACCCATTTTTTAGCTTTTTGGAAAATTCACCTGTTCCACTATCATTCATATGTACGGGATAGACCTTCGCCTTTGCTTTTGCTGAGGTATGCGTTAACGGAAAGACCAGACTAAACATGAACAGGACAATCAATAGTAATGTACCTTTTTTCCTCAATTCACTCACTCCATAACTAGGTATTTATATCCATTACTATTTTACCACTTATTGTCGTAAAAAAAACAGCCTGCTGACTGTCTCTTTGCTCATGTCATCCTTCCATCATGCTTTGAAGCCGTTCCAGGCTCAGCGGCAGGATTTCGTCTTTCATGATAAAACTGTACTCCTTCCCTGGGACGTCCGGCAGCTTAGCCAAAAGGAGCGGTCCGTCCGTCTCCAGATAATCCTTTTTGCTTTCCAGACCACCTAGCTCGGCGAAATAGATGGATTTAATGAACGGTTTTATGGGATCATGGACCTTGTATTGCCCTAAAAAAATCAACTCGTTCACCAATCCGCCTGTTTCTTCATACACTTCACGCTTGGCTGCCCCTTCAATCGTTTCTCCATCCTCCCGCTTGCCACCTGGAAATTCCAACCCGCGCTTCCGGTGTTTCGTCAATACCCACTTGCCACTGTATCGGCATATGACAAATACATGATAGGCATCCCCGAAAGCCTCATCATGTGAAAACTCGACCATATATCCATTTTCGTCTATAAAGCTTTTCATATTTCCCACAACCAATCCTTATTTCACCCATTTCTCTCCATTTGAGTTATACTTATTATAAGATAAAAAAATGAGAATGTAGCAAAAAAGATGACCTCTAATATTCGAGGCCATCATCTGTCCGCTTTGCCTGCAGAATACCCATGCTTTCGATATGCCGCTTGCCTTCTTCTGTTCCTAGCATATAGATCATTTCATAAATCTTTTGAAGCGTGACATCCTGTTCATCATTTTCACGGTCATAATGATATTGTAAATACGGTACGTGGGCACGATAAAAATTATCTTCCCCTACTGAATAATTGTAATCGAACAATTCCCGAAGCTGGATGATTTCATTATCCGTTGCCTCGATTTCAAAATTCCATGGAGAACTTTCCCGGTCCTGCGTGATTTGCCCGTTTGGGATGTATACGTAATACTTTTTCCTTGTTTCTTCCATTCGTCATCATCCTTTCCCTAACTCCTACGCTTATTTTCTCACCAGATTCCACCTTCATACGATGGAAAAATTTGTTTGCACAAATGGGAAAGATGTTAAATAATAGATTAAAGTATCTTTCAAAGGGTAAAACATATAATAAGCCCAAGCATCCTACAGATTTTTATATGCATCATGAGGTTTTTTTGATAACCTACATATAAAGAGATAACGGATTTTCAAGAAATGTGAGGTGAAAGTTATGAAGTTGATTGAAGAATTGTACAACATGTACCGTAATAAATTGACTGGTGATGAAGAAGACATTGATATGCTAACCTTTGCTGTCCTGGAACAATTGGACCGCAAGGAAATTTTCGAATTGCTTCAAGAGATGGATGACCAAGAACTAACCGATCTTATGGGCCTTTACATTATTGAAACGTTAAAAGGAAAATTCGCACAAAATAGTTTAAATGATACGAAACCTACTCACTTTTCACCAAGGAATATACATTAATTACATACCATATTAGGCGTCCCGCATCTTGGGACGCCTTTCTTTTTGTTGTCTGTTAAAAGGGTTACCCTTATTTATTGCCGAAGTTCGCTAAAAATTGTCATACAACGGCTTGTACTTCCTCTAATTTTTCCGGTTTTAATAGGCTAATCATCTTAGGGATAAACTCTTGATTTAGGGGAAACTAGATAGAATATTACCTCATTTTAAAAAAGCATTAGAAAGGAACAATCCAGAATGAGCGGGGATGTTTATGAACACGGAAAAAAACACGGCATTACTTATAATTGATCTTCAGATAGGATCATTTTTGAAGGAAAAACTGATATATAAAGGAGATGAATTATTAAACAATATTCAATTTCTCATTTCAAAAGCCCGTATTGAGCAGATCCCCATTTTTTTCACGAAACACAATGGTAAAGCGGGGACCCTTAATCAGAAAGGAAATCGTGGATGGGAAGTTCATCCGTCGATCCCTCTTTTTAAAGAGGACGTTATCATTGAAAAAGATTTTCCTGATTCCTTCCAACAAACGGATCTTCAGCAACAATTAGTAAACAAAAAAATCAGTCGAATTATTATAACAGGGATTCAATCGGAAGTTTGTGTAGATGCTACTTGTCGTCGTGCATATAGCCTAGGTTATGAAGTGATTCTTGCAGAGGATGGTCATAGCACATACGACTCTAACATTTTAAACGCTTCTCAAATTATCAATCACCATAACGATATACATGCTCAATGGTTTGCAAATGTACAAAAAACGAAAGATATTTTCTTGTAGGTATTTCACAGTCAGCAATTTGAGTAAAGAAAATGTGAATAAAAGCTTTACAAAAAAAATCAGTTCATTTAATACTTTGTCTAAGCTTGGATATTAGGTTTTTGTATGCCTTCCTTTTTTATTTCTGAAGGAAGGCATACAAAAACAAGAGTTCTTATAAAAAAAACGTTATACCTGTACATTGCTCAGGTCTTCGGTAAGGACCATTATGTGAACATATTGGTCCTTTTTTGATGTTATTTCGATTCTTTTTTTTAGATATACATAGCAGAGAACAACTAAAGCTGGAACTATACTAGGAAGGAAACGGACGACAAAGTGAAGAGGCATAAATGTTGTTACATCAACGTTTATGCCTCTTCACTTTTTTCAATTCGGGCTCCCCCCTTTTTGGACAGCCCCTTTTTTTGATAATCTTCATTATTGAAACAAATAGAGCTGAAAAAGTGTTATATAACGATTAAAATGTCTATTTAGATAATTTGCTATCATTTTGATTGTAGATTCTCTCTTAAAAAAATTCGATCATTTCGATTCAACATATCTTCATCGTCATTAACACTCTAGACTCACTTGTCGTATAACCATTTTTCGTGAAAAACATCTCCGGTTTTCCTTCGCCTCTCTCAGTCGATAAATAGGCCGAATCAACTTTTTTCTCTGCTAAGATTTCCGTCAAATAGTTTAACAAGTTTGTGCCAATAGCTGTTTGTTGAATGCTACCACACACACAAATCTCGTTTATATAGTAGCTCTTGTTATCAGCCCATTGCCCTTCATTTCCAACTAAAAATCCAATTAATTGTTCCTCGGAATTATAATAACCGATTCCTATGTATCCAGGAGTCCTGCTTATGTCCAACAAGCGTTTGTAAGAAGTCTTCACACTCCAAGGTTCATTCCAAAGATTGGAACTAAAAACGCTGGTGAACAGTTTTGCTGCTTCCTCTAAATCCGTATCTGTTAATAACCGAATATTGCGTTCCATCGAAGACCCTCCTAATTTCCTCAGTCTCCCTACTTCAACTTATCTTCTTCTAGACCCCAGGCACCTTTCAATTTCTTTATGCCCGCTTGTATCTCTTCTTCTGAAACCCCTGCGAACCCTATTAAGACAGTGGTGGTCGGAGGCTGCTTTGTATAAAACAGTGAAGCGGGATAGATTTTCACGCCATGCATTTTTGCTCTCTCAATAAGCTCTCCTTCATTAAACCGTGAGTCCACGTCAAGCAAGATATGCAGTCCTGAGTCTCCTCCCCGAATCTTCACATGTCTTCCTAATTCGTTTTGGATGGTCTCTAATACCCTCTCTCTCTTTTTTTGATACAGCTTTCTCATTCTGTTGATGTGTTTTTGCCATTCGCCCCTTTTGATAAATTCAGCAAGCGTAAACTGAATGTGACAGGATACCGTTTGTTTATACAAAGAAGTGATTTCTGTACCTTTTTCTAATAGAGGTGCAGGAAGAACCATATAGCTGATGCGCAACGAAGGGAGAAGAGATTTAGAGAAAGTGCCCATATAAATGACACGGTTATGCTTGTCAATCCCTTGCAAAGAGGGAATCGGCTGTCCGCTGTATCTATACTCCCCCTCATAATCATCCTCAATGATATAAGATTGGTTATCCTCTGCCCATTTAAGGAGCTGCCTTCTTCTGTTGACCGTCATGGTGGTGCCGAGTGGAAATTGATGAGAAGGCGTTACATATACAAGAGAAGGATTTTCATTTCGGATTCCCTGCATACAGATACCCTCTTCATCCACTGGCATAGGGAGAATCTTCATAGAATTGATTTCAAAGATCCTCCTCGCTCTCGGAAAGCCCGGATCCTCATACCCTATGGAAATGTCCCGCCCAAAGACTTGGCATAAGATCTGTAACAGTATAGGATTACCCGCCCCTAAAATGACCTGTTCAGGTTGACAATGAACACCGCGTGAATGATATAAATATTCGGCAATAAGCTCTCTCAACACAGGTTCCCCCAATATATTCCCTGGCCGATAAAGCTGTTGACCATATTGATCTAAGCTACTGACCATACTTTTTCGCCAAGAAGAAAAAGGAAAGTGGGTTGAATCCACATGGCCATAATGAAAGTCAATCCATTGTTCATTCTCTTTTATTTTGGGCTTAATGGAAGAGTCGTTTGCCATATGTACAAAATCGGATTCACTATAATCCACATACCAGCCGCTTCTCGGCTTGCTCACAATGTACCCTTCAGCCGCAAGCTGATCATAGGTACGCTCGACTGTCGTGTGGCTGATTGAAAGCTGAGACGCGAGCACCCTTTTGGAAGGTAGTTTCATCCCGTTTTGAAGATGCCCTTCCTGCATCTCTTTCTTGAAAAGCTGATAGAGCTGTTGATAAAGGGGCGTATCGTGGTTTCGATTTAAAAAAAATGTGATATCCACTTCGATGATCCCTCCTAACTGGCATGGTTTTATTTAAAGAAACTGGCTGTTTATTAAGAACCATTTTCTGTTTATATTCATTGTAATCCATTGAAAGGAATAAGACGCAGATAAAAAAGGATGTTGGAGAAATATGATTGGGAGTGATTGTAATGAAGAAAACATCAAATGGTTGGGTGAACGGTTTTATTGGCGTACTGATTTTTAGCGGCTCACTGCCTGCGACTCGCTTAGCTGTAGCGGATTTCGATCCAGTGTTCCTTACCTTATGCCGCGCGGCGATAGCAGGTGTATTGGCAGGTGCCCTTCTTCTTCTCTTCCGGCAGTCACGTCCTGAAAGAACGGATATCGTCCCTCTTATGATCGTAGCGGTTGGTGTCGTGGCCGGTTTCCCACTGCTGACTGCCTTGGCCCTGCAATCTGTCACATCGGCACATGCTATCATCTTCATTGGTCTACTTCCGCTCTCGACGGCTATATTTGGGGTGATTCGGGGTGGGGAACGCCCACGTCCCTCCTTCTGGATATTTTCTGCTGCTGGTAGCTTCCTGGTTGCAGGGTATGCCCTCATCCAAGATGGGGAAGCTTCCCCAATCGGCGACGTTTACATGGTGGCCTCGATCATCATATGTGGTCTCGGTTATGCTGAAGGCGCTCGACTCTCACGGAAGCTAGGGGACTGGCAGGTGATCTGTTGGGCTCTCGTTCTATCCCTTCCCCTAATGCTTCCATTTTCCGTCTATCTATCCCCGGATTCGTGGGACGACATTGGTGGACCTTCACTATTGAGCCTTGCTTATGTATCTTTATTCAGCATGCTCATCGGCTTCATCTTCTGGTACCGTGGTCTCGCTCAGGGTGGTATAGCGGCGGTTGGGCAGCTGCAGCTCCTTCAACCATTTTTCGGGCTGTTGCTTGCAGCTGTCTTTCTGCATGAGGAGGTTGGTCCCACACTCATAGCTGTGAATATAGCTGTGGTGCTTTGTGTGGCAGCGACTCGGCGTCTAGCAAGAGCACCACGAATGAAAGCCGAGACAGAAGACACGAGAAGTGATTTGACGAAATAGTCTAGAAACAAAAAAAGGCCCTACCGAAGTAGAACCCTTCTCATTCTAAGCTTAGTTTCCTAAATAAGCACGTAGCATCCAAGCATGTTTGTTCAAGCTTTTCTTCATGCTAGTCAGCATATCGGCTGTTACTGGATCTTCCTCTTCAGCGGCTTCGATGATTTCTAAAAATTCCGTAGAAAGTTTTTCGAAATCGGTGATGACGCTTTGTACCATATCTTCTGTATTTTCTTTACCTGTCGCTTCTTCAAGAGTCGTTAATTCTAAATATTCTTTAAGCGTAGCGACCGGTTTTTCTCCGATGGCTAAAAGTCGTTCAGCTAGCTCGTCCATGTCTGTACCGATTTCTGTGTATAATTCTTCTAGTTTTTGGTGAAGTTCAAAGAAGTGAGGTCCATTTACGAACCAGTGAAAATTGTGGATTTTTGTATAAAGGACATTGAAGTTTGCAATTTCTTTGTTTACTAATTTACCTAATTTTTTCTGAGTCATAATATCTACCTCCGTTAGTTGGTTATACCTATATAGTTCCCTCTCCACAAAAATTGAAACCTTTATCGCTTCAATTCTTATGCTAAAATGAATATATAATTTGTCCCAAAGGAGCTGTCAATATGTTTACGGTTTTAGTGATATCCATCATAGTCATCTTGATTGTACTAGGGCTATCCGTCCTGACGATCGGTAAAGGCTATAGCTACAAGCATACTGTCGATCCAATTGACCCGCTGCCAAAAAACGAAGAAGAGGAAAAAGACCAAGATAAATAAAAAAATCCTGTCTTGGAAAAGACAGGATTTTTACTGAGGTTAACCGAATACTTTATGAAGGTCCGCTTTATCTTGTGATAACCAGAAATTCATCAATTTCTTGGCTCCTTCAAGATCATGCAATTTTGCTTGGCCGCATTGTTTCTCGTTAGCAGCTGGAATTTCTGTGATTTGTAGTGCATCCTTGAACGTTTCTTCCAATACGTCGATGATTTCCGTCACGGTCGGCTCACCACTCACAACCAGGTAATATCCTGTTTGGCAACCCATTGGCGAAATGTCGATGATATCAAAATGATCGTACTGCTCGGAATGCTTACGGATGTTGAACGCGAGCAAATGTTCCAAAGTGTGGATTGTATCCGGCTTCATCGCTTGCTTGTTCGGCTGGCAGAAACGGATATCAAATTTATTAACAACACCATCTGTTCCGACCTTATGGACACCGCAATGTCTTACATAGGGGGCTTTAACAGCATTATGATCTAATTCAAAGCTTTCAACTGAAGGCATTTTATTCACTCCTTAATTGTATGTCTCTTCTATTTTACCTTGAAACACAATATATTTCACCCTTTTAAATTTATGCCAATTGGCTGAACAGGCCTAAAATCCTTTCTCACATCCTTTATTAACCTTCTAGAAAACAAAAGAAATATGGTATAATAAACGATAGTGAATTTATTTGAAAAGAGATGAAAGTGCTTGCTGAAAAAAATGATCATGGGCATCATACGTTTTTATCAGATTGTGGTTTCTCCATTAAAACCGCCAACATGCCGTTTTTACCCTACCTGTTCTCATTACGGTTTAGAGGCCGTGAACCGTTTCGGTCCGATCAAAGGAAGCTGGCTAGCCATCATCAGGATTCTTAAATGCCATCCGTTCCATCCAGGTGGTATTGACCTTGTTCCAGAAAAAAAGAAAAAACAGTAATAAGAAGGAACGCGTCAAAAAAACCTTGCTTTTCGGAACGATTTTATGTATTATACTATAGTCAAATCGTAATCATTTCGTTTTCAAAACCATACATTTTAAATCGTAATCAATACGAATTATTCAAAAAGGAGAATTTTTTCATGAAAAGAAAATTATTACTTTCTCTTTCACTCATTGCAGCATTGGCCCTTACAGGTTGCGGCAAGTCTGAAGGAAAGCAGAAGGAAGATAAAGATGTGCTGGATATATACACGACCGTTTATCCTCTGGAATATTTCACGGAAACCATTGGGGGCGAATTTGTGAACGTTGAGACGGTTTATCCTCCGGGTACAGATGAGCATACCTTCGATCCCTCCCAAAAGGATATTGTAGGCATGGCGAACTCAGACCTATTTTTCTATATTGGATATAATTTAGAGGGCTTTGTCACAAAAGCTGAACCGATCTTAAAGGGTGAAGGCGTAACTACGGTCGCTGTAGGTGAAACCGTTTCAGTAGATGAACATGATGAGGAACACGATCATGGAGAAACCGATGACGATGGCCATGATCATGGCAGCGTCAACCCACATCTATGGCTTGACCCCATTTACTCCATTCAGATGGCCGAAACCGTGAAAGACGAGTTAACGAAGCAGATGCCGGAACAGGAAAGCTACTTCACATTGCGTTTTAACGAGCTTTCAGATAAATTGAAGGCACTCGACAAGCAGTTCGCGAAAACAATCAAAGCCGGTCGTACGAATAAAGTGATTGTTTCCCATTCTGCTTATGGGTATTGGGAAGATCGCTACGGCCTTGAACAAATCGGGGTAACCGGACTTACCTCGTCAAATGAACCGTCGCAAAAACAGCTGGCTAGCATCGTCTCCATGGCTAAAGATGAAGACCTTCATTACGTCATCTTCGAACAGAATATCAGTTCCAAGCTGACCGAAATCATCCAGAAGGAAATGAGGGCGGAAGCACTCGAGTTCCACAATCTTTCCGTTCTGACAGATAAGGACATCGAAGCCGGTGAGGATTACTTCAGCCTCATGGAAAATAACATCAAGACCCTACAAACGGCATTACACTAAACATATCAGGAGGCGAACCCACATGGTTCGCCTCTTTTCCATTTTTAATCCAGTGTAAATGCCCTTCCTTTGTTCAAAGCTATAGATGTACCATTAAAGGAGGAGGAATTCATATGGCTCAGGATGTAAAATGTGCTGTTGACAGCTGTACGTTTTGGAAGCACGGCAATCGTTGTTCCGCTGATATGATTAAAATCGAGCACTATTCCGAAGAACGTGCTCACACAAGCCATCAAACTGGATGCCGCACCTTCAAACCCGCTGAGGATTTGTAAGCATAAGAAACCGGACTCAAAGATTGGATTTGAGTCCGGTTTTTTTCACTCGATATATTTCTCGCGTATTCTTTCCATCTTCTCCATCAAGTCTTTTCCGATGACTGGTTCGAATTCAGGATAGATGCTTGTCATTTCTTTCATCCACAGCTTTCTCTCTTTATCGGATAAGGTATAGACTTCAATCGTGGATTTCTCTTTAATGGCTTGTAGCTGGGTTTGGTTCATTTCCTTCGCCTTGTCCCAAAGCCAAGATGTTGTATCATCCATCGCCCGCGTGATTTGCTGTTGGATATCCGGAGGAAGGTCTTCCCAAAAGGATTGATTCATCATGACGACATACCCTAAATAGCCATGGTCACTTATGGTTAAATATTTCTGCACGTCATATAGCTTCTTGGAATAGATATTGGAGATCGTATTTTCCTGGCTATCCGTCTTCTTGATTTCCAGACTTTTGAATGTGTCATTAAACTCCAACTTCGAGGTTGACGCGCCAAAGTGTTCGAATTGACTCTCCAGCACAGGACTTGGCATGATCCGGAAGTTTTTCCCGGACAAGTCTTCAGGACGGCGGATGGGCTCATTGCTTGTCATTTGTTTAAAGTTATTGGACCAAAAGGCAAGACCCTCGATATTTACCTCAGCTAAATGATTCAGAAGTTCTTCTCCCACTTCCCCATTCAGCGCTTCTTTGAGGGCAGCATCCGTGGGAAAGATATAAGGAAGGTCCAAAAGCATCCATTTTTCCGATATGTTCGTAATTTTAGAAGTGGTCGGTGCAATCATCTGCACCTTATTTTCTTGTAATGCCTCTATTTCTTCGCGATCACTATACAACGATTGATTCGGATACACCTCAATTTTGACACGGTGATCGGTATATTCGTCCACAAGGGCCGCAAACCGGCTTGCCGCCAAACCCTTGGGTGTATTCTCAGCCACCACATGACTGAACTTAATCACGATTTGATCCTCCATTCCAACCTGTTCCTCATCTATGGGCAAATCGAACCCAAAGCTTGTAAAGAACGATTGAAAGGCGATATAAACCGCAACAAATACCCCTATTCCGATCAACACCAGGTATCCCCCGTAAGCACGCATAGTGACATCTCCTTAACGAACGCTTCACATTATACGTTCATTCTATCACAGCTTTTTCACCGTTGTTTGACAACCTAGGAAATTGGGCGAAAATAACCGAAGATTCTGGTAGTATTAAGGAGAGATCTAATGGAGGAAAACAAATGGATAAATCCTTTCATATGCCGATTCAATTAAAGATCACCCTGCTATCCTTTATAATCGTGGCCTTTTCCATCCTCATTGGTGGGATTATCATTTTTGGGAATATCGTCTCCATCAGGGAAGAGGAAACCGGTACCCGTTCGATGATCACGGCCCATACGATTGCGGAACTTCCCGAAGTACAAAAGATGGTCCTGGAACCGGAAGGCTGGACCGAACTGAATCCCATCATTGAAAATTTAAGAAAGATTCATCAGGCCGATTATATCGTTGTCCTGAATGATCAGCATATACGGTACTCCCATCCGGTTTATAGCCAACTGGGGACCTTATCGAAAAGCAATGACGAGCGGGCCGCTTTTGCAGAACATGAATATATCTCGAAAGCCGTAGGGGAACTTGGCGTTTCCGTTCGTGCCTTCGTTCCCATCCTAAATGAAGAAAACAAACAGATAGGTGTCGTCCTTGTCGGGAACATCCTGCCGACGATCCCGGAAGTCATCACTGACTTAAAGACGGAAATCCTGATTCTTCTCTTTTTGACGCTTCTGTTTGGTGTATGCGGCTCATGGCTCCTGGCCAGGCGCATTAAAAAGGAAACCTTCCAGCTTGAGCCCCACCAGATTTCCCAGATGCTCGTTGAAAGGACGGCCGCCTTCAATGCCATGCATGAAGGGGTCATCGCCATTGACACTAATCAGATCATTACGATATTCAATGAAAAGGCCAAACAGATGCTGAACATAAGCGGTTCCGTGATCGGCAAAAAAATCACGGATGTGGTGGATGATACCCGCCTCCCAGAAGTTTTGGAACGGACAACTCCCATCGTCAATCAGGAAATTTCCGTCCAACAAAAAAACATCCTGAGCAACCGGGTACCGATCAAGATAGACGATAAGACCGTCGGCGCCGTGGCCATTTTCCAAGACCGGACGGATGTGACGAAGCTTGCCGAGGAACTGACAAGCGTAAAGGCATTCGTGGAAGCTCTGCGTGTACAAAATCATGAACATATGAACAAGCTACATACGATCGCCGGATTGATACAACTAGGAAATTTAGACGATGCTCTACAGTATATTTTTCAGATCACCGAGGAACAGGAGGAATTGACCAGGTTCTTAACGAAGCACATACACGATGATAATTTAGTGGGGCTGCTTTTGAGTAAGGTTTCCATAGGCAGGGAGCTTGGCATCGAGCTTACCATGGATAAGCATACGAAGCTGGACCGCTTTCCACCTGACTTGGATTATCATGATTTTGTCTTGATCGTCGGAAATCTGATTGAGAATTCTTTTGCGGCACTCAAATATTCGACCGAAGAATCCAAGCAGGTCTATCTGTCCATCTATCAAGATGAACGGCATTGTCAAATCGTGCTGGAAGACAATGGACCGGGCATTCCCGAACCTATACATAAGGATATTTTCGAGTATGGTTTCACGACAAAAGGTTCCGAGGGATCGGGAATAGGACTTTATCTAATCAATCAAATTGTAAAAAAGGCGCATGGCGAAATGAGTTTTACGACGCGGCCTAACGAAGGGACCAGCTTTTTTCTTTCCTTTCCCATGCAGGACATAGAGGAGATCAAATGACCAATCAAATATGTGTACTTTTAATTGAAGATGACCCTATGGTCCAGGAGGTAAATAAACAATTTATCGAGCGCCTTTCCGCCTTTACCGTGGTGGATACGGCTAATAATGGACTGGAAGGTCTTGAAAAAATCAAGAAGCTAAAACCGGATCTTGTCATTTTGGACATCTTCATGCCGAACTTGAATGGCGTGGATACGCTTTATCAAATAAGGAAAGACCAACTTGATGTCGACGTCATCATCATCTCGGCGGCCAATGATCAGAAAACCATCCGGAAAATGATTCAGAATGGAGCCTTTGATTATTTAATCAAACCCTTTAAATTCGAAAGGCTGCAACATACACTTGAGCAGTATTATGCCTTTCGCATGGAAGTTGAGCCAGATCATTCTATCTCTCAAACCCAACTGGATCGCCTTCTCTTCCAAAACCAATCGTCTCCTAAGCAGACATTGAAAAAAGATGTCCCCAAAGGGTTGAACGGGTCCACTCTGGAACAGGTCACGAAATTCATCAAAACCCAACCTGGCTCTCTATCCGCAGAGGACGTCGCCGATGGAATCGGCATTGCGCGGGTGACGGCCCGACGCTATCTCGAGTACTTACATGATGAAGAAATCCTTCAACTTGATGTCCAGTATGGCAATATTGGCCGCCCTGTCAATCGATACCGCCTTAACAAGGAATAGCCCATATAAAAAGGGACCGATTCATACCATGAAGACGGTTCCTTTCATGCTTCCTTCGTCCGGTCATACATTCCCCATTTTCTTTTCAAAAGAAACAACTCGCACTCCGCTAATGCAGTGATTTCCTTAATGACAAAATCCGGCATCCCCCTTCTTAACAAAACCTCTGCAATAAGGTACGGCTTTTTCATATTCTTCCCCCCTCCCTTTCTCTAAAATGTTTTCGCTTTCTTACATTATACAAAATAATCCATAAAAGGAAAAATAGACAAAGCCCCATTTTTGAGTTATTTTAATAAGGACTAATCATTCAATCGATAAATGAGGAGGAAGGTAAAACCAGTTACGATTGTAATAGAGTCGCCGAACTGGAAACCGATCCAGTTCTCTCCTTTATCCATAGCAAAAAAGCTGCCCCATGACAGCTTCATCTACTCACTATAATCTCCCCCCTATTGCATCGGGGTTTTCATTACTTATAAACGACCCTATAGCTTGTCAGTTCATCCAACCTCTTCTCACGGATGCCAAAACCGATTCCCGGTTTGTCCGGAACCTTAATGACGCCATTTTTCACGATGACTTCCGGTTCGATGATGTCATGCTCCCAATAACGTGACGAGGAAGAAATATCTCCCGGAATCGTGAATCCCTTTAACGTGGCCAGTGCAAGGTTATGGGCACGTGATATGCCGAACTCGATCATGCCACCACACCAAAGGGGAATATCCTGCTCCACACAAAGATCATGGATTTTGACCGCTTGGGACCAACCTCCGACCTTCGCCATTTTGATCGTGATCACTCCGCAGCTCTTTAGCATCAGCGCACTTTTCGCATCATGGTAGGAATTGATGCTTTCATCAAGGCAGATCGGTGTCCTCAGCTGCTTTTGCAAAATGGCATGTTCGACGATATCATCATGCCCAAGAGGCTGCTCGATCATCATAAGCTGAAAGTCATCCAGCTTTTGCAGGTGAGGGACATCCGAAAGCGAGTAGGCCGAATTCGCATCCACCATCAAGGGGATATCTGGATAGGCCCTCCGGATTTGCGTCAGGTATTCCGTATCATTTGCTGGATTGATCTTGATTTTATAGCGTCGATAGCCGACCGCCAAGCCTTCCTCTATTTGCCGGAGTGCATCCTCTATGTGATCGGAGGCAACGACGACCCCAGCATCCACTTCGGTTCGTTCCCCCCCGAATAGCTTTCCGAGATAGATGCCCTCTTGCTTGGCATACAAATCCCAGATTGCCTGTTCCAAGGCCGACTTTGCCATGGCATTCCTTCTGATACCGCTCCAAAGGCCCGCAAGCTGATTGGGATGCGTCAAATCGAATGCCAACGTCTTAGGAATCAGGAAGTCCTCCAACATATGAAAACAGGTTTTCACCGTTTCCTCGGTGTACCATGGACTCGAAAATGGCACTGCCTCCCCGTATCCAATACCCCCATCTTGATCTCGTGCTTCGACAACGATGACTTCCCGTTCCGTCACGGTTTCCAGATGGGTCGTGAATGGCCGCTTTAAAGGGGCCTTCACGAGCCTTAAAGTGATGGATGTCAACTTCATTTCTGGTCCCCCCATCGCTTCTTCAGTTCCCTGCGCAAGAGCTTACTTGCACCATTGCGTGGCAGTTCTTCAAGAAATAATACGTTGCGGGGAATTTTATAAGCAGCTAGCCCCTCTCGGCAATGGGCCAACAGCTCAGCTTCGCTAACTTCCATGCCTTTATGCCTGACAACGAAAGCAAGCGGCACCCGCCCCCATGTTTCATGATCGATACCGGTGACACCCGCCTCGAAAACGGCTGGGTGCGTACTTAGGACATTCTCAATCTCGGCTGGATAGACATTCTCCCCTCCAGAAATGATTAAGTCCGAACGCCGGTCAAGCACGTATAAAAACCCTTCTTCATCAAGGTAACCCAGATCCCCCGTGTAAAGCCAGCCCCCTGAAATCGCTTGCTCTGTCGCATCCAAACGATTGAGATAGCCTTTCGTTACATTCGGACCCGATACGACAATCTCACCCGGTACACCCGGTCCGCATATCTTGCCGTCCTTCTCTATCCTTAGTTGGGAAGGGAACAAGGCCTTACCGGCAGACCCAACCTTTGTCATCGCATTTTCCGGGGCAAGTGTCACGATTTGCGAAGCTGTTTCCGTCATGCCGTAGGTCTGATAAACGGGTATTCCTTTTTCCCTGCAGGCTTCGAGCATATGTACAGGTGCAGGGCCTCCGCCTAGCAGTGCACAGCGGAATGTTTCCGGATAACGCGCAGCACCAAGGTCATGCAGCATTCTATTCAACATCGCCGTCACAACCGATATCATCGTCACACCATTATTCAAGATGGCCCGGTTTGCCTCATGTTCATCGAATTTCTCGACCAACACGACTTTCATTCCATAGATTACACTTTTCATCAGAATCGATAACCCGCTTATATGAAAAATTGGAACGGCACAATACCAGCTGTCCTCTTCCCTCAAGCCAAGGTTCAATACGGAGCCGACCGCGCTCCACCAGTGATTGCCGAACGATTGGATGACGCCTTTTGGATGGCCCGTCGTACCCGATGTATACATGATCGTCGCAGTATCTTCCAGATAGAAGTCATCGCGTACATCAGCGGTTCCTTGGGCAGGCAACTCTTCTTTTAAAAGAACCTCTACATCCGGAAGCAACGATTGGATCCCGGAAAGCTTTTCGATAAACCCTTCTTCCGAAATCAGCCTCATTGACTCGCTGTCCTTGATTTGCCAAGATAATTCCCTGACCGTCAGCTTATTATTGAGCACCACGATTTTCGCGCCCAAATAAAAGAGTGCATGAATCATGACGACGCTATCAATATGATTCCGAAGTAAAACCGCGCATGGTTCACCAGCCTTTATCCCACTAGCTGCCAATTTCCCCGCCATATTTTCCGTCAACCTATGTAATTCAAGAAACGTATACGTGCTCCCTTCAAACTCGATCGCCGGACGGTCAGGTGATAAATGAGCACGGTTTTTCAGCCAATTCGGCAATTTCTCTTCAGTCATCCAAGAGCCCTCTCCTTTTCCTTTGTATATAGAAAACAGCTCGACGAATAATTCCGCCAAGCTGCCCCCTAATCTAACCACTCATTCTCTTACTTTTTTCATTAAGGGAAACGAGGGAATTGTCCGAAGTCTGGATCACGTTTTTCTTTGAACGCGTCGCGGCCTTCTTTTGCTTCATCTGTTGTGTAGTATAAAAGAGTTGCGTCTCCAGCAAGTTGTTGAAGTCCAGCAAGTCCATCTGTATCGGCGTTCATCGCTGCTTTTAAGAAACGAAGCGCTGTTGGGCTCTTCTCAAGCATTTCCTCACACCATTTAACTGTTTCGGCTTCTAATTGATCTAGAGGCACAACTGTGTTGACTAAGCCCATATCCAATGCTTCTTGTGCATTGTATTGACGGCATAGGTACCAGATTTCACGCGCTTTCTTATGTCCAACGATACGAGCTAGGTAACCTGAACCGTAACCGGCATCGAAGCTTCCCACGTTCGGACCAGTTTGACCGAAGACCGCATTGTCAGCAGCGATTGTTAAGTCACAAACGACATTCAATACATTACCGCCGCCAATTGCCCAACCTGCAACCATCGCTACGACCGGTTTTGGAATCACACGGATTAAGCGTTGTAAATCAAGTACGTTCAGGCGTGGGATATTATCTTCCCCAACATATCCGCCATTCCCGCGTACCTTTTGGTCTCCACCTGAACAGAAGGCTTTTCCGCCTACACCTGTCAAAATGATAACACCGATGCTTGCATCATCACGTGCTCTAGCAAAAGCATCAATCATTTCTGCAGTCGTCTTTGGCGTGAATGCATTATGTACATGCGGACGGTTAATCGATACTTTTGCAATGCCATTATACTTCTCGTATAAAATTTCGTCATATTCACGAATAGTTTCCCATTGAATTGTCATCGTATTTCCTCCTTAATTTCGCTTTAAAAACCCATTTATTATTTTACCAAACTTTTGCCCATCTTCCACATGAATTGCATGCCCGACGTCATTAATTTTTTTCCATTCGACATTTTTCAATCGACTTTGCATCATTTCAGCGATATGGCAGAATTTTTCATCCAATTCACCTGTCACAAGCAACACGGGAAAATCCAGGGTCTCAAGATTTTCCCAATAGGATGGTTGGTTTCCTGTCCCCATGCCGAGCAAGCTGTTCGACAGACCGATCGGTGTATTTGCGAGCCGTTGCTGTCGAATGGCAGTTTGTATATCTGTGGACAACCTTTTTTGGGTTTCAAACAACGGGATGTTTTCCCACTGTTCGACAAACGCTTCCATGCCATGTTCAAGGATTCGCTTGGCAAGCTTCGCATCGTTGCCCCTGCGGTGTTCTCGCTCCTCTTCTGTCCTTAGACCCGGAGAGGAACTTTCCAGCATCAATGTATGAACATACTCTGGATACAAGCAAGAGAACGCCAATGCTAATCTGCCACCCATCGAGTAACCAAGGATATGGGCTTTTCGCAGCTTCAATTTCTCTAGAATAAGCTTCAAATCCTTTGCTACTTGCTCCATCCCATACCGCTGGAAATCATCAGGCGCCATCGTTTCCCCATGGCCGATGATATCAACCATGATCAAAGAATAGCGGTCCTGCAACATGGGAACAAGAAAGTCCCATGTATCCCGGTTCCCGGTGAACCCATGTAGACATACTATAGGTTCACCATTTCCCGCTATTTCAACAGCATATGTGACATCTCCACTGACAATTTTCATGAAATTTCCCCATCAAGCACCCGTTTTATTTCCTGGGAAACAAAACTCCACAAATTTCGATGGGTTTGCATATTGGATTCCCGCTCTGTAGGCACTTCAATGATTTTCAATCCAGGTATTTCAAAGGAATCCGTGAACACTTGTTTTAATTCATCCCAATTCCGCACCTTGTTATATTTCCCTCCATAAAGCAAAGCAGCATGGGAGAAATCAAGTCCGTGCGGCGTTCCGAATAACGTTTCGAAATGTTCCTTTTCTTTCGCCTGTGGAAGGAAGGAGAAGATCCCTCCGCCATCATTGTTGATCAACAGGACCGTGATGTTCTGCTTTTGCAGTTTGGCTGCAAGCAATCCGTTCATATCATGGAAAAAGCTTAAATCACCTATGGCCAGCACCGTATTTTCGGTAACCGTGCTCACCCCGATTGCCGTGGAAACGACACCATCAATTCCGTTTGCCCCACGGTTCGCCATCGTCTTGATGCTTTTCTCGTTGTTTAAAAAGAACGTATCCAAATCCCGGATAGGCATACTGTTCCCGACAAATATGGTCGAACCTACCGGCATCATGTCCTGGAGTAAGGAAAAGAGCTTTCCTTCACTCAACTCCGATTCATCCTGGATGGAAGATAAGGCATTCTTCGTCGCTCCATTGATGGATTGCCACAAACCAAGCCAGTCTCTGTCTGTTGCTTCAGGTAATTTTTCACCGATGCGATGACAAAAGTCGACTTCATCACAATAGATCATGCTCGTGGCCAATCCAGCCGGTTCACGCCATCCTGCACCACCATCGATGACCAATGTCAAAGCCTGCTTTTGTTTTTTCAAGAATAAAAGCAGGGGCTTCGAAACTGGCATCGAGCCGAATCGAAGCACGACATCCGGTTGGAATGCAGCCTTGGCAGCTTCATCACGCAAAAATGTATCATAAGCCTCGATGATGGCGTCTTTGTCATGTGTGCCGCTCCGTAACTGAGAAAGCGGGTCAGCCAGTATCGGGAACCCAAGCTTGTCTGCTAATGTGATGATGGCATCCTTCATCTCTGGGTTCCTAAGTTCCCCACACACGATGATGCCTTGTTTTGCTTTTGACAAAGTAGAGGTCAATCCGTCTAATTGTGCGGCCGTTAGTGAGCGTATCCCACTATCGATCATCACAGTCGGCGTTTCCTTACTTTGCCTATATTCCTTGGCTTGTTTTAAATCTGGAATGAGTGGCTCACGTAAAGGGAAGTTCAAGTGGACAGGTCCTGAAGGTTCCATGGATGCCGTCGCTATCGCTCTGGCCCCAATGGTCCTCACATACCGGATCATTTCATCACTGCTCTCCGGAAGTGCCATCTCGACAAACCACTTCACTTGCTTTCCATATAGATTGATTTGATCGATGGCCTGTGGAGCTCCGACATCCCGCAGTTCATGGGGGCGATCAGCTGTCAGGACAACCAGGGGCACCCTTGAATAGAAAGCCTCAATGACGGCAGGATGAAAGTTCGCCGCAGCCGTTCCGGACGTGCAAAGAAGTCCGACTGGTTCTTTTAATGCCTTAGCCAATCCAAGAGCAAAAAAAGACGCCGAACGCTCATCGACATTAATATGTACCTGAATATCAGGATGTTCCACCATCAATAAAGCGAGAGGTGTAGACCGCGAACCAGGGCTCACGACCACATGCTTCATTCGATTTTGTGCCAGTTCATCGACAAATGAAGCAGCATAGGCAGTCAATGCATCTCGGTCATTCATTCATTTTTCCTCCTAAAGCACTTAACATCGGGTTGAACTTAATCCCCGTTTCCTGGAATTCACTTTCCGGTGTTGAATCTTCTACCACGCCACATCCTGCAAAAAGCGATGCCTCATTGTCCTGTAATAGTGCGGAACGGATTCCAACCGCGAATTCCCCGTTCCCCTTCGAATCCACCCAACCGAGTGGTCCCGCATAAAAGCCTCGGTCGAGACCTTCTATTTCCCGGATGCGTGTGACAGCTTTCTCTTTTGGAAGTCCCCCCAATGCCGGCGTTGGATGGAGATTCTCGACACACTCGAAAATAGTCGTATCCGCTTTACACGTTCCACTCACCGGTGTAAACAAATGCTGGATATGACGGTTCTTCATCAACTTCGGTCCTGATGGAATGGTTACCTCATCACATACGGCCTCAAAAGCATTGGAAATCATCGAAACGACATACTGGTGCTCTTGTAGATTCTTTTGATCCAAAAGAAGTTCATTCCCTAGACGAGTATCCTCTTCTTCGGTTTTCCCCCGGCCCATCGAACCGGCAAGACACGTTGAAAAGACTTCATTGCCCTGCTTTTTGATCAATCGTTCAGGAGTGGCACCGACAAAACAGTCACCGCCTGCCTCCAAACTGAAAATATAGCTCATCGGCTGCTCGGCAATCAGTTGCTCCAGAACCTGTTTCGAATCGATGGAGCGTTCAAACACAAGGCGCAATTCCCTTGCCAGAACGATCTTATCAAGATCCGTCGTCTTAATTTCCTCAACGGCCCGTGCAACGGTCTTCTTCCATGCCTCAGGTTCGACTTCCTTCTGTTCAACAAAGACATTGGTTCGTATTTCGCCATCATCCACGTTTTCAGTAAGGAATGCTTCCCTTTCGTTTATCATATCTATGAAGAGTTTTTCTGAATCATCCGGCGAACAAAGTAGGTTTGTCGTTAAGTAGGCCTCCCCCTCCACTATCGATAGCATGAAGGCAGGTATATAGAACAGATTGTCCCCAAATTGATTCCATAGGGACGAACTGTTGGTTTCATAATCAAAAGAAAAGCCCCCAAATAGCAAAGGGCCGGTCGCATCCACATCAGTCACTCCTGTTGTGACAGCAGCATTCTGTAGCTTGATCCAGCTCATTTCAACTTCTCTATAACGGTCGGCATTTGGTGCCGCCTGGATTTTCTTAACGTTGCCTAAACCAGTAATGGTTATATCTTTTGCGGGATCCTGCCAGAAGAAGCGCTCACCCTTATACCGTTCTCTTCCAGCTTGATAAAATGAAAGGGGGTTATTGCACTCTATTTTCTTAATATGACTGAATAGAACTTGTTCATTCAAGTTCTTCGCCTTTTGTATGGCCATAGCCAGTCCCTGAAACCGTTCAGTTTCTTTTGAGATAGCCAAAAAAATCCCCCCAAATCGTACATTTTAAAAGCTTTTTAACCTATTTAAAGATACACCTCCATTTAACCTCATGTCAATTAAACCACCCTCGAACCGACAAACGCGTTCCTGCTTATTTCCTTATTATATGATTCTTAGATAATGATGTAGCATCTCCTTTAATTTGGAAGTCCTGGTTCATCAAATCCCTTTGACACTCGGCGACACTTTTCCTATATTTTTATAGGATATCCTTTTGTGAACAAATTCAATCTTTGTTATAATTTTAAGGTACTGATCATGATTTTTGAGGAGAGAAATAATGCACACAGAATACGACGAGCTTCCCCTTAAACGTACCTGGAAAATCTGGTGGGAGTTAATTCGTCCACATACACTTACTGCAGCGTTTGTTCCCGTTTTGCTGGGAACCGTCATTGCCCTGTTGGAGGATGACGTAAATTGGGTATTATTTGCGGCCATGATGATCGCAAGCATCCTTATTCAAGCCGCAACGAACTTATTTAATGAATACTATGATTTCAAAAGGGGCCTTGATACCGAGGAATCGGTCGGCATCGGTGGCGGTATCGTCCGTCATGGCATGACCCCGAAACTGATCATGACCTTGGCCCTTAGCATGTACGGAATCTCCCTTTTACTAGGAATCTATATTTGCGCCGCTTCATCTTGGTGGATTGCCGCGGTCGGCCTTGTTTGCATGCTGGTCGGCTACCTCTATACCGGAGGTCCACTGCCGATCTCATACACGCCATTCGGGGAACTTTTTTCCGGTCTATTCATGGGCTTCTTGATCATCTTGATCGCCTACTTCATCCAGACCGGTACGGTTTCTTCCTTGGCCATCCTGATTGCCGTACCAAGCGGTGTTCTTGTCGGGTTGATCAATCTATCGAATAACCTCCGGGACCATGACGGCGATAAAGCCCATGGCCGCAAAACGATGCCTGTCGTTATGGGAAGGAAAAATGCACTAACTTTCATGTCCGTCATGTTTGCCTTCTGTTATGTGTGGGTTGTCGGACTGATCCTCTTGGGAGACGTAACGCCTTGGATCCTGCTTTCTTTCCTAAGCATTCCGAAGGCCCTGACTGCCATCAAGGGCTTTGCAGGTAAAACGGAAGCCATCACAATGGTGCCAGCCATGAAAGCTACGGCACAAACGAATACGTTCTTCGGTTTGCTGATGTTCATCGGTTTACTGATCCATTATTTCATTCAATAAACACAAAGCTTTAAACCCCGTGCATGGTGCATGGGGTTTTTTATTGTTTCCCATCCCTCTGATTCGGGTACTTACTAATAACTACACAAAAACAACGATAAACAATAATCGTACTGATAAAAGGAGAGGAAACCAATGGCGACCGAAAAACAAATCTTGAAATTAAAAGAAGAGCTGTTGAGTGAAAAAGAGCAGCTTCAACAAAGAATCAAGAATGATGAGACCGTGACCAAACAGGCACAAACCGACTTTTCCGGCGAAATCTCTTCCTATGATAATCACCCCGCCGACTTAGGCACCGAGCTTTTCGACAAGGAAAGATATCAAGCCATCAATGAGCACGCGGAAGAGGAAATCGGAAAAATCGATCTTGCCCTAGAAGCCATAAAAGAAGGAACATACGGTGTTTGTAAGGAGTGCGGCAAAGATATCCCATATGAACGGCTTGAAGTGGTTCCTTCCACCTTATATTGTATCGAGCATACACCAGAACAAAAAGTCCATGACGACGTGACCGATGAATATAGGCCAGCCGAGGAAGATATCCTGATCCCTTCTAAGGGAGATAACTTTGAGAACAGGCGCCATTCAGATACAGACGACGAAAATACGGTCAAAGAGGACAGTTTCGGTGAAGTAGCTCAATTCGGAACATCAGACACTCCGGCAGACTATCAGCATAATCGCACAAGCTATAACGAACTTTATGATACAGAAGACGATACCGAGACATTCCCTGAAGACTATGAAGGATATGCTGCCAATGATATAGAAGGAAAAAATCGTCAAGTCGTATCCAACGAGAACAAAGAAGAATACGAAGACATGCTCGATGACCGGAAGATTGATTCTAAAATGGGCGATATCCCTTACAAGAAGAAAGACAGCTATATAGATGAAAAATAAAAAAGTGCCAGACCTTGTACAGAACTTTGTACGGGGTCAGCACTTTTTTAATGCTATCCTTATAATGCTTAAAAGAACTCCTTTTCTACTTGATACTCTCTTTACTATCTTCTTGCCCTCCAACGACATTCTCCATATAATTTTTACCCCAATTATACATCGAATCAAGAATCGGCATCAGGCTTTCTCCTTGTTCTGTCAGAGAGTATTCCACTTTGGGAGGTACGATTGGATAGACCTCGCGATGAACAATAAGATCTTCTTCCAGCTCTCGAAGCTGGTTAACCAGCATTCTTTGAGTGATGCCCGGCATAAGTGCCTTCAATTCACCAAAACGCTTGGTCCCCTGCTTGCCTAAGTGCCATAAAATAAGCATCTTCCATTTTCCCCCAATAACAGAAAGGGTCAATTCCTTCTCACAATTGAATGTTTTATTCTCTAGCCTTGTCATCTGAATTACCTCCATATTTAGAATCCTGTATCCCATGGTATACTTTTTAACACTATGTATAATAAAAGTGCGTACTAACAAAAATATTATACTTAGTATATGATACATTGTATAGTCAAGATGATTTTCTTGCTGTGCATTGAATGAACGTGAGAGGTACATACTTACTGTGCAACATACTAAAACATACTAGTGGGAGTGAAGGATAAATGGAATTACAATTGGCATTGGACTTAGTAAACATTCAAGAAGGAATTGAATTGGTTAAACAGGTGGAAGAATATATAGATATCGTAGAAATCGGTACACCGGTAGTTATTAATGAAGGGCTTCGGGCTGTTAAAGAAATGAAAGAAGCTTTCCCTTCTTTAAAAGTATTAGCTGACCTTAAAATTATGGATGCAGCCGGTTACGAAGTGATGAAGGCATCTGAAGCTGGCGCTGATATCATCACGATTCTTGGTGCAGCTGAAGACATGTCCATCAAAGGGGCTGTTGAAGAAGCTAAAAAACAAGGCAAAAAAATCCTTGTTGATATGATCGCTGTGAAAGATCTTGAAACACGTGCGAAAGAATTGGATGCATTTGGCGTCGACTATATCTGTGTGCACACTGGCTACGATCTTCAAGCTGTTGGAAAAAACTCTTTTGAGGACCTTCAAACCATTAAACGCGTTGTAAAGAATGCAAAAACGGCTATTGCAGGCGGCATAAAATTAGATACACTTCCGGAAGTCATTAAAGTACAACCTGACCTTATCATTGTTGGCGGAGGCATCACTGGACAAGCCGATATTAAAGGGACAGCTGCCCAAATACAAGAATTAATTAAACAAGGCTAATATTTAACATGCAGACTTCACAATATATGGCTAAAATCATACAAGAGCTAAGTCGTTCAGTAGACTTAATAGCTGACGAAGAAGCTGAACAACTGGTTAATGGGATTCTTGAAGCAAAGAAAGTTTTTGTAGCAGGTGCAGGAAGATCCGGGATGATGGGTAAATCCTTTGCCATGCGAATGATGCATATGGGGATAGATGCATATGTATTAGGTGAAACCGTCACCCCCACCTTCGAAAAAGATGACCTTTTAATCCTTGGAACCGGTTCGGGAGAAACAAAAAGTTTGATTTCCATAGCAGAGAAAGCAACGAATATCGGTGGAACCATTGCGACCGTAACAATTTCCCCCGAATCGACCATTGGAAAATTGGCGGATTTCTCAATAAAGTTGCCTGGTTCAACAAAAGACCAGTCGGAAGGTCATTACCAAACAATCCAACCGATGGGCTCTCTATTTGAGCAGACTCTCTTACTTTTCTTCGATAGCGTCATTTTAAGGATAATGGATAAAAAGGGATTGGATACGAATAAAATGTATGGCCGACACGCAAATCTCGAGTAAAGAGTGAAATATAAAAAGACCGCAAGAAATTCTTCTGAATTTACTTGCGGTCTTTTTTTTTGTAAAAGGATTACAGGCTCCTATATATTCTATAAATTAAGATACCGTTCAGTGACGGAAGACATATTATATGCCCATCCTAATAAAAGGTCTCTTCCTTTATAGAGGGAAACATCAAACTTATAGAAAAAAGACTCCTACGATGTAGCTGACCACCCTATATAGGTTTGATTAGCTTCTTAAGTGTACTCATCTTTTGGGAGTTACTCTATCAATTTAGAGTAATCAATCCTATATTTTTAAGTTCTCCATTGCAAATGGTACAGGTCGGATATCAACTAGCTGTAAGCGGTGTACTTTTGGAAAATTTGGCATTCACACTTAAGAATTTTTTCGTAGGATTCATTCTAGCTGCTTTCGTAGGGATAGGCGTCTGACTAATCACTGGATGGTACAAATTTCGGAGCTTCTCAGCTTCAAACTTTCCTTACGGTCGCTCTTCCAGGTTCTTTACCCCAAATTGTATCTGGATTACGTCTAGGAATCGGGCAGTCCTTAGTTGGTGTAATTGCTGCTGAAATGTTTGTTTCACTGGGGGGAATAGGCTATTTTGTTGCACAGCCTTCAGCGAACTTAACATTGATAGAGTATTAGTAGGAATAGGAGTGATCATTATGGTAGGAATGCACATTACGCAATCGGTTAAATAGATAGAATTAGCTTTATTAAACATCGGATTGATTAAATACATCTATAATAAGTAAATAGACTGCATCAACCTTGTCGCATCTCTTCAAGAAAAAACAGTCATAAAAAAAGAAGCATACATAAGTATGCTTCTTTTTATGACCCGTACGGGAATCGAACCCGTGTTACCGCCGTGAAAGGGCGGTGTCTTAACCGCTTGACCAACGGGCCGAATGGCGGAGAAGGAGGGATTTGAACCCTCGCGCCGCTCGCGCGACCTACACCCTTAGCAGGGGCGCCTCTTCAGCCTCTTGAGTACTTCCCCATGGCTCCGCAGGTAGGACTCGAACCTACGACCGTTCGGTTAACAGCCGAATGCTCTACCACTGAGCTACTGCGGAACAATAAAATATGGTGGGCCTAAATGGACTCGAACCATCGACCTCACGCTTATCAGGCGTGCGCTCTAACCAGCTGAGCTATAGGCCCATATTGGAGCGGGTGAAGGGAATCGAACCCTCATCATCAGCTTGGAAGGCTGAGGTTTTACCACTAAACTACACCCGCGAAATGGGGCGACTGATGGGAATCGAACCCACGAATGCCTGAACCACAATCAGGTGCGTTAACCACTTCGCCACAATCGCCGTAATATGAAATTGTAATGGTGGCTCAGGACGGAATCGAACCGCCGACACAAGGATTTTCAGTCCTTTGCTCTACCGACTGAGCTACTGAGCCTAAAAAATGGCGGTCCCGACGGGAATCGAACCCGCGATCTCCTGCGTGACAGGCAGGCATGTTAACCGCTACACCACGGGACCTAATGATTGCGGGGACAGGATTTGAACCTGCGACCTTCGGGTTATGAGCCCGACGAGCTACCGGACTGCTCCACCCCGCGACGGTAATAATGAATCATTTTGCATCAAGTTTTCATGAATACTGTTTTTTTACTTCCTAATATGTAAGGTTGCTTTAAAACAACTTGTTGCTTTTTAAAAAAATGGAGGAGGTAGAGGGATTCGAACCCCCGCGGGATTTGACTCCCCTGTCGGTTTTCAAGACCGATCCCTTCAGCCGAACTTGGGTATACCTCCG